>CAUYTZ010000177.1:0-23651 GCA_963575695.1 uncultured Gammaproteobacteria bacterium | reverse complement strand
GCGACAATCCAAAGCGATCCTGGGACCGGTCAAGGTTATTCTCGGCCAAAACCAGAATCAGCAAAACCAGTAGAGCCAAATCGGCCCCGAGGCCCAGATTGCGGTTCCAGACATAAAAACCGTCGCCGGTGGTTGAGCGGGCAATGTCGATTGGCACACCCCACACCGTCATTTGGCGCTGGCCAGCGTTGATCGCGTATTCCAGCGCGTTAAGCCGGCCGATCTGCTGAATCGGTGTTGCCTTGGAAAACCCCACAATGTCGAACAGCATTACCGCCCGGGCAAGGGTTTCGCTGATCGAATAGCGCCGAATTAAACCTTCGACCGTTTGCCATGGCACATCGGCGGCCTCAGTATTGCCGATCTTAAGTGAGGTCATAATTTGGATCGGCTCGACTCTTGTATAGTCGGCCACGGTCGCGAAACGTTTCTCTTCCATAAACCGGGTGCCGTGCAGCAGAACCGGCTGCTCGGAAACAAAGCCAAGCAGCTTCTGCACCGGCACCACCAGCACCTTGATTCCACTCTTGCAGATCGTCCATGCCAGCAAGGCGTTGCGTCCCAATTGCCACAAGGGATTGATGTGTACGTCGATTTGGCGCAGAGCTTCAGACGCTTCAGGGGAAATTTTCTTCTTCATGCGCGCTTAGAACCGTCCGGAGCTGTGGTTAACCGTTACCACTCGCCAAACCGGCGGGTGTCCGATAACCGAGATATGATCAAGTCTAGTCAAAGACAAGGTATCGATCGAGAAGCGTAGCGCGGTTTCCGGATCAAGCGCCAGTGCCACGGACAGCGCCGCGCGGATGGTACCACCATGGGCCACGGCAATGATGTCGCGCCCACCCTCTGTGTGGTTGATCTCGGCGAGCGCTGGTGCTAGCCGTTGTGTCAATTCGGCAAAACTCTCACCACCAGGCGGACGGCTCATCGCCGGAGTCGCCCAGAACCGCTGCGTCCTCGGCCGGTTGTCGGCATCGATTTCGGCGTGGCTCAACCCTTGCCACGCGCCAAAGTTCTGTTCAATTAGTTCTGGAACTATTCTAGGTTGCGGATTGAGGGCCAAATCTGTGGCGGCGGCGCGAATCGCTGTGGCAGTTTGATGGGTACGCCGCAGGGGTGAAACCAGCCATAGCGCACCGCGCGGAACCATAGCGGCCAGTGTGGTGAAGCGGCCGGTGTCTGAGGTGTCCGCGTCCAGATCGCGTTGGCCATAGATTTTGCCGCCGGCACCGATCACTGGCGCATGGCGCACCCACCACCAGCGGGTGATCACGGTCTGGGTACGGGACATAACGTTTGAATCTTTCTCAAATGGAGTGGATTCAGCCTATATCTTAGCCACGGCTGCCAGCATAAATACCACTTCGCCGATTTGCTGACCGGCACCGAGCACGTCACCGGTTTGGCCGCCCAAGTGACAACGGGCTATCAATCCCAGTATCAACACCGCCAGCGTGCAGACCAGAGCCGGCACCACCATCGTCGAACCCAGAATTACTTCGCCGATCACACTCGCGAAGGCCACAGCGGCCAACACCACGGTTCCCGAGGCTTGGCCATGGCTGCGGCCGAGACCATCGCTGCGGGCCGGTGGCAGCCAACCGGCCAGGACGACCATGGCCGCACGCGACACCGCTCCAGATACCACCAGCACCGCTGTCACCCGTAGCGGATCGGCCAGCGCGGTCAGACTCTGGTATCGGGTGAGCAGGGCGATGATCAGCGCCAGCGCGCCATAGCTACCGATACGGCTATCGCGCATGATTTCCAGCTTGCGTTCCCGCGTGCCACCGCCGCCCAGGCCGTCGGCCAGATCGGCCAGCCCATCTTCATGCAAGCCGCCGGTAAGCAGCAGCATCGCCGCTAGGGTTACGGTCGCGGCGAGAGGGCAGGGCAGGCCAAGCCATAGTCCAATGGCGAACACCACCCCACCACCCAGACCGATCCCGGCCCCAACCAGCGGAAACCAAACCATCATGGCACTGGTCCAGGTGATGGTCAAAGTGGCGGGCAGAGGTAGCGGCAACCGGGTCAGGAACAGCAGCGCGGCCAGCGGCGGATGCCACCAGGTCGCCGCTAGGGGCTGGGGGGAAGGGAACTGAAGCATAAGGTCTAATCGCGGCCCTGCAACTGCATGACGAATTCGGACAGCCCGGTCTGACGTCGCCGCCGCAACCGCTCTGCGCGCAAAATCGACAGTGCCGCTTCGGTACTAACCTCGATATCATGGTTAACCATGACGTAATCATATTCCGGCCAGTGACTCATTTCGTCAGCGGCGCGGGCCATGCGCTGGGCGATCACCGCTTGAGAATCCTGAGCCCGGCCGCGCAGACGTCGTTCCAGTTCTTCGGCCGACGGTGGCAGGATGAACACCGAAACCAGATCGTCGCGGGCTTTTTCCGCCAATTGCTGAGTGCCCTGCCAGTCAATATCGAACAGCACATCGCGACCAGCACGCAATTGGGCCTCTACCGCCGCGCGCGGCGTGCCATAGCAGTTGCCGAAGACCAGTGCGTGTTCCAGCAATTCGCCGGCCGTGACCATGCGGTCAAAGGCGGCGCGGTCGTGGAAATGGTAGTCGATGCCGTCGCGCTCCGCCGGCCGTGGGGCACGGGTCGTGACCGAGACCGACATCGCGATGCCAGAGTCGCGTTCCAGCAAGCGGCGCGCCAGCGTGGTCTTGCCTGCCCCCGAGGGCGAGGACAGCACCAGCATCAGGCCACGGCGGACAACGCCCGCCATCCGGTCGGGCGAATGCGCAGAGGGGGAGATGGTCATGGCGGATTACTCGATGTCGGGTTATTCGATGTTTTGCGTCTGTTCGCGGAACTGTTCAATCGAGGCCTTCAACGCCAGCCCGATCCGGGTCAACTCGGTGTCGCTCGATTTAGCGCACAGAGTGTTGGCTTCGCGGTTGAACTCCTGACACAGGAAATCCAGCCGACGGCCGATCGAGCCACCTTCGGCCAACAGATCGCGCGCTGCGGCAACATGGCTGCGCAGCCGGTCCAGTTCCTCACGCACGTCGCCACGCTGAATCAGCAGCGCCAGTTCTTGCGCCAGCCGCTCTTCCGGCAGCGTCGCCGAACCCGGTACGGCTTCCAAAAGCGCGGCGATCGACCCGCGTAGCCGTGCCGCCAGCGTTTCTGGCCGAGCGGCGGCGGTACGAGTGGCGGCTTCGGTCAGGCGAGAAATTTCATTGACCTGTTCGGCCAGCACCGCAGTTAGGCGGGTACCTTCGGCGGCGCGGTCGGCGATGATGCGGTCCAGCGACTGGCTAAGTCCCGTGGCCAGGGCGGCGCTGAGGGCTTCGCGCGATTCCGAAACACTTTCCTCAACCACCTCGATCACGCCACGCACCGTCAGCAGCGCATCCAGGCGCGGCGGTGCGGCTCCGGCGCCTTCCAGTTCGCGCGCCACCGCCAGGACCTGGGCCAGCAGGTCACGGTTGATTCGTACCTGTCCACCGCTGATCGGGCGCGTAAAAGTAATGTTGAGCGTTATCCCACCGCGCTTGATCCGCTTGGGCAGTTCGGTCCGGGCCAGGGCTTCCACCGCTTCGTATCCGGCCGGTACCCGACAACGAATATCGAGGCCGCGATTATTGACCGAGCGAACCTCGATCGTCCAGGCGATGCCTTCGTCGTGGCCCTCGGCGCGGCCAAATCCGGTCATACTGGCAACAACGGCGGCGGCTACGGTCACGGGCTAAAACTCCTGACGATACGAGAAGCAAAGTCCCGACATACCCCGCGAGACCGGCATCATCAAGCGGCAATTCTAAATTCGGCGTAACGACCCAGGTATGTCACGATTGGGCTGCCGCCCAATCGCGCAAGCGATACATTTTTAGCCTCTCAGCGCAGCGGGAACGCGACCAGTAGCCCACCTCGAGTCCACAGCTCATTTAGTCCACGGTCAAGTTTAAGCGGGCTGCCTTGGCCCAGGTTGGCTTCAAAACTGTCACCGTAATTGCCAACCTGGGCAATGATCCGGTACGCCCAGCTTTCATCCAGTCCCAAGGCCGCGCCCAGCCCAGGCGTGGTGCCGAGCAGGCGCGCGATGCGGGGGTTTTCGGAACCGCGCAAGGTTTCGACCGTCCGCCGCGACACGCCGAGTTCCTCGGCTTCGATCATCGCCATCAGGCTCCAGCGGGCGATTTCCAGCCAGGCGTCATCGCCCTTGCGGACCAACGGTCCGAACGGTTCCTTGGAAATGCGTTGGCGCAAGATGACCAAGCTTTCGGGATCGTGAGCCGGAGTCGAAACCTTGATCGAGGCCAGAGCCGAGGAATCGGCGCTAATCGCCTCGCACTCGCCGGCCAGAAAAGCGGTGATCAGATCCCGGAACTCACTTTTACCCACCGCAGTAAAGCTCAGGTTGCGGGCGGAAAAGTGTTCCTTCAGGTTATCTTCAGCAGTGGTGCCACTTTGAAAGCAAAGGCGCAGACCGTTCAACTGGCGGATGGTGTGACGGCCACTGGCTCGGTGGACCAGGAAGCCCTGACCGTCGAAAAAAGTCACGCCGACCGGGTGCAGGCCAAGTGTCGTGACCCGCTTCAGGGTGATGGTGACGTTGCGGCTGAGCAGATCGATTTCGCTGCGGGCCAGGCTGTCCAGTCCGCGCTGTACCGGCAAGGGCACGAATTCAACCCGTGTAGCGTCACCCAGCACCGCAGCGGCAACCGCGCGACAGAAATCAACATCGAATCCCTGCCAAGTGCCGGTACCGTTACGTTGGGAAAATCCGGCCAACCCACCGGACACGCCGCAGCGCACTGCGCCCCGCTGGCGAACGGCATCAAGGGTGGTCGCCGACGCCGGAAGGGCGGTCAGGGTTAGCAGCAGCCCGACTGTCGCCGCCAGGAGGGCAAGGAAGCTTGGCCGGACGGTCATAAATTGGTCCCAAATGAAGTGGGTTCAGGGCAAAGCCCCAGTCGCCGAAGGCATGTCTGTCGGTCATCAGGTTTGCGGGTATTGCGGGTATTATGTCTTGGGCGGAATCACCGCTGGTACGAACCGGGGCGGGGCCGACTGCTCGACGCAGGAGGTTGGAACCGGGTGAGCCGGATCGGCCAGAAACCGCGCCACCGAGTCGCGGGCGCAAGCGCTGACCGAAAACACGTCGTGCCCCAGGCCACGGAAGCGCAAAATCTGAGATGAACTCAGGGTGCTGGCCAGTGACTCAGCCAGGGAGGTTGGGGTCAAGGTGTCGTAGGTGCCCGTCAGCAACAGGGTTGGCGCGGCGCTGGTTACCGGTTCTCGGAACGCTTCCGGCACCTTGGGCAGATTCCAAGCCGGGCAGAACACATCGTAATCCAACTCCATCGATTGAGCCATCACATAGGGCTGATAAGCTGCGGCCTCGGCCCTGGCTTTGACCGGATTAACCCACGGCCGCACCTCGCTGCAGCCGATCGCGGCATTAAGGCCATAGGCGAGCACGTCCATCATTCGCCAGTACGGCATGTACAGCCAGGCCAACAGCGCATTGTTACGTTGGCTTTGGCCTAGCGTAATCTGGTGGATCTGAGTCAGCAGCGAAGGAACCTGAGCCGCGCCGGTGCCGTTGCCAATCATCATGGTCATGATGTCGGTCAGATGGGTGAAGGTAAAACGGGCTTGGAAGGTGATGCCATTGCGTGGGTCGGTATAGTTGAACGGCAGTGGTGCCGCGTTGAGGATCAGGGCCAAATCACGGAACACATGATCCAGTTCGGGATAGCTGGCGGCACAGGCGGGGTCGGCGGCGCAGTCGTTGAACACCTGCTGATAGACCGTTTGGATCGTGCGCATCCGGTCCAGATCCAGCCAACTGGCGCGCGGTGAGGTCGGCGAGTTGAGCACGATGGAGCGAATCGCGGCCGAGGTGTCCTGCCGGGCCAGTTCCATGGCCAGAATCGTGCCATAGGAGGTTCCGAGCACATTCCAGCGGGCGATACCCAGCGATTTGCGCAGCGCGATCAGGTCGCGGGCGCTCTCGGTGGTATTGAACGCGGCTGGATCATGTCCGCTGTCCTTGAACGGACGCAGGCAATCAAGCGCGTCCTGGGGGGTTAGGCCGCCGTGCCAGTAGTTGACCGGATTAAGTTTGGAACAAAACAGCGCCGGTTGCGAGCGGCCGGTGCCGCGCTGGTCAACATAGACCACATCGCGGGTCTTACGGATTTCCATCATCCGTATCCAGTCGCTGGCAATCAGGTCGCTGCCGGCCTGACCGGGCCCGCCGTTCAAAATCAGCAGCGGCTCGGCGCGTGAACTGGTGGTCGCGGAGCGTGCGACGGCGAAGAATAGGGAAATCTGAACGCCCTCGGGATGATTCCAGTTTTCCGGAACCCGGAGCCGGCCACATTCCAAGAACTCATCTTGCGGCACCTGAAAGTTGCATTGAGTGCTGGTGGCAGCCGAAATCGGCAGCGGCGAGGGTACCGTCGGCGGCGACAACGTAGCGACCTGGGTGGGCTGGATGGGCTGAGCGGGCGGGCTAGGCTGGGCTGGTGTGGCCGAGGTGGCAACTGGGGGAGGAGGAGCCGGCACTGTGGAAACCGGAGCCTTCGTGACCGGCGGTAGCGGTGCCGGTACCTGTGCCGCAGGAGCGGTTGCGGCGGTTGTGTCCGGGGTTACGAAATGCGGTTTGGCCAGGGCAGCGGCGCAGGGGGGAAGTATCGGCCCGGTTTCGGGCTGATTAAGGAAGGTGGCAATCAACCCAACGGCGCAAGGCCCGGCTCCGGAGATGACATCATGGCCCAACCCGGCAAAGCGGATCACGGTGCTTCCGGTCAGGCTGCGGGCCAGAACCTCGGCTTGGACCGAAGGGGTTATGGTGTCGTAGGCACCAGTCAGCAGCAGCGTGGGCACTGCCGGCTGCCACTCGGCGGTGGCCAGTTCGTCGTGGGTAAGCGGCGGCAAGGCCCAGGCCGGGCAGAAAACGTCGTGTTCCAGGCCGATGGTGTCCGGGCTGACGAACGGCAGATGGGTGAGCGCGCTGGAGCGGGCGCTACGCGGTTCGATCCAGGGCTGGACTTCTCGGCAAATCACGGCGGCATTCAGGCCCATGGCCAGCTTGATCATGGGCTGGTCGGCTTCGGTCAGCCAGTTGATGGTGTGGGCCGAGAGTATGGCCGGGTCGGCGCTGGCCGCCAGCAGTTGTCGTATCAGCCACGGCACCCGGCCGGCGCGGTCGGTGCTGCCGAGCAGGTCGGTGAGATCGGCCAGAACATTGGCCAACGTCCAATGATCCAGTACCGGCTCACTCTGGACGCTACGCTTGACTGTCAGTGGCGTGGTGTTGAGCCGTATGGTCAGGGCCCTGAACGCCGCCTCAAGGTCGGTGCCGGTGCCGGAACCTGCGGCCGCAGCGCAGCCAGGGTCGGCGGCGCAGTCGGCGAACAGGCGGTGGAAAGCCTGCTCAATCGCCTCCATGCGCACGCTGTCTAACGTGCTGGCCCGGGCCAGGGTCGGGGAATCGAGTACCAAAGACCGCACGCCTTTGCGATCGAGTCTGGCCACTTCCACCGCGAGAACTGTGCCATAGCCGGTGCCAGCCAGAGACCATCGTTCAAATCCGAGCGCGCGGCGCAGGGCGGCCAGATCCCGGGCACTTTCGTAAGTGGAAAACGCGGCCGGATCGTAACCGCCGCTCTTCAGCCGCTTCAGGCAGGCCTCGGCGTCGGCGTTGGTCAGATTGCCGTGGTGGATGGCGAACCACGACAGTTCCGGGCAAGACAGATCGGGAATCGAACGGCCAGTGCCGCGTTGATCCAGGTAGATAATGTCACGATCACGGCGCAGGTCGGCCAGCCGCTTCCAGTCGGCCTTGATGCCGTCGCCAGCGGCCAGACCGGGGCCGTCGGCCACGATAACCAGAGGGTCTGGGCGCGGATTGGGGCCGGTGGCGCGGGCGATGGCGTAAAATAGGCTAAGGCTGGGGCTGTCCGCTAGCGCCCAGTGTTCAGGCACCCGTACCGCACCACAGTCCAACCGTTCACCGCTCGGTACCGGCATCCGACAATCGATCACCGCTGTTGGTGGTGGTGGTGGTGGTGGTTCAACCCCGTTCAAGATCACGAAAGCCACGCCCACCGCAGCCACGGTAGCCAGGGCGAGGGCGGATGGCAGCAACCGGAACTTGCTCTGGGATGACATGACTGAAATGCCTCCGACCAAACTCGTCGAGCGGTTGGCGATTATGCGCCTTCCTCAAGCGACAGCGGTATGACTTCCGTCTTTTATAGCCCGTGCCGCGTCACTCGTTCAAGTTTTTGCCCGGCAAGTTTTTGCCCGACAAGTTTTTGCCCGACAAGTTTCGCCAGGATTTGGCAGTTGCATACACGCTGGAACGTGGTCATTGTTCCGGGCTCGCCGCCACCGGGCTGCGGTCAAGAGGGAGTTGTCCGTGACCAGATTGTCGTTGTCGAAGAAAAAAATCTCAATTCTGCTGCTGGAAGGCGTCCACGATACGGCGTTGGAACTGTTCCGTGAGCGCGGCTACGCCAACATCGAAAGCCTGCCGGCGGCGTTGGATGAAGATCTGCTGATTGAGCGTATCGGCGGGGTCCATGTGCTTGGTATCCGTTCGCGGACCCAGTTGACCCCGCGGGTTCTGGAAGCGGCGAATAAGCTGTTCTGCGTCGGTTGTTTTTGCATCGGCACCAATCAGGTCGATCTCGATACCGCGCGCCGTTTGGGGGTGCCGGTGTTCAATGCCCCATATTCCAACACCCGCTCGGTGGCCGAACTGGTGCTGGGTGAGATTATCATGTTGATGCGCGGGGTGTTTCCAAAATCGATGCTGTTGCACCGTGGCGGATGGATGAAAAGTGCCAAAGGCTGCCATGAAATGCGTGGGAAGGTACTAGGTATTGTGGGTTATGGCCACATTGGAAGCCAGCTTTCAGTTCTGGCCGAAAGCCTGGGGATGCGGGTTATTTACTATGACATTATCAAGAAATTGGCTTTGGGCAATGCGCGCTCATGCTCCAGTCTTGACGATGTGCTGGAAAAGTCCGATGTGGTTTCGCTGCATGTTCCGGACACCCCCGCCACACGCGGCATGATCGGTGCGGCTCAGATCGCGCGTATGCGTAAGGGCAGCCATCTGGTCAACGCCTCTCGCGGTAAGGTGGTGGCGATCGAGCCGCTGGCCGAAGCCTTGCGCAGCGGTCGTCTAGACGGGGCGGCAATTGATGTGTTTCCGGTCGAGCCGGTTGGCAACGACGAGGAATTCTGCTCGCCGTTGCGCGGTATCGAGTCGGCAATTCTGACGCCGCATATCGGTGGCAGCACGATCGAGGCGCAGGCCAATATTGGTGCTGAGGTGGCGGACAAGCTGATTGACTATTCCGACAACGGCTCGACCATCGGCGCGGTCAATTTTGTACCCGTGTCGTTGCCGATCAAAGTTGGTGGGGCGCGGTTCCTGCACATTCACAGAAATGTTCCGGGTATGCTGCGTGCGATTAACGAAGTGTTCTCGGCGCGTGACATCAACATTTCTGCCCAGTATCTGCAAACCGACGCTGAAATCGGTTATGTCGTGGTTGATGTCGATGGTCAGATTGATGAAAAAGAGGTGCTGGGCGACTTGCGCCGGATCGAGGGCACCGTGCGGGCACGGTTTCTGTGGGATGGCAATGAGTTGCAGCCCAAATCAAATGGCGACCAGGCGTAAAGCTGCTCGTCGCTGAACACCATCGGTTGCGAGTCGAGGGTGTGTTGTTTTCGCCACAGGATGGCAAGGTTCCGGTTCCAGCAGGGGGGAGCGGTTCTTCCCCGATTGTTTTTCTGCTAGAAACCGTGGGGGGATAGTGATCGGCCCATGGGCCACTAGGGGGAAGATATGGTTAGGACTGGATTGTTTTTCGGTGCGGTTCTGGCGGTGGCTCTGGGGCCGGTGGCGGTTCAGGCGGGGCAGCCGCTGGGTGGCGTGATTTCCGAAGTCAAGGGCGGTGTCTATGCCCATGATGTCGCACGGGATAACTCCGGAAAAGCCAAGGAATCGAATACGGTCGATTTGAACGGTGAGGTGCTATTCGTTCCCTTGCCGCTGACCGATTCTGAAAACAGTTGGGTGCGGACCGCGCTTAACCCGCGGGTTCATCTTGGCTTCGCCGCCAATACTGAAGGCTATACCAACCACGTGTACGCTGGTTTGACCTGGGATCACAGGTTTACCAGCGGAATCTTCGTTGAAGGTGAGTTCGGCATCGCCGGTAACGATGGTGAATTGAAGAACAAGCGCGGGGCGAATGGAGCGATCGTGGTAACTGGTCGGCCGAAGCTTGGTTCTGCGGTAACTTTCCGGGAAGGGGTTGATCTTGGCTACCGGTTCAGTGGTGGTCATTCTCTGGCCGGGCACATCTCCCACATTTCTCATGCCGGCTGGTTCGCGTCTGCGAATGATGGCATGACGTTTGCGGGCGTCCGCTACGGTTATCGCTTCGACTAAGCCGACTTAACTAACAGTTTTCAAAGGCCTTTGGTCTTTGGTAAGGCCGGAACCGACTCCCCCCCCGGACTTGATCCGGGGGGGCAAGTTTCCGGTTTCGGAGCGTCAGCGAGCATGCATCGGCGACACTGGGTGGGGCGATGCCGGGTGGGTGCCGCCAGCGACACCGCCGCTGTAGGGTGCTGCATACCAAGTCATCACGCGCGGTGAACTCGGCTGCGTCGGTGCCACCGCCGCCGGCGACCATGGCCGGGTCTCAGGTGCTGGTGGCCGCCACGCTGGCGCGGCTTCGGCCACGTTGGGGGCCATCGCCGCGCCATAGGGTGTGCCGAAGCCTGGACCGGGGTTGCGGATAGTCACACCGCGTTCCGCCGCCCGCATCTGCAATTCGGCATGCTTCCTTTGCCACAACAATTGCCGTTCTTGCGGCATTTTGGCGTCGCGCATCTTCGACCAGAACTCGTACCGCTCTTGAAAAGTCATCAGATCTTGCGACCGGACTTCTCGGGCCATAGCCGGAGCGGTAATTGCGGCGGTGAGTACGACGGCGAGCAGCCCCGTCGCAATCCATGCCCTGCTTTCCTTGCACATACTCATCACTCTTCTCCCTGGTAACCCCGTTACCCGGGGCAATCCTGGTCATAGGATGAGGCTACTTGCCCGCCAGCGCAAGCACAACTCTGTGCGGATACTCACTTGCCGTGCAAGCCCCTTGGTGCAAATCTTCCGTAGCGACATAGGTGTAAAGTGAAATTGGGCACCCCACATGATGGGGAGCCGATGGTAGGCCGGCGGGTCCAGTCTAGCCTTTGCGGTGTGTCCAAATCAGCCGACTTAAAGTAGGCAACCAATAATAGGCAGTATCGGGAGGTGCGATCAAGACTAAGCTTGTCCGGGACTGTAAGCCGTAGCCAATCCCCCCCCTAAATAACCCAATCCCAGCAAGAGACGCGGCCGGCAGAGATTGTCTTCGCGCCGTCTTTGGCGTGTTAAGTGAGAAACCTCTGCCTGGCACGAAAAGGAGAGCCATCATGCTGCATCGCCGTATCGAAGATGTACTCCGTGGGCAGGAGTTGTTGTGTCTGCCGCCGACTGTGACCGTTCAAGACGCGGCGGAACAGATGGCCGGCCGGCATGTCGCCACGGTTCTGATTACCGAGGGTAACGGTAAGCTTGACGGGATCTTCACTGAACGCGACATGGTGGTGCGCGTGGTTGCTGCTGGCCTGGATACCAGGGTCACGACTCTGGCCCAGGTGATGACGCGGGATCTCGTTACCATCGGCCGGCGAAACACGGTAATGCAGGCGTTGCACGAAATGGAACGCCAGGGGATTCGTCATCTGCCGGTGGTCGAGAATGGCCTTGTGATTGGGGTGGTGTCGATGCGCGATTTTGTCGGTGAAGAGGTGGCGGTGGTCGAACACGAACGCGAAATTGTAACCGCATTTGCCGAACACATGCGTTGATCGGTTGCGCGGTGACGCTAAGATTCTTGGTGTTTCGACGATGACGGATGTTTCGCATCCGTCATCGTGCGGAGGCCGTGTCGCGGGGTGTCGGCTCAGTGTTGGTGGTCGTCTTTCGATGGGTCCATCATCCGGTGCATATGAACCACGAAATAGCGCATGTGGGCGTTATCGACGGTGGCACCGGTGGCGGCGCGCCACGCCTTGTAGGCCTCGCCATAGTTCGGATAGATGCCAACGATGTGCAGCTTGTTCGTGTTGATGAACTCGCTGGATTCCGGGGATACCAATTCACCGCCGAACACCAGGTGCAGCAGTTGTTTATTCTTCTCCATGGAGGTCTCCGCGATCGATAAGTGAAGCCGGGCCATCATAATCGCTCGGGCCACGGTTTCCAGTGGTAAACAGTGGGAAACAGGGGTGCCGCCGTTGCGGGCCCCCTCCGTTCTGGCCCGGACCGTTGCCAAGTGGGGCGGGCAGGGGTAGAATGCACGAACCCGGCGGCGTTGCCCGCCGCTCGCGTACGAAGGCGTCATGTCGATCAAGACGATTCTGCTGCATCTGGCTAACGACGATCACCACGCTCAACGTTTGGCGGTAGCGGTGCGCTTGGCCCGAAAATTCGAAGCCTTTTTGGATTTCCTGCACATCGTGCCGGTTCGCTCCGAAGGCGGCGAGCAGGGCGAAGGGCATTCGGCCGATCTTGAGCACAAGGTCAGGGTGGCGTGTCGTAACGCTTCTTACGCTCTGACCGTGATCGAGGGCGATCCGCTGGAGCGGATGGTGGAGCGGGCGGCGTTCGCCGACCTGCTGATTTTAAGCCAGATGGAGATCGAAGCGGCCGAAGGCGGTGCCGATCAGATGCCGGAGCGTTTGGCACTGCGCATGCCTGGACCGCTTCTGGTACTGCCGAGCAACGGCGACCACGATAGCCTGGGCCGGCATATCCTGGTTGCCTGGCACAACAGCCGCACCTCTGGCCGGGCGGTGCGCGATGCGTTGCCGTTTCTGAAGCGGGCGGAGCGGGTGACGCTGTTGTCGATCGATCCACCCGGTTTGGGGGGGGAGGGGGACAGCCGGGAGCTGGGCGAAGATCTGTCGGTATTTCTTGACCGACACGGCATTCAGAACCTCAACCTGGTCAATATTTCCACTGACGATCCCGCGAGTGATGCGATTTTGCGTCTTGCCGAGGAAAACGAGTGTGACCTGATCGTGTTAGGTGCATCCGGTCATTCCCGTCTGCGTTCGCTGGTGATGGGCAATGTCACGCGCTCGGTGCTAGAACAGACTCGGGTGCCGGTGCTGCTGTCGCATTGAGGTAGAAAAAGTGGACCGGGTCCAGGGCGGAGCCCTGGTTGCCGATCCCTGGTCCCCGAAGGCGAAACGTCAGCCGCGCGTGCATGCCAGCGGATCGGGAGCTTTGTCGCGCAAGGTGACGAACTCTTCCGCCGCTGACGGATGCAAGCCAATGGTACGGTCGAACTGGCGTTTGGTCGCGCCGCAATTCAGCGCCACCGCCAACCCCTGCATGATTTCTGGCGCGTCGGCCCCCATCATATGCGCGCCCAGAACCCGGTCGCTGGCCCGTTCGACCACCAGTTTGACCAACGTCCGTTCGTCGCGGCCGCTCAGTGAGTGCTTCATGCCGCGAAAATTGGCGCGATAGACATCGACCGCGTCGTCCTTGGTTTGCGCCTGGACCCGGGCCTGGGCCTCGGTCAACCCGACCGTGCCTAGCGGCGGTGCCGTGAACACTGCGGTCGGGATGTTGTCGTAAGAAACTTCCGTCGGATTGTTATTGTAGAGCGTTTCGGCGATCGCCCGCGCCTCGGCGATCGCCACCGGAGTCAGCGCGGCCCGGCCAACCACATCGCCGACGGCGTAAATGTTGGGCACCACGGTCCGTGACCAACGATCGACGGGAATCGCGCCTTTGGTGTCGGTGGTGATGCCGACCGCATTCAGATCCAGATCGGCGCAGTTCGGATGGCGACCGGTGGCGGCCATGATCCGATCGGCTTGATAGGCCTCGCCGTTCTGGTCGATTACTCGGTACTGATCATAGGTCTTTTCGATCGTCTGCGGCTTAACGCCGGTTAGAATCGAAATGCCGCGCTTGCGCATCTCGTCGGCTAGGGCGTTGCGAAGATCGTCGTCGAAGCCGTTAAGAATTTGGCCAGCCCGAATTAAAATCGTGATTTTAACCCCTAGTGCATTGAAAATTGAGGCGAATTCAACCGCGATATAGCCTCCGCCCCAGATGATCAGACTTTTGGGCAGTTTGGGCAGCACCAGGGCATCATCGGAAGTGATGGCGTGTTCGATGCCGAGAATCGGGATGAGTGATGGACTCGAACCGGTGGCGATCAGGATTGTTTGAGCGGTAAAGCTGCGACCATCGCTGGTTTCGACCGTGTGCGCATCGCGCAGCCGGGCCTTAACCGGAAACAGCGTTACTCCGGATTTGGCCAGCATGTCGAGGTAGACTCGGTTGAGTCGGTCAATCTCGCGATCCTTGTTATCGCGCAACCGGGTCCAGTCAAAATCAGGCAAGCCGCGCTGATCCCAGCCGTACCCCAGCGCATCTTCAAAGGCATCGCGGAACTGGCCACCGTACATCAGTAATTTTTTCGGTACGCAGCCGCGAATAACGCAAGTGCCGCCGACTCGGCTGTGTTCAAAAATTGCCACTTTGGTACCATAAGAGGCAGCGCGGCGACTGCCGGCCACGCCGCCCGAACCGGCACCAATGGTAATGAGATCGAAATCGAATTCGGCCATGGCGTACGGTCTCCGTCGCTTGTCGGTCCATCGGGCCAGTTGTATCCCTGAAGCACAGGGTGCGCATTTCTGGGTCCAAACACAATCGGCTTGTTTTCCGCCCACCTATGCCGAGTCGGTTGTCGCAAGCAGGGCCGGCTGGTGTAGTGTGGCCGGGTGCCGAGCGGAGCAAGAACGGGTTCACTTCAGCGGCAAACATTAATCCCAGGGAGTGCCCGGTTCGATGCGTCGCAGTCTGCTTGACCGATTGAATCGGGCCCGGGCCGAACGGGAACCGGTGGCGCTGGTGATTGATTTGGCCATGGGTCTGGAAACCCTGGTGTTCTTGTCGGCGGTGCATGGCGGCTTCGGCCTCGACCAGCCGGAGTTGGATCAGGCCCGCCAGATGTTGGGGGAGGGCCGCACCGGCATCGTCGAAACCATCGATGAAACTCGGTTGCTGGTAAGGCCGTTCCTGCCGCCGCCTCGACTGGTGGTGGTCGGCGCGGTCCATATCACGCAATCGCTGGTCAGGCTGGCGGCCGAGGTTGGACTGGAGCCGGTGGTGATCGATCCACGCGGAGTTTTCGCTACCGCCGAACGGTTTCCGGGGGTGACTCTGAGCCAGGAGTGGCCGGATCAGGGATTGGGGGAACTCAAGCCGGATGCGCGCACCGCAGTGGTCGCACTTAGCCACGATCCTAAGCTGGACGACTCGGCGCTGGTCGTGGCCCTGCGCTCGCCGGCATTTTACATCGGGGCCTTGGGCAGTCGGCGCAGCCAGGCCAAGCGGTTGGAGCGGCTGCGTGAACAAGGGGTTGGCGAAGCGGATCTGGCCCGGATTCGAGGGCCGGTCGGGTTGGACCTGGGCGCAGTGACCGCGTCTGAAATCGCGCTGGCGATCGTGGCCGAGGTGGTCGCCAGTCTGCGCGGTCGGCTGCCCGGGCTGGGTACGGTTAGCCCGCTGTGCGGGCTGGGAAAACAAGGAGAGAACCGGACATGACCGATCATGCAAGCAAGGCGCTACGACTGGCCAAGGCGGTTGGGGAGGCGATGTACGCTTGCGATCATGCCGTACGGGCCCTGGGGATCACCCTGGAAGAGGTGCGTCCCGGTCGTGCCCGGCTGTCGATGACCATTCGCCGCGACATGCTCAACAGCCACCAGACCTGCCATGGTGGTATCAGCTATACCTTAGCCGACGCCGCTTTTGGTTATGCCGCCAATTCCTATAACCACATCGCGGTCGCTGCCAACTGCGATATGACCTATTTGATTCCGGGCCGGGAAGGTGACGTGTTGACTGCGGTTGGGGAAGAACGCTATCTGCGCGGCCGCAACGGGGTCTATGACATCACCATCACCAACCAGAACGGTGAGGTGATGGCCATTTTTCGCGGCCGCTGCCGCCGGATTCAAGGCGAAGTGGCACCGGGTCTGCGGGAAGCCATTGAGGCTCGTCCCAAATAATACCAGCGAGCCTGATTTACAAATCGCATTCCACCCCCAAAGTGGCGGCGGCGGCGGCGCGTACCGCCGGATCAATCGGCGGCGGTGCGATAGTAACTTCACGCGACAACTCGGCGATTACCAACCGCAGCGACTCCAACCGTGCCGACCATTTGGAATTGGCCGGCAGCACATGCCAGGGTACGTGGCTGGTCGAGGTACGTTCGAACATGTCCTCAATTGCTTCGGCGTAATCATCCCAGCGAGACCGGTTACGCAAATCTTCCTCAGTCAGTTTCCAACGCTTGAATGGATTGGCCAGCCGTTCACGGAACCGGGCCAGTTGTTCTTCCGGAGTGATGTGCAGGAAGATTTTGACAATTCTGGCCCCGTCCTCAACCAGCATCCGCTCGAATTCATTGATCTCGCCATAGGCGCGCTTCCAGGCCGGCTTGTCGGCGAAGCCCTGAATCCGTTCCACCAGCACCCGGCCGTACCATGAGCGGTCGAAGATGGAGAAGGTGCCCGGTGGCGGCAGCCGGGTCCAGAAGCGGTACAGATAGTGCCGGCCCTGTTCATCGGCGGTTGGGGCGCTGATCGGCCAAACGTGGCAGCCGCGCGGGTCGAGCGGCTCGGTGATGCGGCGAATACAGCCCCCCTTGCCGGCCGCGTCCCAGCCTTCAAACACGATGATTGCGCGCCGTTTCTGGTGATAATAAGTCTGTTGAACACGGAGCAGGTCTTTTTGCAGACCTTTCAGCTTCTTTTCATAGCTTTCGCGATCCTTGATCCCGGTCTGGTCCATATCAAGTTTAGACAGACGAATACGCAGGTCGTTCTTTTTGGCCATCGATCGGAATCCTGAACGGCGACGAGAGATTGCGGGGACAGATTATGGAGCGGAGACACCTGGCTCGAAGGCGTAGCCAGCCGAGCGGACGGTGCGAATCGGATCGGCTTCGTTTGCTTCATTCGGGGCCGCTTCGTTGAGACTCGACTCGTTGAGACCCGACTCGTTGAGCGCCTTACGTAGCCGACGGATATGAACATCGACCGTGCGGATTTCGACATAAATGTCGTGGCCCCAAACCGCGTCTAGCAACTGTTCACGCGACATCACCCGGCCAGGATGAAGCATGAAATGGCGTAGCAGCCTGAACTCGGTCGGGCCCAGGTGAATGTCCCGCTTGCCCCGTCGTACGCGATGACCGGCCAGATCCATGGTGATCCCGCCCAGGCACAAGGTTTCGTCGCCGGTGGTTGGGCGAGTCCGCCGCAAGACCGCGCGAATCCGCGCCACCAACTCAGCTGGCGAAAATGGCTTGGTCTGATAATCGTCGGCTCCGGCATCCAGGCCGCGAATCCGGTCGGATTCGTCACCACGCGCGGTCAGCATAATGATCGGAATCGCATGAGTTTGCTCGGATCGGCGCAACTGGCGGCATACCTCCATACCCGAAAGTAGCGGCAGCATCCAATCAAGCAGAATCATGTCTGGCATCTGTTCACGGGCTATTAGCAGCCCTTCTTCACCATTGGTCGCAGCCAGGGTACGAAAACCCTCATTATTCAGGGTGTAAGAGAGCAACGCAACCAGCGCGGCTTCGTCCTCAACGATCAGAATCAGCGGAGCGGGAAAGTTCATGCGTCTCTCGCGGGGGTATCGTGCCAGGGTATGATGCCGTTGCGGATCGAAACCAGCTAGCGGAATTTGACCTTTATACCCAACTGGCATATATTTCAGATGTGGCCTGTTGGGATCTTTGTTCCGGCAGCCGTCGCGGCACGGTTTTTTCGCGGTGGTGTTTCTTTGGCGACGATATTTTAAGGCGACGACGAGGGAATGTCCGGCCGGTAAGCCGTGTTAACCATGGAGGACGCGCCCGGTTCCGGTGTTGCCGGCACGGAAAGTGGGGGCGGAGCCGCTTCGTTCGTTTAAGGACGGGACGATCGTCAACAGGGAGAGACAGATGCGGAAGACTTATGCTGCCATGTTGCTCTGTGCCGCCGGCGTTGCTTTCGCCGGGCTTGGCGCTAGTCATGCTGCCGCACAGGCGGTGATGATGGGCAAGAATCCGACGGAATGCGAAATTTCCGCCGCGCTGGGCGTGCAGGCACCGGGGTGCCCGATGCTCGCCAAGCCAGGAGCCAAGAAGCCCGGTACTCGCGGTTTGGCGATTGGCAATATCGATCAGATGCCGTCCTCCGGTCAGTCGGCCGCGCCGCAGGCCGCTCCGGCCGCAGCGACCGAATACCGGGCCGCGTTCCAGATCAACTTTAAGTTCGCCTCTGATCAGTTGACAGAAGATGCCAAGCAGATTCTGGACCGGATCGGGGCGGTGATGAAGGCTCCTGATGCTGGCGTCGTTCGTTTTAAAATCGTCGGCCATACCGATGGCGTCGGTGCGATGGACAGCAACCAGCGGCTGTCGGAAAAGCGCGCCGCTGCGGTGCGCGAATACTTGGTTTCCAACCATGGTATTGCCTCTTCCCGCCTGACTTCGGCTGGGATGGGTGCGCGCCAGTTGCTGAATGCCGGTGATCCGCGTGCGGCCGAAAACCGCCGAGTGGAAGTGATCAATCTGGGTGGTTGATTCCGTTGAACCAAGTGTAAGGGGCGAAGCCGGTCGGCTTCGCCCTTTTTCTTTAATGGAGTGGGTCCAGAAACTCAGATATAATATTCGGCCAAGGGAGCGAATCCATTGAAGCCGATTGAGGCATAAGTGGTGGTATAGGCCCCAGCGGAATGAATTCTGATCCGGTCGCCAATACGCAAGCTCAACGGCAGGCGATAGTTAGCCTTGTCATAGAGCACATCGGTACTGTCGCATGTCGGCCCGGCCAGTACCACCGGACCATCCGGGCCTTCGCGATCACTGATGATCGGATATTGAATCGCCTCGTCGATTGATTCCAGCAGACCACCGTATTTGCCGATGTCTAGATAGACCCAGCGGCGGGAATCGCCGTTGACGCGCGTGGTCACGAGCACCACTTCGGTTTCAATCATCCCGGCACCCCCGACCAAGCCGCGGCCCGGCTCAATCAGGACTTCAGGGATGTGGTTGCCGAAGTGGCGGCGCAGCGACTCGTCAATCACCGCACCATAAACCTCCGGCGACGGAATTTCCTGGCGATAGCGGGCTGGAAAGCCACCACCCAGGTTGATCATGCGCAACTTCACCCCTTGCGCGGCCAGATCGGCAAACAGCGCTGCGGTGTCGGCGATGGCCCGGTCCCACTGTTTCGGATAGCGCTGCTGGGAGCCGACATGGAACGAGATGCCATAAGGCTCTACGCCCAAGTCAACCGCCCGGCACAGCAACCGGCGTGCGGCAGCGTGTGAGCAGCCGAACTTGTGGGACAACGGCCATTCCGCCCCTTCGCCGCTGGTTTCGATGCGGCAGAACACCCGCGCGCCAGGAGCCGCCGCCGCGATCTTGTCCAGTTCCTCTTCGCTGTCGAAGGCGAAAAGGGCTACGCCGCGTTGCCGTGCGGCGGTGATATCAACCTGCTTCTTGATTGTGTTGCCATAGGAGATGCGGTCGGGAGTGGCCCCGGCCGCCAGCACCATATCGATTTCAGCCACACTGGCGGTATCGAAATACGAGCCGAGCCCAACCAGTAGACGCAGAACCTCCGGTGCCGGATTGGCCTTGATCGCATAATAGATCTTGGCACTTGGCATCGCCTGAGCCAGTGCGGCGTAGTTATCGCCGACCACACTCACGTCCACCACCAGACAAGGGGTTGCCGGTCGGTGCTCGGCGAAGAAACGGTCGATTTTCGCGTTCATTCCCTACTCCCGGACAACAACAGGCACCCAGCCGATAAGCGGACGGGCTAGATAGGTCGAAATCCCCCGGCTTGGAAAGAGGCAATCGGCGGTCGTGACAAAAAATTCACATTACTCGTAACTGCCCAGGTACCCCGATTGGGCGGCAGCCCAATCTCGACAGAGCCTGGGCAGTTACTTTAATTCAAACTACGTAGCATTTCCTCAAAGTTACGGCCAAACCCGCTAAGTGGGAAATCAATGTCCCGTCGTCCGCCACGAACGAAATTAATCCGCAGTAGAATGGTGCTGCCGTTGCGGAAATAATCCAGAATTTTACCGGCAACGAAATTTGGAAACATGCACATGCCTAGCGAGGCGACCGTGGTTTCGACTCTAGGCAGTCGATCGACTCGCAATGCGCAGTTTTGCACCAGCCCACGCCCGGCTGTGACGAACAGATTATAGTCGTGGCCCATGGGGATGATACTGAGCGCGACCACCTCTGTTTCGCGCCCCTCTTCCAACTGGCGATAGATCATCATTCGGCATGATTTGGCATCGGTCATGCGATCGATGTCGCAGGTGGTTGACCAGGTGCCTTCCGGCCCGAATTCGCTCACCGCCGGTTTTACCGCCGCTGGTTCCGCCGCTTGCACCTTGCTGGGCCCAGCCACCCCGACCATTACCGCCATCAAGATCAGAAATTTAGCCATGCGCATGGTCCCGATTCCCCGCCTCTTGCCGGGGGTTTCACCCCCAAGACCCCCGACCAGGGCTTCGCCTGGCCCCACCAGGAGCCTAGAGGCCCCTGGACCCACTTTATTTAGTACAGCAATAGGCTCGACGGTATTGCCTTAATACAAGCCCAGCTTCTGCATCGTCGCCGGTCCGGCCATGCCATCTTCCGGCATACTCTCACGCTTCTGGTACTCGCGTACCGCCTTGGCCACCGTTTCTGAATAAGTGGCGTCGATCGGGCCGCTATAAAGTCCGGCCTTTTTCAGGGCTTCCTGAAGTTCAGCCACCCGTGGACCGGTGTCGCCGGGCTTGAGCAGCAAGAAATCGGTCTTACCACGGCTGGCTTGATAGATCTGCTGGTGGCTGCGTTTCATCATGTTGAGTGCATAGGCGTCGGGCGCGGCAGGGGCGGAACTGGCCGCTCGTCCATACATCTGGCTGGGCATCTGGCCGGCCGGCGGCGCAGCGGCGACGGGCTTGGCCATTTCGTCGGCATCGAGTCGCAGTGCCTCCAGCTTCGCCGCCAGGCGCGGATCCTTAAGTTTGCGGTTGAGCCGTTCAACCTCTTCGGCCTTGTCGCGCAGGCCCTGGGTTGCGGCCGCACCTTGTCCAGCTTCGAACTGGCTTAGGCTGGCGGCGTGGGTCTCATTCGCTTCGGCGATCAACGCTTCGGCCGCGACGCGCGGCACCAGCGCCTGTTCAATCGCCTTTTGATCGGCCGAAGCCTCGATGGTCAGGTCGCTACGATCATTGACCGGTTGACGAGTGCGGGCATCTTGGCACTGGAGTTCCAACCCGCCCAGCGTCTGTTTGCCGCCGTTGATTGCGGCAAGTTCAAGCCGCAACAGCACCGAGCGGGATTCCCCGGCCGTAAAATCTTCCAAATCGACGATCGTGGTTTCGCCCTCGGCGCGGCTGATCAGGCCGGGGGCGGTGACCTTGGCCGACACCCCGCCGCTGCCGGGCCGAAACAACAGCCGACAGTCACGGGCAACAGTATTGGCTAGCGCCAGCACTTCCTGTTCGAAAATGCGGACCATTTGTTTAGGGTTTTCAACATAGCTATAACTGCCGCCACCGACTTCGGCAATCATTTGCAGCAGCTTTTCATTGTAATCAAGCCCAAGACCGATGGTTGAGAACCGCACGCCACGGGCCTTGGCCTGGCGAACCAGAGTTTTGATTTCGGCTGGACTGGTTATGCCTTGATTGGCCAGACCATCGGTCAGCAACAGCACCCGGGTCACGGAGTCGGGACCGACATGGGCCGCGACCTGCTCGGCTCCGGCCATCATGCCGCCGGTTAGGTTGGTGCTGCCGCGCGGCGTGAGGCGGCTGATCAGGGCTTTGATCGTATCCGGCGCGGTTACCAGTTGCGACGGCCACAGCACGGTAATGCGGTCGTCGTATTCGACCACCGCGAGTCTGTCGGTTGCGGTTAGGCGGTCAACCGCCAGTTTGGCCGCATCGCGCAGGTATTCGATTTTACCCTTTTCCTCCATCGATCCGGAACGGTCGAGCACCAGTCCCAGGTTAACCTTTGGCCGCTGGCCAGCGGCACCGGCAGCCGGTTTTTCCGCCACCAGATCAATCAGCACATGGACTCGCGTCGCCTGTCCGGCGGTAATCAGCGGATGGTCGAGCCAGACCTTCGTGAGAACCGGTGGAGCCGTCACCGGCGGTTCAGCCTGGGCGGGATCGGCCCCGAAGCATCCCACTACGGCGACCAAAGCCGCGATGATTCCGATCCCGAGTCGGCACCAGCCCGTTTTACCAGCGAAAACACCGCTTGGATTACCGCACGTCAACACAGTCATGGTCGCCTCTCTGCCGGCCGTGGGCCGATCGTCAGCTTTTCATCACCGATATATAGGACATAACCGAGCGTTCGTGGCAGCGTCGTGGCAGCACCGAGCGAATCAGGCCATCGCCGGCCCAAACCAGCGGATAAAGCGCCACCGCGCCGGGTGGAAAAAAGGCCAGTTGCTGGAGTCCGGCCAGAGCAAGGGTCAATGGTCCCTGTTCAACTCCAAACACCTGAGATCTCGTAAACCCGGCCTCAGTGATCAGCCGCTCAAGACCGCCACGGGTGAAGCGATGATAATCATGGGGTTCCGGAGCGTATTGGTCAACCAGACTGCTGCCGATGATCGCGTAATCCCGAGTTACCCGACGAATTTCTCGAAACAAAGGCCCGATATTCCAGATGTAATTTGTCACGAACATCATTAAAGTAACATCAAACGACTGGTCAGGAAACGGAAGTGGTTGTTCAAGATCCACCTTGATCATTCCTGGGGCTGTTGGATTAATATCGGTGAAGGTAATTTTAGCTTCTTGTGTGTTCAGGAACCGATAGTAACTCGAAGAGCGGCTTCGGGCACCAAGATCAAGGACTTGTCCCGCGATTGGAATCGCTTGGATTTTAGCGTTGAAGGTGGCGCGAATGATTGATTTTCCACGAGACAATTCACCGATCACGGTCAAAAATCCCGTGCGATTGCTGGCAATCCGCTCAGTGACCAGAGAATAACCCGACTGTGGCATGATCATCTCCAGAGCGGTTTCCCGGCCGAGGCCGCAGGATATTCTGTTTCGTGGCAAGGGCTACGATGCCTCAGACGAACCCGCGATGCAATGCGGCGATACCGCTTATGGGCGATGGCGATACGGTTTGTTACCAACCCCATCTTGCTGCGGTGCGGTATCTGATCTAGTATCTTAAAGGGAGCGAGCTGGTTGTTGACACTAAGATTCCTGGGGTGGTTGGGTTCCGCTGAGATTGTGAGTCTTTGAGAGCATATCCGGGAAATGAGGGATCTGTGAGCGATAGAAGAATTTTTCTGGATGGCGTGCGGGGATGGGCGGCCTTGGCGGTCGTGCTTTATCATACCTTGCGGTGTTTTTCGATCTATGGCATTGAAGAAGACGGCAATATTTTTCTTGATTTCTTCACTAATGGCCCGCTGGCGGTCTATGTCTTCTTTGTTCTGTCTGGCTTC
>CAUYTZ010000176.1:0-10235 GCA_963575695.1 uncultured Gammaproteobacteria bacterium | reverse complement strand
GTGAGCGTGCCTTCGACAGCGTGCCAACCAAGCTCCGCAACTGTAATTCCCCACAGGTTGGATGTCTCCGACAGTGTCAAAACCCGTCTGGGTGGTAGTGGCATCGTCCACTCCTCTACTCTTTTTGAACCGAACGGGCTTGCCGGTAAAGCCTGACCACGCGGGCCAAGTCTTTTTGCATGTCAGGTGGAAAGCGTTCCGCTTCGATGAACAGCGCATCAAGGCGAACACCAAGAATCGCAGCGGTCTTTTCTATAATTTCGTCGCGAGGCGGGTTTTCGAGTTCTCTCTCGATTCGTGACCAATACGCCTGTGACAAGCCAAGGCGCGAGGCGAAATCATTGAGGCCAATGCCCAATTCCTGGCGTTTGGCGCGAACGAAGCTTCCGAATGACATGGGGGTACCTCTCACAGACCTTCTGGGATCAGGCGATACTTGAGCAAGCGGACCCGGATGAACTGAGAGCTGACACCAAATTCCATTCCCAGTTGCTCATAGACATGATCCAGGTCTGGCAAAGATTTCCGGCAATCGGCCAGAACCGGATGGCCCGCAATTCCAAAATGCTGACGCTGTTCGGTCATGGGAAGACTTAACTGGAAAGCTAATATCATCAGTCGCTTATGAAGCATTGTCGCTGGAGCCAGGAAACCGCCCATAAATTCATTGGCACGATATTCCTCCCAATTCATTTCACCACTAGGTGTGCGGTTGGAATTCATGGGGTTGCGGTCGGTAATTGCGGGGTGGGCATTCCGCTGGATCGATGAATCGTCGCCAAACCGGAATCGCTGCTGCATGCCCTTACGCACTGCTGCTGGCATATCGAACAAGGCGTGGCCCAATTCATGGGCGGCGGTCGCGATCTCAACGTGCGGAGAGCCGGCGATCAGGTCTCGATTGAGGCACAACATCACCTCGTTGGGTACCTCGCCATCATAGTCACAGAGTCCCAGAACCGGTTTGCCCGCGTCGTTGTGGACTGGAACCGAGCGATCCCAAGCCACCTTGAACGCGATGCCGTTGACCAGGAAGTCAGAGCAGCGGCGCTCCAGCTCGTCCATCACCATCGGGGTGGGACGATAATCGCCATATAGCTGCGCTCGAACATTTTTGGCAATCCCCCAGATAACGGGTGCCTTCATCGCACAAGGCTCAAGGGATGGTAGACGGCAGGGGTAGGACAGGGTCACGACTGGCATTTATGGCTCCCATGTTCCGTATTCTGTTAACGGCATATGTTTTAGTTTCGTTCTTTTTGATGGCCGATGTCGAGGCATTTTGGACAGAATGTTCAAATCAAATAACCCTATACCGCCCCAGGACATTGGCAAAACAGCTTCTAAGGCTATGATTCTATAGGTATTTATAGGGGCGGAATAGGTATTCCGCCCCATTCCGCCCCTTTCCGCCTCCACCTCTGGCGTTTGGATGTGAGACAACGCATTCGGCACCGAGAAACGGGCTTGCACTAAAGGGGCACGGGAACATGAGCGCTAAAATCGCCTTTGGGACAAAGAAACCTGGCTTCGCGCCTTGCCTGCTGACCAGTGCGGAGTCCAGGCGACTCGTGGACTCGGCGAAGTGGCATTCCACTCGCATCGGCCGTGCTCGGGGGATCCGCCACCAGGATCAAGATGATCTCCGCCAAGACATCCTCGTCGATGTTCTGACCCGGCTGCCCCGGTTTGATTCGGCCAAATCTCCTTTCGGAGCCTTCGTTGATTTCCTGGCTGGCCGGGCTGCCGGCCGTTTCGCCTTCCGGTATCACGAGTGCAGACAAGGGACAAAATCCCTAAATACATCAGAATGCAGTCATGGACATGAGCAGGACCAACGCCTTCCGCTTTGGGATAGTCTCGGGGCCGAGTGGGCGATGATGCAGCGACTGGCCCTGAGCCGGTTGCTTCGCTCTTCCGTCGGCATCGTCGTCGAAAAACTGATCGCCGAGTGCCTAGCTCCGTTCCCCGGCGTTACGGGGGCTTCACAAATCACCCGGTGGCGTCACCGGCGTAACCTCCGGTTGCTGCTGCTCGTTCATGGCATCGATCGCCCCCCGTGAAACGTTTTTCATCCTCTTTGCCTATCTGGAGAGTGGAAGCGCACTTCCGACTTGCCGCTCAACCGCCCCCACCGAACGCCACCGCCGTTGAACAGGAGCATTCCATGGCCTCCAAAACCACCCCACATAGACCCGCGCCCAGCAGACCATTAAAGTAATACCAAACAGCACCCCGCCTACCGCCTTGCGCACGCCGTTCCACCACACAGAGAGGGCCAGAGCAAAGCAAAAAACCGCATGATTGCTCGGAAAGGAAGCATCCGCCGCATGGGCCAAATGGGTATGACCCACCCCCAGCACAAACGGACGCGGCAGGGGCCATCCCCAGCGGATTGCTTGGCCGATCAGCAATCCCACACCAATGGCCAACAGGGCCTTAACGGCCAACTCCCGATGGTAGGATAAGCCCCACAACCACATGCTCAACAGCAACAAAGGCAACAAAAAGACCAGCCATTTGGCAAAAAAAATACTGCCATAGAGCCAGATGGGCGATGGATCAGCACCGGCGTTGATCCACAAAAACAATGTCTGATTAAAGGCTTCCATAAAACGACATCCCTCCAGCAGCGATCACGTAAACCGGGTCAATCGTTTCTGACTCTCCAAAAAATCTGCCGTCTGTTTGGCAACAAACACCGTGAAAGGCTGCCAGAGGCGATTTTTCCGCACCCCAAACTCCTGGACCAAAGTGGGCACCAACGGATGTGGCCGCCCCTCCTCCCGATGGCGCACCTCCTGCGACAAGGCTTTCCCCCATCCCACCACCACCACCAAAGGACGCGCTGCTGCGCTCTCCCCTGGCCGGGAGGCCAACGCAGGAAACAACCGAGTCAGGAGCTCGGCTTTGGCAGTCTGCCGCAGCACTGGCGACGGTGCCACATTGGCCGCAGACTGATAGGCCACCAGCAGAGCGGTCGCTGGTATCTCTGCATCGATCAGCAAGGAAGGCTCTGGCAGTGGCGTGCGGGTTGACGACGGGCTAGGCAATAAAGGCTCTGGCAGTGACGTGCGGGTTGACGACGGGCCGAGCAACGATGGCTCTGGCAGTGGCGTGCGGGTTGACGACGGGCCGAGCAACGAAGGCTCCGGCAGTGGCGTGCGGGTTGACGATGGGCTGAGCAACGAAGGCTCTGGCAGTGGCGTGCGGGTTGACGACGGGCTGAGCAACGAAGGCTCCGGCAGTGGCGTGCGGGTTGACGACGGGCTGGGCAACGAAGGCTCCGGCAGTGGCGTGCGGGTTGACGACGGGCTGGGCAACTCCGCCAACAGGTCATGCAGGCCCAACATCCCTCGGGATAACGGCGGCACCCGCTCTGCGATACCCGACGCAGATGCCCACACCCCTGCCCCGGCGGGGATCTTTACTTGGGCTGGAGCGGGCTTTGTTCCTGTACCAGCGGAAATACTTGCTTCGGACGGAGCGGGCTTTGTTCTTATATCAGCGAGGATCTGCGCTTCAGCCAGTGGGGGCTTTGTTTTTATATCAGCGAGGATCTGCGCTTCGGCCAGTGGGGGCTTTGCCCCCACACCCCCACCGGGGGGGATGATCCCCCCCGGACCCCCGCAATTATTTAAAAGATTAACATCGGGCCTGCTCCTGGCATCCAAAGCCGCCACCGAACGGCTGACCTCGTCGGCAACCCGCTCCAACAGGCGCATCTCCTCGCCCCGCTGCTGAGCAATCACCTGGGTCATTTCGGCCAAGGTCGGAGCCAAGCTGGTCACACTGGCAAACAACCGCTCTCCTTGCTCCTGCACCGTATGCACCAAAGTCTGCATATTTAACGGCGTGGCACGGCCACCTGGGTCAAGGGGGCGTTCACGCGACTCGGTCGTCAGCACAGCTGCCGTCAGGATCAAGCCGCACCCCTTGGCGAGCTGGGGGTTGAGCGGGTGTTGGCGACCACCGGCGAAGCTCTGATTGATCGTCGAGATATGGCTTTGATGCTGATCGCTCGGGACATGCTGGCTCGGCGCAGTGAGTTGGTGGCAACTCAGGTTGAAGACCTGGCCTTCGCCGCCGATGGCAGTGCCACGGTTCTGATTCGGCGATCAAAAACCGACCCCGCCGGTCAAGGGGCGATTCTGTGGTTGGCACCGAGAACGGTTGTTGCTCTGCGGGGTTGGCTTGAGGCTGCCGGCATCACCACCGGGTCAATATTCCGCTCGGTCGCGAAGGGCGGCAACACCGTCGGTGAAGCTCTGGAGCCTGGAGAAGTGGCACGGCTGTTCAAAAAACTGACCAAGCGCGCCGGGATTGATTCGACCCAGATCAGCGGTCATTCTGCCAGAGTCGGCATGGCCCAGGATTTGGTTGCTCACGGGGCCGAGCTTCCCGAGGTCATGCAAGCCGGACGCTGGAAGTCACCGACCATGCCAGCACGCTATGTCGAAAGGCTGACCGCTGGTCGGGGAGCCGTGGCTCACTATTATGGACGACGGGGTTAGGGGACTGATGCTGATTTAACTGGTAAAAGCATTAATCATAGGTTGTACAGAAACAATAGCCACAGGAAGGACGCAGATTTCTCTGATGTGCTTATTGAAAGATCAGTGGAATGTTGTAATGGATAATCAATATGCACTGCATAACACTTACCGCTATGCAATTAAGTAAGAGCAAAGTAAACATAGAATATGCAAGAATGTATGAGAGGGGATATCTGTGAGAATTGCACATTATTGCTATCGTGAGATAGTTAATCTTTTTGATCTGTATATTTACAGTTCATTCTGCCAATCTATGATGGACAATAAAAAGACATCAGTTTCTAAATTTGTTTTTATGCTATGTCTGATATTGTCATCAGTATCTGTTGATTATATAACAGACCCAAACATAAGGATGGGGCCTGCATATATACTGATATGTTTTTATATATCATGGCATGGAATGTCTAGAACATATATTTGCTTGATTTCTGCTATGACCATACTATGGATAATACATGACATTTCTGAGGTGTTCTATCTTGCAATCAGTAATCTTGAGATTATTATAAATTTAGCAATTAACATAACAACTATTATAATTCTTGTAATAACAATGTCCGCGTTTCATCGGGCTGTTAAAATGTCACTCTCTGCTAACATCGACCCTCTGACCGAGATTTTTAGCAGGAAAATTATCATAGACATTATGCCTGTAATTGTAAGTGAATTGAGACGTAACAAAAAACCGATGTCACTGATGTTTATAGATTGTGATAACTTTAAGTACGTTAATGACACATTTGGTCATGCGGCTGGAGATGCCGTTCTTCAGGTTGTTGCATCCTGCTTGACTAAGTCGATTCGAAAAAGTGATTTACCTGCTCGGTTAGGCGGCGATGAGTTTATAGTAATTTTTCCAGAAGCATGTGGTGATCACGTGAAGTCATTAGTCGAGCGCTGTATATCAAACTTGAATTTAGAAATGAGAGAAAGAGAGTGGCCAATTACATTTAGCGTTGGTGTGGTTGAGTTTGAGACTCCGCCGATCAACATTGAATTTGCAATCAGGCTGGCGGACAACGCGATGTATGATGCAAAGAGGCGTGGAAAGGATCAGGTAGTTTACAGACTTGGGTGAGGCACAGATGGAAGGGACACGAACCGCTGGACAGGGATCCCCAGACCCCAATTTCGGATGAGACTTTTGAATAGGATTGTTGGCCCTTATGATAGTTTTCTGTTCCGCTCAGCCGCACAACCCTACGTCCCGTTCGCTCGGTTCGGGGCCGACGGTGAGCGGGTCTGGCTTCATGATCTCGGCCACTGGCCGGGCGAAGTCGACGCGGTTGAGCATCGCGCGGCGGATATCGGAATCGGTGACTACACCCAAAAGATGCCGGTCGCGGTCGCCGACCAGCACGACCTGTTGATGCGCCTCATTGAGCGTGGCCAGGGCCTGGATGATCGGCGTTTCCGGCCTGACCATCAGGCGCTCGATCAAGTCGGCGTTAGGGGTGGAAGCCGCGGCACAGGGGGACCTTCGGGCATGGAATCAAAGATTGTAGAGGTTGGATTTGTAGGCGGCGCGGTTGGCCGGCTCACGGAGCCAGGCCACGGTTTCGGCGATACCGCGCCGGAAACCGTCGAGACCGCCGAAGGCGGGCGTCCAGCCCAGTAGACGCTGCGCCTTGGCGGTGTCGGCCCACAGGCGTTCGACCTCGCTGGCTTCGGGACGCAGCCGCTGGTCGTCGGTGTCGATCTCCAGCTCCACGCCGATGGTTTCGGCGATGATCCGCGCCGTCTGCCCGATCGAAACCTCGAAGCCGCTGCCGGCGTTGATCACCTCGCCCTCGATCCCGGGTGCGTTCAGGGCGGCGACGAAGGCGGCGGCGGTGTCGGTGACGAAGGTGAAATCGCGGGTCGGCGCGGTTGCCCCCAGCCGCACCCGCCGGCCGTCGAGCGCCTGGGTGATGATGGTCGGAATCACCGCCCGCGCCGACTGGCGCGGACCATAGGTGTTGAACGGCCGCAGCACGGTCACCGGTAGGCCGAACGAGCGTTGGAACGACAGTGCCAACTGGTCGGCACCGATCTTGGTTGCGGCGTAAGGCGATTGGGCGTTAAGCGGATGCTGTTCGGTAATCGGCACGAATTGAGCGGTGCCGTAAACCTCGCTGGTCGAGGTATGCACCATCCGGCGTACGTCGCAATCGCGCGCGGCCTGCAACAGGTTGAGCGTGCCGGTGATGTTGGTTTCGACATAGGCGGCGGGCGAGCGGTAGGAGTATGGAATCGCGATCAGCGCCGCCAGATGCAGCACCGCCTCGCAGCCCTTGACCGCCGCGCGCATCGCCTCTGGGTCGCGGACGTCGCCCGCGATTACCTCCAGATTGTCCAGAACCGCGCGTGGCGCATGATCCAGCCAGCCCCATGAGCCGAATGAGTTGTAGCAGACCAGGGCCCGCACCTGGTGGCCGTCGTGTACTAGGCGTTCTGTCAGGTGGGAACCGATGAAACCATCGGCACCGGTTACCAGAATCTTGCCGACAAAATCCATCATCGTTTCCAGTCCTCGCCATTGTCGTCATATCGTCCGATGTCGTGTCGGCTCCATCTACAGCCGGGCTAGCGTCCATAGCCAGTGCAACCACCACAGTCGTCGCGCCCGGGCGTAGCGTTCGGCCCAAGCGCGCCGTGCCGCCTGTACCGGCTTTTCCGCCCACCATTCTTCCACCCGTTCCCAGGTCGCATTGACCTGCGCCGCCGCCTCCTCCGGGTGGTCGAACAGTAGTCCCGCCTCGCGCAGGGCCTGGAAATACGGCTCCGACTGGCGGGCCACGAGCCATTCGTCCGGATTCCAGAAACAGACGGTCGGGATGTTGGCACCATAGGCTAGGCAGAGCGTGGACGAGGGATGATCCAGCACCAGCAGCCGGCAGGACAGCATCCGCGCTTGCGCGTTGTCGCGCAGAATCCGTAGCGAGGGGTGGTGGCGCAGTACCCAGGCTTCGTCTTCGAAATCATCCTGAACCATATAGGGTCGGTAGAACAACCGCTCCCGCGCCGTCGGGGTCAGGTGGTCGAGGAACACCGCTTTGTTCCGCCGGTAGGGCAACGGCTGCGGGTAGTAATCGATTCTGGGCTTGGCCGCGAACAGCTTGGCCCCGACCAGGATGATCTCTTCCCCGCCCGGGCGGCGCTGGCGGGCTAGTCGGCTGTATTGCGGCGAAGGCAGCGGCACCGCCCTGACCGGCCAGTCGTCCTGTCCGGTCCAGCCCCAGGAGATGAAGCGGTTCTGGGCGTATTCCAGCCCGGCTTGCAGTCCGACCAGCCCGGGAAAGCCATAGGCACCGTTCTGGAACGAGATCAGGCGTTCACCGGCGAGCAGAGCGTGAGCGGTGACGAAGTTGTCCTGGTCATTCAGGAAAGACCGCATCTCGATCCGTACCCGGCCCCGGTCATAGTCGAGGCTTTCGGCCCAGGTGTTCAGCGCGGCGAAACCGTCGGTGAAGCTGGCCGGCAAGGTGGCCGGCAGCAGCCGGTCGAGCAGGGCTAGGAACGGGGCGGGAAACCCGGCCATGCCGGCAGTGGCGTCCACCGCCGGTTCCGGCGGCGGCTGGTGGCGGCGGGGCACATGCGTCAGGAGCCATTGGAAAACCGTTATTTCCCACGGTGCCAGCCCGGGAATGGCGCGGGTGGCGGGGCGCTGTCCGGCCATCGGAGCCAAAGCTGGCCCCGGATCGTCTCTTCCGGTCCCAGTTGAACCAATTCCCAATGGGGCGGGGCCAGGGTCCGCACCACTTCCGACAGCAGCCAGGCCCTGAAACCGCGATCGGTGAAGATCAGCCGGATGAACTCTTCAGTGGACGAAACCGGCCAGCGCGCGGGCGCGGGCGAAAGTTTGACCTGTAGCGGTTCGGTCGGATGCCGGTCAAGGAATTCGAACACCAATCGATAGCGGACCCACAGGCCGTGAATCAGATGCAGCAGCCAGCAGAACAGCACCTGTTGCCAGAACTGACGCGGATAGCCGACCTCGTGGCGGTGGTTGAACTCCTGCGTCAACCGGTCGAGCAGCCCATGGGCCAGGGCGTCGGTGTCCGCCGTCGCCCGCCGTCGCTCCGCGGCCGAGGCGAAGGGTTCGGGCCAGTCCAGTTCCTCCCAGTCGGGATGGGCTTGTTCCCGACCGCTGAAGCACCACGGCCCCAACACCAGATCGCGCTGCGGGTCAAAGTCCGCCTCAACCCGGTCGAGGATCAGGTGCCGCGTCATCGCGCCGCTCCGGCCGTGATCATCTCCACCCGGACCGGAGCCAGACAGGAGGCGACCATCTCTCCGACCCGTTTCGGCGACGGGAGCGTCTTATTTTTGTCGGTGGCGTGGTCATCGGTCGCGGTCAGCGCAACCAGCCGGGCGCGCAATTCCTCGACTGAGCGGCACCGGACCGCTACCGCATCGGGAATCTTGTCCTGATCGATCGCCAGATCCCGGCCGACGTAGATCGTCGGCACGCCTGCGGCTAGGGCCTCGAACGCGGTTCCGGAACTATTGTAGACCACGACCGAAGCCCGCGCCAACAGCGCTTGAACGCCGCCGTCAACGTAGTCGAGCCAATCGGGTTCAACCCCAACCAAAGCGGCGACCGCTGTTTTTAAGCGTTGACGGAAGGCCTGATCGGTCACCGGGTGAAAGTTGACCAGCACCCGCCCTTGGCCCAGGGCGGCAACCGCCAGCGCCGTCTTGTGAACCAGTTCCAGCGATTCCTGATATTCAATGCTGGTGGTGCACAGCACGGTCAGACCATCCGTTCGGTTCGGCGAAACCCCATCTGCGGCCCCATCTGCGGCCAAGGAAAGCAGATGGTCCAGGAAGGTCTGGTAACGGACGGCACCGATCACGTCAAGCCGTTCCGGGGGGAAACCGTGCCGACGGAACAAGTCCGCGTAGTATTCACCGGAAACCCACAGGCGATCCGGACTCCGTCCTTGCGTGATCTCTGCCCGGCTGGGATAGAAGCTTAGATACGGCGCGCCGAACATCGATACTTGGCAGGCGATGATTTTGGTGTCTGGGCAATGGCGGCGAAGTCCCGCCCGAACCATTTTTTCCCAGGGCTGGCCCTCATAGGACATGATCACGGCCTTGGGCGCGACGCCATGGCGATGCAAGGTTCGGCCAACGTTAAGCCGTAGCCAGGCTTGGCCTGAGCGCCATTTGCTCCTTTCAATCCAGACTTCACGCCGGGCCAGGGCGGTAAGGTCAAGTCCCTCCAGGCGCAGCCTTTTCCCGCCGGGAAACGGCGCGCGCAGGGAACGGACCAAAGCGGCCAGCAGATCCCGTGCGTTCAGGCAATCTTCCGTGATCAACACCGGATCGGCGGCGGCGGCGCAATTCTCGGCGATGGCCGGAAATGGGGACATCCAGAACAGCGGATTAGCGATGTAGCCAACCTTAAGCCCGCCTTCCCGTAACAGCCCGGGCAAAGCCCCGAAATAGACGTCGTTGTCCTTGATGCCGCTGGAGGGAAAGGTTCGCTCGCCAGCCCAGGTCATGATCAGCACGTCACAGGCGCGCAAGGCGGCGACCGGCAATGGGTGAGCGTGGCGCAGGACGCGCAGGACGGCAAGGTTGGCGATGCCGGTTCGCAGCGCTTGCCACCGAACCTCAATCACCCGCCGCACCGCCCGAAGCAACGGCTTCACCCGGCCCAAGGCATCCCGCCAATCGGGCCGACCA
>CAUYTZ010000175.1:0-14204 GCA_963575695.1 uncultured Gammaproteobacteria bacterium | reverse complement strand
AATAAGGTGGGCAATAAAATCAAGGCTATTCATCACGATGGTGGCGAGTTTCCCGGCCCGCGGCTTCGACATCTGCGGCCACCATCTCCCGCACCAGATCGCGAAAACCGGTGGTGTGGCACCAGCCGAGCTTTGCCCAGGCCTTGGCCGGATTACCGAGCAGGATCTCGACCTCGGTTGGACGGAAAAAGCGTCGGTCAATCGCGACCAGGGTTGCACCGCTGCCGGCATCAATCCCGGTCTCCTCGATTCCGCCGCCGCGCCATTCCAGCCGGCGGCCAATTTCGGCAAAGGCCAGTTCGACGAATTCACGCACGCTGTGGGTCTCACCGGTGGCCAACACATAATCATCCGGCTCCGGCTGCTGCACCATGCGCCACATACCTTCGACGTAATCGCGGGCATGGCCCCAATCGCGCTTGGCGTCGAGGTTGCCCAGCAGCAGCGTTTCTTGTATTCCGAGCGAAATCGCGGCCACCGCGCGGGTAATCTTGCGTGTTACGAAGGTTTCTCCACGAATTGGACTTTCATGATTGAACAAAATACCGTTAGAGGCGTGCAGACCATAAGCCTCGCGATAGTTGACCGTGATCCAATAAGCGTAGAGCTTGGCTGCGGCATAGGGACTACGCGGATAGAACGGTGTGGTTTCGCTCTGAGGCGTTTCTTGAACCTTACCGTATAGTTCAGAGGTTGAAGCTTGATAGAATTTTGTCTTTCGCGCCAGATTCAGAATCCGGATTGCCTCCAGCAAGCGCAAGGTGCCGATGCCATCGGCATTAGCGGTGTATTCTGGAGTCTCGAAGCTAACTTGAACGTGGCTTTGTGCAGCCAGATTATAGATCTCGTCGGGCCTGATCTCTCCGACCAGGCGAATCAGGCTGGTGGCGTCGGTCATGTCGCCGTAGTGCAGCGGGAAGCGGCGACCGGCCTCTGGAACATCGCGATAAATCGCATCGATCCGGCCGGTGTTGAACGAAGAGGACCGGCGGCGAAGGCCATGCACGACATAGCCTTTGTCCAACAGCAGACGGGCGAGATAGGCTCCATCCTGGCCGGTGACGCCGGTAATCAGGGCAACGGGGGGCGACATGATCTGTCCATGTTCAACGCGGGCCGTTTGCCCGCTAGGTTAGGCTCAACGCGGGCCGTTTGCCCGTTAGGTTTGACTGTACTCGTTCGGCTTTCGACCTGTCACTCGCTGAAGACGACGGAGTTTTATCCCAAATGACGTGGGTCCAGGGGCCTCTAGGCTCCTGGTGGGTCCAGGGCAAAGCCCTGGTCGCCGAAGGCGTTAATATAAAGAAAAGGCGGGGTTGCCCCCGCCTTTTCTTTATTAACCACACGATAACTCAGACCATTTTTGCTGCGACATAAGCGCCGGGTGCGTCTTCCAGCACTGGCAACGGACCAGCGGCCGGATCACGAGCCGGAATCTTCTCCAGGCTGAATTCTGACACCCACTTGGCCCAATCTGGCCACCAAGACCCGGCTTGCTGCTCAGCGCCCTGCAACCAAGCATCCGAACTCTTCGGCAGCTTGGAATTGGTCCAGTGACAATACTTACCAGCGGCCGGCGGATTGATCACGCCCGCGATATGGCCAGAGGCGGCCAACACGAACTTGGACTTTTCCGGGAACAACTGTGGCCCCATGTAGGTGGACTTCCACGGCGCGATATGATCCTCACGCGCCGACAAGAAGTACATCGGGGTCTTGATCTTGGACAGGTCAACCGGCACACCGTTGAGGCTGAGTGCCGCCGGCTTAACCAGCAGGTTCTTCTGGTACAGGTTACGCAGATACCAGGAGTGCATCGCCGCCGGCATACGGGTGGAGTCCGAGTTCCAGTACAGCAAATCGAACGGGAACGGGTCTTTGCCGAGCAAGTAATTGTTGACTACGAACGACCAAATCAGGTCATTGGCGCGCAGCATGTTAAAGGTTGACGCCATCTGATTCGCATCCAGATAGCCCTTTTCATTCATCTTTTCTTCGAGCATAGAGATCTGCTCTTCATCGATGAATACTGCCAATTCACCCGGCTCAGAGAAGTCAAGCATGGTGGTGAGGCAGGTGCCGCTCTTGATCCGGTTGTCACCCTTGGCGGTTAGATGGGCGATGGTCGTGGTCAGCAGCGTACCGCCCAAGCAATAGCCAATCGCATTAACTTCAGCGACGCCGGTCTGACGCTTGATTACGTCCAGCGCTTCAATCGGGCCTTCGAGCATGTAATTCTCGAAGCCCTTGGCTGCTTGACGCTCGTCCGGGTTGACCCACGAAATCACAAACACGGTGAAGCCCTGATCAACAATCCACTTGATCAGAGAGTTCTTCTCGCGCAAATCCATGATGTAGAACTTGTTGATCCATGGCGGCACGATCATGATCGGCCGTTTGTACACGTCGGGAGTGGTCGGCGTGTACTGAATCAACTGCATCATTTCGTTTTGATAGATGACCTTGCCCGGGGTCATCGCGATGTTCTTGCCGACCGTGAACGCATCATAATCGGTCATGCTGATCCGGAGTTCGCCCTTACCGCGCTCCAGATCCTTCAGCATATTTTCCAACCCTTTGACCAGGTTCTCGCCCCCGGTCTCGATCGTGGTGCGCAGCACCTCGGGATTGGTCACCACGAAATTGGTCGGCGCCATCGCGTCAACAAATTGGCGGGTGTAGAAATCAACCTTGCGTGAGGCCTTATCGTCCATCCCCTCCACGTCATTGACGGTCGCCTGCAACCAGCGGGCGGTGAGCAGGTAGGACTGCTTGATAAAGTCGAAAACTGAATTCTCGTCCCAGGCAACGTCCTTGAACCGGCGATCATCTTTGCCCGCCGCAATCACCGGATCAGCCGCCTGGCCAAGCAACCGCTGGGTTGTCCGCTGCCACAACGTCATATAGTCGTGCCACAGCGACATCTGCGCCTGCATCAGCTTCGCCGGATCGACCATCATTCGCGTGGTCATTTCCAGGAAAGCCTGACCAATATTCGATGGATCAGACGGGCCGCCCTTCAGCCCTTCCGTTGCCTGCCGAGACAGGAATTGGGTGACGATGCGTTGGCTCTTTTCCGCAATCTGGGCCATAGCCCGCGACATTTCAACCGGATCGGGGAGCTTCACGTCAGGGTCCTTCTTTTCGGCCTTCGAACTTGGTGCGGCCATGGGGGATACCTTTCCCTTCATACAATGATTGACACGCCGTTTCGACTCGTTTCCGAGGGACGGATACCAAAGAACGCGCCCCCGGATTCGGCAAATCGACCAAAGCGATCCGGGGAAAGGATCGGCTCACGTCAAAGCGACCACGTTGGGCTTGATGCAACCACTCTTTTCATACACCATCCCGCCGCCAGTTTCACTTACTGAGTGAAGGGCGGGGCGAAAAACTGGCCGCCCGCGACCGGACCCCATCAGGATCAAGCAGGAAGGAAGCCGGGCGATGACGAAACCAGGGCGGCGTTTGGGATGTGGTGCGGGGCTAGCGGCCGTAGCGGCGGCACTGATCGTTGCCGGCTGCGAGACACAGGTGTTCGACGACCGCGTGTTGGAGGTTGGCCCCAGCTATCAGTACTTTTTTGGTGACCCACCGCCGTCAACCGAAGCCGAAGCTTCGCCGGTGCGACGGATGAGCGGCCGCGACAGCGACTATCCGAAACTGAACACGGTGCCACACCGGCCGCCGCCGCCGCCGACAGAGGCCGAACGCAAAGCACGAATCGCACGCCTGAGTGGCGACCGTAAGTCGGGTGAATTGAGCAGTAATCTCTTGCGCGAAGACTCCCCGGAGTCGCCGCCCGCCAAGGCGCGGCCCCCAGCCGGGCCGGCGACAGCTCTGCCTGAACCGCTCAAGGCACCGCCGCGACCGGATTTTCGCTGACGCGCACCGCGAATTTTCGCTGACGCGGACCGCGAGTCGAGAATCAGTGGAGGGAGGTGCTTCGCCCCCCTCCCTGGTGATGATTTCTTACGGATGACGGGCGGTGGCCGCCGATCGTCCTGGGGCGACAATGAACACCTCGTCTGGCCGGCTATAATTGAGCATCAGCCGAGCTTGTTCATCCAGCATGTCGGCATCCAGGTGATCCGGACGCATTAGCGACGCCCGTCGTTCGATTCGCAGTCGCTCGCCGCGAATGGTGTCCAACGCCTGTTCTGCTTTGGACACCTCAGTCTGCAAGTTAGCCAGGGCTAGATGCCCGCGTTCCCCATACCAGGCGAAATAGGCAAAATAAGCCACGATCAGAGCCCCAAGCACATTGGCCGCAGCCAAACGGGCGGCGTGGCTGACGGCGGTTTTAACGGTGTCGATCGTGGTCATGGCCGGCATCCCGTGCTTACTGAGAAAAGGTTGACGACTGCGGACGTGAGCAATGGACCCTAGCGCAGCCCCCACGTCAACCCATTCAACCCATCGCAGGCCAAAATCGCGGGTAATCCGTCCCCCAAGTGTCGGACTTGCCACACCGAGTGAACCAACGTTAACAACCCGTTGAAGGAAAGCTTACAAATTGTGGTACACTCACCAAACCGTACCCGACAACCACCGCGAATAACTCTGGTGGGTTGGGGAATGGTCGCCTTATGAGTCGCGTTGATCACGGCAAGTGCCCTTTTCCCATTCCACAGTTTACGGATACCGTTCATGCCTTCCCGCTCAGTTTCCGTCCTGTTTCTGATTGTGGCTTTGAGTCTAGGTGCCGCTGCCCAGTCTGGCGGCTGGTATTGGTGCCACGAGGCTGTAGCGCCCCCCGATGTCCGCCTCGGTGTGCGTTCGGTGTCGTTCTCGCCCTTTACCCGTGATCAGAACCCGACGACCGGCAGCCTGCCTTCGATTGACTCGATCACTCGCGACATTGAGATGATCAAGCACGTTACGGGCGGCATCCGTACCTATGCCGTCACCGCCGGGCTGGACAAGGTGGCTGAGGTTGCGTTCCAACACCGGCTGTTCCGGGTCGCGCTCGGTGCCTGGATCGATAAGGATGAACAGCGCAACCACACCGAGTTGGAGTCGGTCATTCAACTGGCCAACAGCAACAAGAGCGTGACCTCGGTCCTCGTCGGCAACGAAGCGGTGCTGCGCGGCGACAAAACCGCTGCGGAGATGGCTGATTTGATCCGGCGCGTGAAGCGCTATGTCCATCAACCTGTCTCCACTGGCGAAGTCTGGCACGTTTGGATCAAGAACCCGGATCTAGCCAAGGCCGCCGATTACTTGGCGGTTCATATCCTGCCCTATTGGGAAGGCGTGCCGGCCGACAAGGCGGTTGAGTACACCTTTATGCGTTACGATGAACTGCGCCAGGCCTATCCGGGCAAAAAGATCGTGATCGCCGAATTCGGCTGGCCTTCGGCCGGCTACAACCGCAACGCCGCTGAAACCGGGCCGCTGATTCAAGCTCAGGTGGTGCGCACGTTCATCGCCGAGGCCAACCGCCGTCGGATCGATTATAATCTGGTCGAAGCCTTCGACCAGCCGTGGAAAACCGCAGAAGGCTCGGTCGGTGCCTATTGGGGGCTGTTCGATGCCGACCGCAAGATCAAGTTCGATCTGGCCGGGCCGGTTGAGGAAAGCGGAGACTGGGCCAAGGCTGAAGCCGCACTGGTGCTGGGCACGCTGATCGGGCTGGTCGGATTGGCCCGCCGTCGCGCCAGCTTTGGTCATGCCTTGGCCTTTACCTTGGCTGCCAACGCCTTTGCCGCCGGCTTGGTGGTCGCTGCGGTGTGGCCACTGGAAAACTATATGAACTCGGGTACCTGGCTAATGTGGAGCGTCGGGTTGGTGGCGCTGCTGCCGCTGACGATGATCACGCTGGCCAAGGTCCACGAGGTCGCGGAGGTGATTTTGGGCCACCGGCCGCAGCGTCTGCTGGTCCCGGGCACGAATGGAACCGCTGCGGCTTTGGCGTCGTCATCCACGACGCACTTGCCAAAGGTCTCGATTCAAATTCCGGCCTATCGTGAGCGGCCGGAGATGCTAATCACGACTCTGGATGCGGTGGCGGCACTGGATTATCCGGATTTTGAAGCCCTGGTCATCATCAACAACACTCCGGAAGAGTCCTATTGGCGACCGATCGAAGCGCACTGTCAAAAGCTGGGTGAGCGGTTCAAATTTGTATTTCTGCCCAAAGTGTCGGGGTTCAAGGCTGGAGCGCTTAATCTCGCCATGACCCAAGTTGATCCGGCGGCGGAAATCCTGGCCTTGATCGATGCCGACTATGTGGTGGCACCGAACTGGCTCAAGGATTTGGTCCCAGCCTTTGCCAATCCCAAGGTTGCCCTGGTTCAAGCGCCGCAGGACCACCGTGACGGCGGCGACTCCCTGCTTAAGCGAATGATGAACTGGGAATACGCCGGCTTCTTCGATATCGGTATGATTCAACGCAACGAAGACGACGCCATTGTTGCCCACGGCACCATGTTGCTGGTGCGGCGTAGCGCGTTTGAGCAAGTGGGTGGCTGGCAGACCGACACCATCGTCGAAGACACCGAACTGGGCCTAAGGTTGTATGAAGCCGGCTATTCGGCTCAATACACCAATACTCGTTACGGATGGGGGGTATTGCCGGATACATTTAAGGCATTTAAAACTCAACGTCACCGCTGGGCCTATGGTGCTGTTCAAATTATCAAGAAGCATTGGCGGCACATGTTGCCTGGCCAGTCAACGTTGACCACGGCACAAAAATTTCAGTTCACCACCGGCTGGTTTTATTGGCTGTCGGATGCGTTGGGTGCGCTGATCGCGGTACTCAACCTATTGTGGGTGCCGGTGATCTTGTGGGTTGGCGTAACGGTGCCGACTGTGGCCATGACCGTACCCATTTTGACCGCGTTCGTGGTTAATATTGCCCACTGCGTGCTGCTCTACCGGGCCCGGGTGCATGCGCGCTGGGGTGATATTGCCGCAGCGGCGGTGGCGGCGATGAGTCTACAACTAACCGTGGCTCAAGCTGTGTTTGACGGTTTGATTAAGGATGGCCTGCCGTTCATGCGCACGGAAAAAGGCGGCAATTCAGCCAAACGCAAGAAAGTGGAACCGGTGGTGCTGTGGGAAACGCTGTTGGCGTTGCCACTACTGGCTGCGGCATACACGCTATGGTGGACTAATGGCGATCAGGTGGTTGAGATCAACTTCTTTGCCGCCACTTTGGCAATTCAGGCGATACCATTCCTTGCCGCGCTCGTGATGCGGGCCGTGGAGAAAGTTGGGGAGTCTTGATTTTATGGTCCGGAACGTGTCAATCTCGTCTTCTCCAACCTGAAGTGTGCGGCATCGGTCAGATGTTGGACGGCAATTCAGTTGCGGATCGATTGGCGGCGTTCCGGAGACTAAATGGGCATGCCCTGATTGCGCTCGGGCCAGGTGGAAAATTGAAAATGAAACGTTCAATTCACCAAAAGCGCTGTGCCGACCGATTTAGAATTGTTGGCACCCGATTGCCCTGCATGGGTTCATGGGAGTAGTTGACTCACCTCCCCATTGAGGCGCACCTTTAGGGGCAACGACGGAGCGTAGCACATGAGCCACCGCGACCATAAATTCAGTCTGTCCGATGCTACCGGCGCGTCGTTGATGCTGATCGCCAGCAAGCTGGAGAGCATGGACCAGCGATCTGACAAGCGGTTCTCCGCTCTGGAAGCCGGGCAAGCAAAGCTGGAAGCCGGGCAAGCTGAACTACGGGCCGATGTGAGTGACATCAAAGTCATGCTGGCCAAGATGTTGGATGGCCAAGCGGTCCTGCTTCAGAATGACATGGAGTTGAAGCGGCGCTTGGATCAGCGGGGCTGACCGACCATGACCGACGTGAAACGGGGCAAGAAGCCGCGCTTCAAGATTGAAGCGCGGCGGCTTGGTGCGCAGATACGAGCCACCCAGGGAAATCTTGGGAGCCACAGACTGAATTTACCACAGCCGATAGGTTTGATATGACAAATCACCCTTCCGAAATCTATGCTCATAGTCCAAAGAAATTATCTCAGTTATGGGAGACGCTTGAGTGCCATCTTAAAAGGGTATCGAAGCGATGTGCGGAGTTCTCCGCATTCTTCGGTGCCGAGCTACCGGGGACCGCCACCGGTATGCTGCATGACATCGGTAAGCTGCGTGCGGCGTTTCAGGACTATATTAGGGGGAAGAACTCTGGCGCGGAGCATTCCATTTGTGGTGCGGTAATTGCGCTGGAGAAATACGGAGAGCGGAAAGGTAAGCTTCTGGCCTACGTCATCGCCGGCCATCATGGTGGGATGCCAGATGGTGGTGAGTTGGATGATCGGCTGGCGAAAGCCAAAGAGCTGCTTGCCGATATGGCACCCTTGCCTGAGTACATGGCTTTACCGGAGAGTCTTAGGATCAAGACCCGGAGCAGAAGTAAAAATGACTTAGCGTTCGAGCTTCATTTCTTAACCAGGATGCTGTTTTCCGCCCTGGTTGATGCTGACCGCCTTGAAACCGAGCGGTTTTATTCAGAAGAGCAATCGAAGATCCGGGAATCGGTCGCCGCCATGACTCTCGGTGCCCTCGCCGAGCGGCTCGATCGCCATATACTAGATCTGGGTGCCGTCGCGGCGTCTGAGGTGCTTGATCGGCGGGCGGAGGTGTTACGCGGGTGTCGGGAGGGCGCGGAAAAACCGCCCGGTGTGTTCTCGCTCACCGTGCCCACCGGCGGCGGCAAGACCCTTTCCTCGCTGGCCTTTGCGCTACGCCATGCCGAAAAGCACGGACTGCGGCGGGTGATTTACGTCATTCCCTATACTTCGATCATCGAGCAGACCGTCGACGTGTTCCGTACGGCCTTTGGTGATCTGGCTGAAGCGGTTATCGAACACCACTCGACGGCGAAAATCCCTGAAGATAAAGATCGGGAGGGGCCGAGGCAGCTCGCGGTCGCCGCCGCTGAGAACTGGGACGCGCCGGTGATCGTTACCACCAGTGTCCAGTTCTTTGAAAGCCTGTATTCCAACAAACCTTCACGCTGCCGTAAGCTGCACAACATCGCCCAAAGTGTGGTCGTGCTCGACGAGGTTCAGGCGTTGCCGGTGCATCTGTTGCATCCGTGCGTCGTGGCCTTGCGCGAATTGGCCGAAGGCTATGGCGCCAGTGTGGTTTTATGCTCGGCGACCCTGCCCGACTGGACTCAAGATTCGGTGTTTGGCCGGGAGGGGTTCCGCGCCGCGCCGACCGAACTCGCCCCCGACGTGTCCGGGATGTTTAACGAACTTGCCCGCGTGCGTTGCGAGCGCCTCGGCTCCCTTGATGACGAGGAATTGGCCCAGGAACTCGCCGCCGCACCCCAGGTGCTGTGCATCGTCGATTCCCGGCCCCAGGCCGCGACCCTGCACGATCTGGTCAAAGCCGAAGCGCCCGACGGCACCTTCCACCTGTCCGCCGCCATGTGCCCAGCCCACCGCCGGGAGGTGTTGGGTAAGGTCAAGCACCGGCTGGAACATCACCTGTCGTGCCAGCTGATATCAACAACAGTTGTCGAAGCCGGGGTTGATGTCGATTTTCCGGAAGTCTGGCGCGCCGCCGCCGGCATCGACTCCTTGATCCAGGCCGCCGGCCGCTGCAACCGCAACGGCAAAATGGCCCCCGCGCTGGGCCGGTTCGTGATCTTCGACACCCCGCGCGAGTCCGCCCTGCACGACATCAAACAGCGTCGCGTCTGGGCGGCACCGCTCCTGAAAGATAATCCCGATCCACTGAAGTTGGAGACGGTGCGGGCGTGGTTCGGAAAGCTCTATGGCCTGAAGCAGGGCGAGTTGGACGGCAAAGGTATTCTGAAGAAGATTGAGGAAGGTGCCAGCAAGCTCAATTGGCCCTTCCGCACCATCGCCGAGGACTTCCGCCTGATCGATCAGGCCACCGAAACGGTGATCGTGCCCTGGGGCGACGAAGTCCAGGCCCTGATCGACGAAGTGAGCCTCCCCGGACCGCCCGTGACGCTCGACACCCGGCGTAAGCTGCAACAATTCAGCGTCTCGGTTTATCCCAGCCAATTCAAAGTGTTGGATGATGCGGGTGCCATCAGCCGCGTAGGCACCGAGGGGCAATTTAAGGTGCTGCTTGACCAGAAATACTACGACGCCGCCGTTGGCCTGACCTTGGGAAAGGGCATGCGCTCGGCCGAACAGAACATCATGTGATGATACAGGGACAAAAGGGGGGCATCCGTGACGATCGGAATCCAGGTCAAGGTGTGGGGCGATTACGCCCTGTTTTCGCGCCCGGAGTTTTCCACCGAGCGCGCCAGTTACGAGGTGATGACGCCTTCGGCGGCGCGGGGCATCGTCGAGGCGATTCACTGGAAGCCGGCGATTCGCTGGGTGATCGACCGCATTCGGGTTTTGAAGCCGATCCGCTTCGACACCATTCGGCGTAACGAGGTGGCGAGCAAGGCGTCTTATGGCAATGCCCGGCAGGCGGCGCGGGGCGGCCCGCCGCCCTATCTGGTCGCCGACGAGGACCGTCAGCAGCGGGCGGCGCTGGTGCTGCGCGATGTCGCCTATGTCATCGAGGCCCATTTCGAAATGACGGGCAGGGCAGGGGCCGGCGACAATCCCGGCAAGCATGCCGAGATGGCGTGTCGGCGGATTGAGAATGGCCAGTGTGCCTATCAGCCGAGCCTAGGCACCCGGGAATTTAGTTGTTTCTTCGCCCCGCCCGAGCCTGCCGAGTTAACCCATGTTGACCCGACCCTCGACCACCGGCGCGAGTTGGGGCCGATGCTCCACGACATCGATTTCGAGGCCGGCATGATCCCGCGTTTCTTCCTGGCGGTGCTGGACCGGGGCGTGCTGACCGTGCCGCCGCTGCCGGCCGGGAGAGGGTCATGATCCTCTCCGCCCTCGACGCCTATTACCGCCGGATGTCGGCCGACACCGGCGAAGCCATGCCGGTCTATGGTTTCGCCCTGCAAAAGGTGGTGGGCGCGATCGAACTCGACCGTGAGGGAAAATTTCTCGGCCTGCTCAATCTTCAGAGCCAGGGTGACAAGGATGACAAGAAGGGCAAGCCGCGTCCGGTGATGAAGATGACGCCGGAGCCACCGGGAAGAACCGCCGGGATCGCTTCGGCCTTCCTGTGCGATAACGGCGGCTATCTGCTGGGCTATGATCTTAAAGGCAAGGCGGAACGAGTTCGAAAGCAGTTCGAAGCGGCGGCGACATTGCATCGGACCGTTTTGGCCGGAGTTGACGACCCGGCGGCGTGGGCGATCCTGCGCCATTTCGAACGCTGGGATCCAGCCGCTGCCGCCGAGATCATCTCCACGGACGGTGCCGAGTTGTTGGCGGGTTGGCTGGTGTTCTGGGTTAACGGCGCATACGCTCACGACCGTCCGGCCCTGCGCGATGCGTGGAAACATTATGCGGCGGCTCAAGTCTCGGAGGTACGCGGCCAGTGCCTGGTCACGGGAGACACCGATCAACCGATCGCCCGCCTCCATCCAAGCATCAAAGGTGCGGGCGGAAAATCATCGGGAACCTCGCTCGTCTCTTTCAATATTGATTCGGCCGAATCCTACGGCAAGACCCAGAGCTACAACGCCCCGGTCGGCGAGGCCTCCGCCTTCGGCTATGGCACCGCACTCAACCACCTGTTGCGTCGGGAGAACAACCGCAGCCGCACCATCGGCGATATGAGGGTGGTGGTGTGGGCGGAACGGCCCAACCCGGCCGAAAACTGGCTGTTGGAGTTCGCCGATCCAGGGCAGATCGATCCCGACGGCGACGCTCCGGCCGAAGACAAAGCGCGGGCGGCGGAGGTCCGCGAGGCCCTCGATCTTCTGATCGAGGGCAAGGTGCCGCTGGCGTTCCAAAAGGATGAAGGGGTTCTCTTTTATCTGCTCGGCCTTTCGCCCAACGCCGCGCGGCTATCGGTGCGGCTGTGGCAAGAAAGCACGCTCGGCACCCTGTTGAGGAAGATCGGCAAGCACCAGCAGGATTTGTCGTTAGTCACCGACTTTCCCAAACGACCGCGTTATCCCTCATTGTGGTCGCTGGTCCACGACGCCCGGGCCAAGGATGGCGACGGCAAGGCACGCGGCAAGGCCGACAACGACAAGCTGTCCAAACTCCATGGCGATCTGCTGCGGGCGGCGATTACCGGTGGCTTTTATCCGGCGGCACTGCTGCCGCTGCTGCTGGCCCGCTTTCGCAGTGACGGCCACATCACCCACCCCCGCGTGGCGCTGGTCAAGGCGGTTATCCGCCGTCGCTGGCGCATCGAGAAACAAGACAGAAGGGAACTAATCATGGGCCTCGACGATGCCCGCACCGAGACCGGCTATCTGCTCGGCCGCCTGTTCGCCGCCCTGGAGCGGTTGCAGGAAGCCGCCTTGGGCGACAACCTCAACCGCACCATCCGTGACAAGTTCATCGGGGCTGCCTCGGCGACGCCGTGTACCGTCTTCAATTACTTGCTGTGGCTGTCGGAGGCGCATCGCAAGAAGGCCAAGCGCGACAGCCCCGGCAATGTTGTGATGGCCGACAAGGTCATCGGCCGGGTCATGGCCGGAATCACCGATATTCCGGCGGTGCTGCCGCCCGATGATCAGGCGTTGTTCTTCATCGGCTATTACCAGCAACGCCAGGATTTCTTTACCAAAAAGCCCTCAAAAGACGAAACCACCGCCGAAACCGCGCCCCAAGCCGTCTGATCCAGGAGAATTAACCCCATGACCGTTCTCAGCAACCGTATCGAGTTCGTTTATTTCTTCGACGTTACCAATGGCAACCCCAATGGCGACCCCGACATGGGCAACATGCCGCGCACCGATCCCGGCACTCAGCGCGGGCTGGTCACTGACGTTTGCCTCAAGCGCAAAATCCGCAACTTCGTGGCGTTGGTAAATGGCGACAAGGCACCACATAAAATATTCATCAAAGAAAAGGCAATCCTAAATCACTTGATTCAAGAGCCGTATCAAGTTGATTTAGAGACGAAGGAGGCCTTTGATTGCTATCAAGCTTGGCAAAAAAATAAGAAACTTAAGAAGCCTGAGAAGCATCCAGAAGATATCGCTTGTGACTGGATGTGCAAAAATTATTTCGATGTTCGAACATTCGGTGCAGTAATGAGTACCGGATCAAAAGACGCTAACGATACCAGCGATGAGAAGGGGTCAAAGATTAAGAAAACAGCCGGCCAAGTCCGTGGCCCGGTCCAGATCACCTTCGCTCAAAGCCTCGATCAGATCCTGCCATTGCCGATTAGTATTACCCGCATGGCGGTGACTACTGAAGTCGACGCTGACAAGCAAGGCGGCGGCAACCGCACCATGGGTGAGAAATACATCGTGCCCTATGGCCTCTATCGTTGCCACGGCTTCATTTCCCCTCATTTCGCTCGGCGTACCGGCTTTTCCGAGGCCGACCTCGAACTGCTCTGGCAGGCGCTGTCGAACATGTTTGACCACGACCATTCGGCGGCGCGCGGCGAAATGACGGCCCGGAGCCTGATCTCGTTCCGCCACGCCACCGATATCGGCAACGCCCCGGCGCACAAGCTGTTCGATCTGGTCAAGGCCGAACGGGTTAACCCCGCCGATCCCAAACCGGTTCGCTCGTTCACGGATTATGCCGTTACCTTCGACCGTGCCCGCCTGCCCGCCAATGTCACCGCTGTAGAGCATCTGTGAGCGAGGCCGACGACACTTTCGCGCCGCTCTCGGCCTTGCAGCATCTGGCCTATTGTCCGCGTCAATGCGCGTTGATCCATCTGGAGCAAGCGTGGGCGGAGAATCTGTGGACCGCTGAAGGCCGGGTGCTGCACGAGAAAGTCGATGAAATCGGCAGTGAGACCCGGGGCGATCTGCGGATCGCCCGTGGGTTGACCTTGGTTTCGCGGCGGCTGGGGATCAGCGGCCGCGCCGATGTCGTTGAGTTCCGCCGTCGGCCCGATGGTGCCTGGCAGCCGTTTCCGGTTGAGTACAAGCGCGGCCGGCCCAAGACCCACGATGCCGACCGGGTTCAGCTCTGCGCTCAGGCCTTGTGCCTGGAGGAGATGCTGGACATTTCGGTGCCGGACGGTGCGCTGTTTTATGGCCAGCCGCGCCGGCGCGAGGCGGTGAGCTTCGATCCGGCCTTACGCGACCGAACCACGACGTTGGCCGCCGAGTTGGCCCGCTTGTTCGCCGACGGCCAAATCCCGCCGCCGGTCGCCGATGCGCGCTGCGCGCGTTGTTCCCTGGC
>CAUYTZ010000174.1:0-1526 GCA_963575695.1 uncultured Gammaproteobacteria bacterium | reverse complement strand
GATTTTACCCTCGGCACGGCCGGTACCGACATCGACGCCAAGATCAACGAAGTGCTGCGTCACATCGAAGACAATCTGCTCGGCGAAGTCATGTCCGGGGTCATGGCGCTGGTCAGTCCGGAGTTCTTCGACAAGCTGATCAGCCACCCGGCGATCAAGGAAGCCTACAAGTATTATTCGGCGACCGGCGCCCAGCCGCTCCGGGAAGATGTCCGGCGGCGGTTTCCGCATAAGGGGCTGGTGTTCGAGGAGTATCGCGGCTCCGGACAACTGTCCAACGGCACCACGGCGCGCTTCATCGCCGCGGGCGAAGGCCATGCCTTCCCGCTGGGGACGACGCAGACCTTCAAGACCTACTTCGCCCCCGCCAACAAGGACGAGTTCGTCAACACCGTCGGCATGGAGGCCTACGCCTGGCCGGTGCGCACCGGCGACGAGCGGGGCTGGCGCATCATCATGGAATCGAACCCGCTGCCGCTCTGCCGCCGGCCGCACGTCCTGGTCAAGCTGACCACCTCCAACTGAAAACCCACCGCATCGCCAATCGTCTCGGGACCGCCATCGCGCGGTCTTTTGTGCGACCGCGAGGACGCTTTGTTAGTTGGTGAAAGTCCAATCCGCAGGAGGTCACGACCTGTAAAGTCGAAGGTAACTGCGTCGTCGCGAGGCGGGGTGGGGAGCAACCGGAGACGAAAGAGCAGCCCGTAGGATGACGAACCTGATTCGGCGGTGTGCTGCGGCGAGCCTGCAAAAGGTAGGCGAAGCCCAGAGACGAAACCGGACGCGCTGGTGTGACGGTTAAAGCGACGTTCGGGCGGCACGACGTGATTGGGGGCGGGATGTTCGGAAAGCAAAGCGGAGTAAGCGGTGAGACCTTCTTCAGGTTAGCGAACGAGGAAGGAGTCAGATCCCGCGTAGTACCGCAACGACGAGAGTCGTGAAAAGCACAGGTAGCAAAACTGCGCCGAGGGAAGGTGGGTAGGAAGAAGGATACATGAAGATCACACACGAACCAAAGAAAGTGGCACCAGTGCGCGTAAGCGCTATACGAGCCGCAGAAGCGAAGCCGACACAAAGGCCGAGCGCGGAAGCTTCGGTGTGGACGGAAGGTATGGTATCGGCGCTGGTAAACGGCGTCAAAGGAGGCAAGTGGTACAGCCTCATTGATAAAGTAGGGAAACCCGAAACGCTGGCGTGGGCATGGCGAAAAGTCAGAGCCAACGGAGGCGCGGCGGGCATCGACAGACAGAGCATCAACGGCAGGGACTCCGCAAGGTGCGGTGATAAGCCCGTTATTGGCGAACATCTACTTACATCCACTCGACCAGAAAATGAGGGAGCACGGCTATCGGATGGTCCGGTACGCGGACGACTTTGTCGTTCTTTGCCGGAACCGCGATGACGCCGAGGCTGCCTTGGACGCCGTACGGGAGTGGGTGGCCGAAGCCGGCCTTACCCTGCACCCGGACAAAACCCACGTCGGCGATTGCCGCCAAAGGGGGGAAGGCTTCGATTTTCTCGGTTAC
>CAUYTZ010000173.1:0-2502 GCA_963575695.1 uncultured Gammaproteobacteria bacterium | reverse complement strand
GTGATACTCGGGATGAATGTTTGATTTCATGTCGGAAGTCCTGAAAAAACGAGCACTTTCTATACCCAAACCCGGCCGCGTACGCAACCCCTTACCGACGCCGGTTTTCATTATGACGTAACTGCCCAGGCAGCCCAACCGCGACATACTAGGCTTGCGCCGACGACACCCTACCCCTTCGGCTTGCGCCGACTGCGCCCCTGCTGTCCAACAGTTTCCGCTTCCTTACGCTGAACGAACAACCGACCGGCTTGCAAGGCCGCGGCGCGGCTGATGTAGCTGCCGCACTCGAATCGCCGACCACCAAACATTACCGCCAGAATAAAGTTCTGAGAACCAATTTCATTAACCTCAACGGCGGTAGACTGAGCCGTGGTGGAAGCGGGCTTCATGGGTCCAAGCCTCTATCACCGTTTTGCTGACCCCTGGAATGTGCGCCTGAGGACGAGGGGAGTCAATCAGCGGCCAACTTCATTTGCTTCTCGGGATAGAACATTGACCACTGCGGTCCCGACGCGGTAAACGCGGCGGGTGCCGGGATTCGTCTTCAAGGAAAACTCATCATGACCACCGACCATGAACTAGCCCTCCAAGCCAAGGCGTGGCCGTTTGAAGAAGCCCGCAAGCTGGTGGCGCGGCTGGGCGGGAAACCGCCGGCCAAGGGTTATGTTCTGTTCGAAACCGGCTATGGCCCGTCTGGGCTGCCGCACATCGGCACCTTTGGCGAGGTTGCGCGGACCACCATGGTTCGTCAGGCCTTTCACCGCCTATGTCCCGACGTGCCGACCCGGTTGTTCGCGTTTTCGGATGATATGGACGGCCTGCGCAAGGTTCCAGATAATGTACCCAACCCGGATTTGCTGCGCCGGCATTTGAATGAGCCGCTAACCCGGGTGCCCGACCCATTCGGAAAGTTCGAAAGCTTCGGCCACCACAATAACGCCATGCTGCGTGACTTTCTGAACCAGTTCGGCTTCGACTATGAGTTTCAGTCTTCAACCGATTGGTACCGCTCCGGCCGGTTCGACCAAGCGCTGCTCGCGGTGCTGCGTCTACACACCGAGATTTTGGAAGTCATGTTGCCCTCTCTCCGCGAAGAGCGGGCCCAGTCCTACAGTCCGTTCCTGCCGATTTCGCCCAAGACCGGCCGTGTGTTGCAGGTGGCGATCGAGGAATACCGGGTCGAGGCCGGTACGATCGTGTTCAAGGATGAAGACGGCACCCTGACCGAACTACCGGTGACGGGTGGCAATGTAAAGCTACAATGGAAGCCGGATTGGGGCATGCGCTGGATGGCGCTGGATGTCGATTATGAAATGTCGGGCAAGGATTTGATTCCGTCGGTCGATCTAGCCTCCAAGATTTGCCGGATTCTGGGGGCGCTTCCACCGGAAGGGTTCAACTATGAACTGTTCCTGGATGAGAAAGGCCAGAAGATTTCGAAATCCAAGGGCAATGGCCTGACCATGGATGAATGGTTGCGCTATGGCACTCCGGAAAGCCTATCTTTGTATATGTTCCAAAAGCCACGCACGGCCAAGCGACTTCATTTTGATGTCATTCCGCGTGCGGTCGATGAATACTTGACCTTTGTCGATAAAATCGCGGCGGAAGCGCCGGAAAAGCGGCTAGAAAACCCAGCCTGGCATATTCACAATGGCGCACCACCGACGGTACGCGCCGACCTCAGCTTCAGCCTGCTGCTCAATCTGGCTGGAGCGGCGCACGCTGAAGACAAAGCGGCGATGTGGGGATTTATCTCTCGCTATGCCCCGGAAGCGACTCCGGATAACAGCCCAATGCTTGACCGACTGGTTGAGCGGGCTGTAACTTACTATCAGAGCTTCGTCAAACCCAAGAAACAGTACCGGGCCCCGAGCGAAGTTGAAGCGGCGGCATTGCGTGATTTGCTGGCCGAACTGGAAGCGCTGCCGGCACAAGCCAAGGCGGACCAGATTCAAACTCTGGTCTATGACATTGGCAAACGTCATCCATTCCCAGACTTGAAGACGTGGTTCCAGGCGCTCTACGAAGTTTTGCTTGGCCAAACCGCCGGCCCACGCATGGGTTCGTTTATTGAACTGTATGGCCTGAACGCGACCAAGGCCTTGATCGGTAAAGTTCTGGCGTCTGAATCGCTCGCTTGATGACGAAGAAAGGAACGCTCCACTGCCTGCCCGTCTGAAACCGATGTTCATCAAAGCGGTGGCGGATCTCGCCCGCCGCCGCCGTGAAGCGACGCCATTACAGAAGATTGGCTACGGGATTCTGATCTTTCTGGCCATGCCGTTCTCATTTCCGCTGATTCTGGCGGTGGTTGGGGCTTTGGTCGCAGCGTTTTGGACCGGAGAATAGACCCGCTTTGCCTTCGGCGACCAGGGCGCTGCCCCATATGCGCTAGGATAAAGGCTTGACGAGGCGGGAAAATCGTGATTCATCAACGCGATGGACACGATTTCTCTCCTCGCCAGGGATTGGAGCGCGTTTGTCGCGCAGATATCC
>CAUYTZ010000172.1:0-1532 GCA_963575695.1 uncultured Gammaproteobacteria bacterium | reverse complement strand
GCGATCAGCCAGGGCGAGCGGATCGTGCGCTCGATTCTGTTCGCCGCCGGGGCGGTGGCGCTGGTGTTGGTGGCGTTCGTCGCGCCGGGCGTGGTCAATCATGGGGTCATCACCGCCCGCCTGGGCGAGGTCACGCTCGCGTCCGGCAACAAGTTCACGGTTGGGACCGAAGAATACGCCATGCGGGTTGACCAGCCACACCTGTCCGTTGGCGGACAGCCGCCCAAGGATCTGGGACGGGTCGGGGCCGACCACACGATTGAGCGCGATCGACGGCACGAGCACAATTACAGGTTGATTAGGCTGCTCCGCTGAAGCCAGGATGGTGCCACCGCTGCCGCGCTGAAGCATGGTCACGCCGGAAGTCAGGCCGGTAAAAAAGCCGCAGGAGATGCGGCCGGGGAGACGGTTGAAGTTGGCGGAGCAGCAGCCTGCTGAGCCATGGCAAAATTATCAAGCCAATGAGTACCTTTCATTGTTTTTCGATCCTGGCAAGGAAATAAGCCTTCGACAACCAGGGCGTTGCCCTGGACCCAGCTTATTTATGACGAAAATCAGAAACCGCCGCCGTCAGCGCCCCGACCACCCGCACCACATCCTGATCATCCATGGCCGGAAACAACGGCAGCGACAAGGCCCGGGCGTAATGCACCTCCGCACCCGGCAACGACAGCTCGCCATAGCGTCGCCGATAATAAGGCTGACAATGCAGTGGGATATAATGGACCTGAGTGCCAATGCCCGATCGCTTTAACTCCGCCATCAACCATGACCGCTCCCGGCCCAGACGCGCAAAATCAACTCGAGCGCAGTAAAGATGCCAGACCGGACGACACCAACCGACCCGTCCCGGCGGTAACACCACCGGAGCCAGCGGCTCCAGCAGGCGGTCATAAAGTTCGGCCAACCGCCGACGACGAGCGGCAAACAGTTCCAACCGGCCAAGTTGGCTGAGGGCCAGGGCAGATTGCAAATCGGTCAGGCGATAATTAAAGCCCGGCTCAGCCAGTTCATAATACCAGGGGTTGATTCCACCATCCTCGGCAAAGGCCGGACCGGGTTCAGTGAACGCCACCGGCTCACGAACCAGACCATGGTTGCGCAGTCGAACCAGACGCGCGGCCAATGCGGGATCGTTGGTGGTCACCGCTCCACCTTCTCCGGCGGCGATGGTCTTGACCGGATGAAAGGAAAACGCGGTCATCGCCGACCGTGCACACGCCCCAACCGACCGCCATTCGTCCTCACCCACCACCTGCTCACTGCCCAGAGCATGACAGGCATCCTCAAGGATGGTCAGGCCCCGATCACGGGCTAGGACCGCCAATGGTTCCGCCGCGACACTTTGGCCAGCGTTTCTTCGCGTGGCGGCGTATCCTCCATCCCTTCGGGGGCGATAATCCATTTGCGTCCCCCCCTGCGACGAAGAACCATTGGAATTGTGACCACAATGGTCTGCCCGTCATTGCTCAATTCTGCCTTCATGCCACCACCTCCTTTTGACTGCCAATGTCGCTCAGTTCACGGGCCAG
>CAUYTZ010000171.1:0-1464 GCA_963575695.1 uncultured Gammaproteobacteria bacterium | reverse complement strand
TCGCCAGGCAGATAGAGCTCCATACCCTTCCCGCCTTTTTTCTGGCTGGCAATCAGTGCTCCGCATGCCATAGCCTCCTGGATGGCTAAGTCAAGTGCAGACTTGGACAACCCAACCGCGCCCCCGTGTGCCCGCGCGCGATGATCCGGCAGGCGTCTCCGCGGACAGCGAGTCCCCCGGCGGGGGGTCTCGGCACGGTCAGTCGCTGGTGATCACAGCCATCATCGCCGCCACGGCCGACGACTCCTCTTCAACAGCGCGTCCAACACCTGATCCATCCGTTGCTCTACCTTTTCGGTATTTTTTCCTGTTCCGCTCAGCCGAACGACCCTAGAACAGGGGCTTGTCTCAGGCGGCAGGTTTCATTTGAGCTGTGAGGGTCATCCCGAGTGCCCGCAACACGCCCAACAGCGTCGTCAAGCGGGGGTCACCCTCTTCGCTAAGGGACTTGTACAGCGCCTCGCGGGTCACGCCAGCTTCGCGAGCAACTTCCGTCATGCCGCGTGCTCGGGCGATAACGCCGAGCGCTTGCGCGATATAGGCGGCATTCCCGCTGGCGAGGGCATCGCTCAGCAATTCCATCTGCGTTTCGGGGGTGGTCAGATAGCGCGATGCATCGAAGACTTCCGTCTTAGCCATGTCAATCCTCCAATTCCGAAGCGAGGTTCTTGGCGCGCTTGATGTCCCGACTCTGAGACCCTTTGTCACCACCACATAACAGGATGGTCACCACCGTCTCCCGCTGTACGAAATAGACACGATAGCCTGGACCATAATCGATTCGAAGTTCTCCAATGCCGTCGAAGAACTTTGCGTCACCGAGAAGGCCTGCCTGCACTCGAACGATTCTTTGGGCGATTTTCTCCTGTGCGCGTCGGTCTTTCAGGCCATCAAGCCAAGTGCGAAAGATGGTGGTTTGGCGGACTTCGATCATATGTAATTTATATATTACACCAGCGAGAGATGTAAACTATAGATTACGCATGCGTAGATCCATCAAGCCGCTCCCCGACAGGAACGGTTGCGGCCAAAGCGGCGTTGTTGGTTGAGTGCAACCTCTGCCCGGTCTTCTGAGGCAAACGGTGTTGGGTGCGTTTAAACAAAAGGCGGAAAAGTCCCATAGGGTTAAGATTTTTGGCGTTGGCCGTTTTGGCGCTTCCCAGGGCCATAGACGGTCTGGTTATGACGCCTTCGCCACTGGTGTTCTTCCCAATATCTACGAATTTCACCTCTACACTGGGAATTCCACCCGTTCCAGACCTTTTTTACCCTGACCGTGACCCTGACCGCGTTCGCCAACATTCAAGGAGCCTCCCCTCGCCATTCGTCATTGGCCTCTGTGTTTCTATCGTTGGGGGGGGGGCGTCGTTCTGCCTAACTGGTTCCGGAAGGACTGTCGGTGCTGGAGTTGGGCTGCGGCGATGGTCAGTTGCTGGCCGCGCTCAAGCCTAAACGCGGAGTCGG
>CAUYTZ010000170.1:0-10978 GCA_963575695.1 uncultured Gammaproteobacteria bacterium | reverse complement strand
CCCAGCGGGGTGTGGGGGCTTAAGCCCTACAAGACCTTAATTCTGTTCGGGGCTCCGCCCCCGACCCCCCCACGGGCCTTGTCCCTGGTCCCCACTAGGGGGAACAAATACCCCAGGACCCCCAAAAGATTTATACCCGCGTGAGTGGGAAGCCAACCCACGTACTGTCTTATTTAGGAATTTTATCTTTTAAAGTGAATGGAATGGGTTTTGGAAGGGGCTGGCCCCTTCCCAGCGGAGTGTGGGAATTAAGCCCCACAAGACCTGATTCTGTTCGGGGCTCCGCCCCGGACCCCGCCAGGGGCTTTGCCCCTGGACCCCACCAGGGGGAATAATTCCCCCTGGACCCCCTAATAATTTGTCCCGGCTTAAGTGGGAAGCCCCACAAGACCTGATTCTGTTCGGGGCTCCGCCCCGGACCCGGCCAGGGGCTTTGCCCCTGGACCCCATCAGGGGGATAATCCCCCTGACCATGAGACGCCTTGGCGGTCGCTAGGAGGGATGAATGTGGCATGGAATCGGATGCTGGCAACGACATGATACCCCCGTTTGATCAATCAAAGTTTAATATACCCAAGCAATCATTCAAAAAAATTATTAAAAAAAAAGGGTGGAGGGTCTGGTTGCGCCCGCCTGCAAAACCCTGTTTGCGGAAAGAGGTATCCCGGTTCATAAAGTCAGCCGACGCGTACAGGACAAAAAACTACTCAAAACACGGAACAAAAAACAAACCCAGCAAACTGGCCCCGGGTGACTGGCAAGCGTCCCAGCCAAAACCCTGTTTGCGGAAAGAGGTATCCCGGTTCATAAAGTCAGCCGACGGGTAGAGGCCGATTTGCTCGGCGGTCGTCGGATAGAAATCGACCTGTTGGTGGTGAATACCGATGCGGTGGTATTGGTAGAAGTCAAAAGCAAACTGGCGATAGACGATGTGCGTGATCATCTGACGCATATGTCGGAGTTCAAGGAGTTTTTTCCTGAGTACGCAGACAAGCGGGCCATTGGCGCGGTCGCTGCCATGATCATTGAGGAAAGTGTGGGCCGTTTTGCCATAAATCAGGGGTTGTTCGTCATTGAGCAGGCCGGAGATACGTTGCGCATGGCCAACGATGAGGGGTTTAAACCGCGCACTTGGTAAACGGCAGGCGTATAATGCAACAATGACGCCTCGTCACCGAATGAAACGACACGCCGGCCAAATCTAACATGCTGCTAAAATTTATGTCAACCAATGAATATTTTATGGTACATGTTGAAACATGTGTTCCGCATTCCGCGAACCGTGCAAAATACGAACGATGTCAATGTGCTGGTTTAGCGGAAATGTAGACAAACGGCCTTCGCGGATAAATTTGAGCGGAATACGCACCGCGCCATCAACGCGCAAAATGGGAAAACAGATTCCAAATGCCGTACAGAAGGGGTATGCTGTGGCAAATGACGCTGCGACCAGGAGAAATTGCCATGACGACACATGCCGCAACCTTTGAGGATGTCTGGAAGATGTTCCAGGAAAATGCCGCGCAAATGCGGGAGACAGTGCGGGAGAATGCCGCGCAAATGCGGGAGAATGCCGCGCAAATGCGGGAGACAATGCGGGAGACAATGCGGGAGTCTGCTGCGCAAATGCAGGAAAATGCCGCGCAAATGCGGGAGAATGCTACGCAAATGCGGGAGACAAAGCGGGAGACTGACCGCCAGTTTCAGGAGATGGTCCGCGAGGACAGGGAACGCAGAGCAGAGACCGATCGCCAGATGAAAGAGACCGATCGCAAAATCGACAGGGTTTCCACTCAAATGGAAGAGACCGACCATCCACGTCGCCTCCCATAAGATCCTGTATACTCCGCATCACCACTTTCATCAATCGACAGCATGCCAGCCGCCACTGGTGGAAAATGGAGAGATTCAAAATCGGGAAAAGCGGCCTTCAGGGTATCCTCAATCCGTTCATAGCGATCCCGGTAGGTCTCGATAAAGGTTTTCTGTTTCGCTTCATCAAGTTTTCTGGACACCAATTCGGGCTTCCGGTGCTCCATGCCCAAGCGGTGCAGAAGGGCTACCAGCCCAGACCGGGATTGGTACGAAATGGCACATTCGCTTTCAATCCAGGCAACTACTTCCCGGGTTGGCCGTGGAAGTGTGTCGGCGATCCAGGCTGTCAGCTTCTCCTGCCGTGCGACCGTCAGGCGACCGGCGCTGCCCTCATAGCCAAATCCGGCCAACCCCTCAACGCCATCTTCCTGGAACAGCCGGAACCAAGTCCGGATCGTGTCGTCATCAAGCAAGGCTTGCCCGACAGACAAGCAACGCCATCCCGCGTCCAGGAGCACAAGCGCATTGGCGCGGCGGCCAAAACGATGCTCGGCTGACCCGTCTCGGGCCAACTCGATAAGGTCTTTCCGATCCTCTGCCGTCAAAAAGCCGCCGCGAATCATGTACCGAGGGGACTCCAATTCCAGGCCAAACGCAAGCGTGTTGCGCCTTCTGAGCGAGTCAGGGTGTACACATAGAGGCCCCGAAGCTTGTGTGACATGCGTGTCAGACAAGCGAGAGAAGTCATGTTCTAGTGATTTCATAACCCATTGACTTTGCTGCCAAGTTTGGCGTCGACAGCAAAGTGGCGTCCCCTAGGGGATTCGAACCCCTGTTACCGCCGTGAGAGGGCGGTGTCCTAGGCCTCTAGACGAAGGGGACAAGGCCGAACGAGAGAAATGTATAGCCGACGACGCCGCGTCATTCAAGTCATATCCCAGGGCAATGTCACTGGCGTATGATATGTCCGTTCTGGGTGGCGTTTGAGTTGCCCGAGCGGTCTCAGTGTCCGTCTCGGCCTCACATGGAAGGAGGAGGCTGTTTTGTTGCCTTTGCCGAACGCGGTACCCTCCTGAACACAAAAAAGGTGTCAATCAACCCTCGCCAGGAAGTTAAGCCAATGGCCGATACCACAATTTCTGTTCCCGTACGCAACCAACCGGCTGACATCATTACCTTGCTTGGTATGCAGCCCCACCCAGAGGGCGGCTACTTCGTCGAAACCTTTCGCGACCACGCCATAAATGGAGGACGAGGAGCATGCACCGCGATCTATTACCTGCTGTCGGCCGGACAGCGCTCTCACTGGCATCGGGTCGATGCGGTCGAGATCTGGCACTGGTACGCCGGTGCGGCGCTGGGGCTATCGACCGCCGCTGCTGCCGGTCAACCGGTGGCAACGGTCATCTTGGGGCCAGATCTGGCCGCTGGACAGCGGCCGCAAGCGGTGGTGCCAGCGGGGGACTGGCAGAGTTCCGAGCCGTTGGGTCCCTGGACTCTGGTCGGCTGCACCGTGGCACCCGCATTCCAGTTCTCCGGCTTTGAAATGGCCCCGCCCGGGTGGGCACCGTGAATTAACCAAGGCAGGGGTGTCAATATTCGTGACAGTAAACCGGCAATTCCGCCGCCCTGCGCACCAGCCCCGTACGGCGATCAAACAGCCGTACCACCCGCTCCTCGTCCAACGCTTCGCGTGTAAAACGGTCTGTCGGAAAGGTTTGCAACAATGGCGGCTGGCCACAGTGAGGCATACTACAGTCGCGCCCACCTTCCGGACAGCGAGCCAACCCGCACAACCGGCCAGCCGGTTTCCGTTCGCCAAGACGCAGAATGAAGACATCGAGTTGATGACGGGCGATTGACGGGCGACCGGTGGCGACCGCCGCATTCAAACCATGCCAGCAAGCCTCGCGAATTTCCGTCAGCATATCCAGCCGCGTCAGCCACACCGCCAAATCAATATCGGCGCAGTTGTGCCAGATCTTGGCCCCGCCGGCCTGACGATCCCGATAAAATCGCGGAACTTCCGGCCACAGCGGACCAGCAACCGACCCAAACAGGGTCACGTTCATCACTTCAGGAATGGGAATTAAAGCATCGGCCACGCAATCGGCAGCCACTCGAAAATGGCGCAAATGATCGAGCAACAGTTCCTTTTGCTGAACAACGACCGCAGGCGACACACTATCTTCGGCACTGGTGGCCAACATCGAGGATAGGCCGTCGTGTCCGGTTTCAGATTGCGAACTCACCTCGGTCCTCCCGTCACCCCAGTTACCCCACAATTAATCTGGGCGAAAACCGGAGTGAAGGGAATGCCCGAATAACGGGGAACCGGTCAAGCGCGGTTAACCGGCCACCCCTTAGACCAAACGATTAACTTATGCCCCGCCACCACCGGCTTCACGCGCGTCTTCGATCGTGTGCAGGCCTGGCACCTTGGCACTGATCAAAACCGCCATGTTGCCCGGCTTATGCTCGTTGCGCAGCATCTTGGTATGAGCGCGCGGGATATCCTCCCACGAGAACACTTCCGACATGCACGGGTCCAACCGGCGCTCAACCATCAACTGATTGGCCTGGCTGGCCTGAAGTAGATTGGCGAAGTGGCTGCCCTGAATCCGCTTTTGACGCATCCACACGAAGCGGGCGTCGAAGGTCAGGTTAAAGCCAGAGGTGCCGGCGCAAAACACGACCATGCCACCGCGCTTAACCACGAAGCACGACACCGGAAAAGTGGCTTCACCTGGGTGTTCAAACACGAAATCGACATCATTACCCTTACCGGTGATGTCCCAAATCGCTTTGCCGAACGGCCGCACCTTCTTTAGGTACTCGCCATAGCCTTTCACATCGTCGATATCCGGGCACTGCCCCCAGCAATCGAAATCCTTGCGGTTGATTACGCCTTTGGCACCCAACTGCATCACGAAGTCGCGCTTGTTCTCTTCCGAGATCACGCCAATCGGATTGGCCCCTGCGGTAGAGATCAGCTGAATCGCCATCGAGCCGAGACCGCCCGAAGCCCCCCACACCAGCACGTTCTGGCCCGGACGTAGAATGTGCGGCCGGTGGCCGAACAGCATACGATAAGCCGTGGCCAGGGTTAGGGTGTAGCAGGCGCTTTCTTCCCAGCTCAAATGCCGGGGGCGCGGCATAAGCTGGCGCGACTGGACGCGGGTGAACTGGCCAAACGAGCCATCCGGAGTCTCGTAGCCCCAGATGCGCTGCGAGGGCGAGTTCATCGGATCGCCGCCGTTGCACTCCTCGTCATCACCGTCGTCCTGATTGCAGTGGACCACGACTTCGTCGCCGACTTTAAACCGCTTAACCTTCTCGCCAACCGCCCAGACCATACCGGCGGCATCCGAACCGGCAATATGGTACGGCGACTTATGGTAGTCGAAGGGGGAAATCGGGCGGCCCAGCGCGGCCCAGACGCCATTGTAATTGACGCCTGCGGCCATCACCAGGATCAGCGCCTCATCCGGACCGATGGTCGGGGTCTCAACCACCTCAACCTGCATGGCCGTTTCAGGTTCGCCATGGCGCTCCTTGCGGATGCACCAAGCGTACATCTTCTTCGGCACATGACCGAGGGGAGGAATTTCGCCGACCTCGTAGAGGTCCTTCGGCGCAGCGGTCTGGTTCATGCGTCGGCTTCCCTTAGATTCGGAGGGGGCTGCATAGCCCCCTTGTCTCAACCTGTGCCGCACTCTAAACAACTCCGGGACGATTCCGCAATGCGGCATTGACGAAAAGACAGACTGAGAGGTCTAGAATGGCGACCCGAGACAAGCCCTGGCTGATTCGCACCTATTCAGGCCACTCCACGGCCGCCGCCTCCAACCAGCTCTATCGAACCAACTTGGCGCGTGGCCAGACCGGTCTGTCGGTAGCCTTTGATTTGCCGACACAAACCGGCTATGACGCCGATCATCCGCTGGCGCGCGGCGAGGTGGGCAAGGTCGGCGTGCCGGTCGGTCATCTGGGCGACATGGAAGCGCTGTTCGAGTCGATTCCGCTCGGCGACATGAACACCTCGATGACCATCAATGCGACCACGCCCTGGCTGTTGTCGCTCTACATCGCGGTCGCGGAGCGTCAGGGGGTGGCGCGCAACCGTTTGACCGGTACCACCCAGAACGACATCATCAAGGAATATCTTAGTCGGGGAACCTATATTTTTCCGCCTGGCCCGTCGATGCGGCTGACCACCGATGTTATCACCTTTACCGTGCGCGAGATTCCCAAGTGGAATCCGATGAATGTTTGTTCTTATCATCTTCAGGAAGCTGGGGCGACTCCGGTTCAGGAACTGGCCTATGCCCTGGCCACAGCTTGTGCGGTACTTGATGCGGTCAAGGCTTCCGGCCAGATTTCTGAGGCAGAATTTCCTGATGTCGTCGGGCGAATCAGTTTCTTCGTCAACGCCGGGATTCGTTTCGTCACCGAGCTGTGCAAGATGCGCGCGTTCACTCGGCTGTGGGATGAAATCGCCCGCGACCGTTATGGTGTGACCGATTCGGCCTTGCGTCGTTTTCGTTACGGGGTCCAGGTCAACTCGCTGGGCCTAACCGAGCAGCAGCCGGAAAATAATGTCTATCGTATCTTGTTGGAGATGCTGGCGGTGGTGCTGTCCAAAGACGCCCGGGCCCGGGCGGTGCAGTTGCCGGCTTGGAATGAAGCGTTGGGCCTGCCGCGTCCGTGGGACCAGCAATGGAGTCTGCGTCTGCAACAAATCGTGGCGTTTGAAACCGACCTGCTGGAATACGGCGATATCTTCAACGGCAGCGCCGTGATTGAGGCCGAAGTTGAAAAACTGGCCGGCGAAGCCCGGGCCGAACTGGCCCGAATCGACCAATTGGGCGGCGCGGTCGCTGCGGTTGATTATCTTAAGCAACGTCTGGTCGAGTCGAATGCCAAGCGGCTGGCGGCGATCGAATCGGGCGAGCAGACCGTGATCGGGGTTAATAAATTCCTCGAAAGTGCGCCGTCACCGCTGGTTGGTGGCGATGGCGGGGCGTTTATGGCCGCCGATCCGGCCGCTGAAGCCGGCCAGATCGCCCGCCTGCAAGCGTGGCGTCAGGCGCGCAACCCGGAAATGGTTCGGGCCGCGCTGTCGGAACTGGCTGCGGCCGCGCGTGAAGGCCGCAACATCATGGAGCCGTCGATCGCCGCCGCCCATGCCGGCGTGACCACCGGCGAGTGGTCGGCGACTCTGCGTGAGATCTTCGGTGAATACCGGGGGCCAACCGGGGTGGCCAAGGGGGTGGCCAACTTTGAAGGTGGACCCGATCGCTTGCAAGCGGTGCGCAGCCGGGTGGAGCAGGTTTCGGAAAAACTGGGCCGGCGGCTGAAGATGTTGGTCGGCAAGCCGGGGCTGGATGGCCATTCCAACGGGGCCGAGCAGATCGCGGTTCGGGCCCGCGACGCTGGGTTTGAGGTGGTTTACGAAGGCATCCGTCTGACCCCGGCCCAGATCGCCAACGCTGCGGTTGAAGAAGGGGTGCATGTGGTCGGGTTGTCAATCCTGTCCGGCTCACACCTGCCGCTGGTTACAGAAGTTCTGGAGCGGATGCGCAAGCTTGGCCTGCCGGAAGTGCCGGTGGTGGTTGGCGGCATCATTCCACCGCAAGACGCCGAGCAGTTGAAGGCTGCCGGGGTTGCCCGCGTCTATACGCCTAAGGATTATGACCTAACCGCAATTATGGCCGACATTGTGTCCGTGATTGAGGAGCGGGGCGATAAACTGGTTGGGTAAGAGTGCTGAAACCGTATAATTTCTCCCTCATGTTTCGCAAGCCGCCGGACCGGAATCAGTGCGCGGGGGAGTACTGCCGGTCTCGCCTGATTGACTGACTGAAAAGAGCACACCTATCCCATGACGATTCTGGAACCGGCTCCGGTGCTTGAACCCCGGGGCAACGACGTGGAGAGCCTCAAGCGCTCCTTCCTGGAAAAGCTGGTCTACTCGGTTGGTAAGGATCGGCGCACGGCGACTCCCCACGACTGGTTCAACGCCGTGCTGCTGTCGGTGCGTGATCGGTTGGTCGAAGGTTGGATGGGCACCACCCGCTCGCACTATGATGGCGACGTTAAGCGAGTCTATTACCTGTCGTTGGAATTCCTGATGGGCCGGTTGCTGTTGAGCGGCATGGCCAATCTGGGCATCATCGACCAGTGTCGCCAGGCTGCGGCCGAACTGGGCCTGTCGCTGGATGAGATTCTGGATGTCGAACCCGATGCCGCGCTCGGCAACGGTGGTCTGGGCCGGTTGGCGGCTTGTTTCCTGGACAGCATGGCCACGCTGGGGCTGCCCGCGTTCGGCTATGGCATCCGCTACAAGTTCGGCTTGTTCGAGCAGCATATCGAAAACGGCTGGCAGATCGAGCACCCGGAACAGTGGCTACGATTCGGCAATTTCTGGGAATTCCCACGGCCGGAAGTGTTGTATACCGTGCCGTTCTATGGCCGGGTCGAAGCGGTGCGCGACGGCAATCGCGGCATGGCCTATCGCTGGGTGGATAGCGAACGGGTGCTGGCCATGGCTTTCGACACGCCGGTGGTCGGCTTTGGCGGCAAAACCATCAACACATTGCGGTTGTGGCAGGCGCGGGCCAACAGCGACTTCAACCTCAACATGTTCAGTGTCGGCAATTACTTGGGTGCGGTCGAACAGAAGGTGCTGTCGGAAAACCTCAGCCGTGTGCTTTACCCCAACGACACCACCGAAACCGGGCGCGAGTTGCGTCTGCGCCAGGAATACTTCTTCACCAGCGCTTCGTTGCAGGACATTCTGCGCCGCCATCTTCAACATCACAGCAGCTTCGAGACTCTGCCCGATCGCGCGGCGATTCAGTTGAACGATACCCACCCGGCGATTGGGATCGCCGAATTGATGCATTTGTTGATCGATCACCACGCGCTGGGCTGGGAAGAGGCGTGGGAGGTGACGACCCGCACCTTTTCCTACACCAACCACACCCTGCTGCCGGAAGCGTTGGAGGCGTGGCCGGTGCGGATGATGGAACGGGTGCTGCCGCGCCACATGCAGATCATCTACGACATCAACGATTGCTTTTTGAAACAGTCGCAGGCGCGCAAGCATGGTGACAATTCTCGGCAGTCGCGGCTGTCGCTGATCGACGAGCACGGCGAGCGCCGGGTACGGATGGGCAATCTGGCCTTCGTCGGTTCGCACAAGGTCAACGGCGTGTCGGCGTTGCATACCGAGTTGATGAAACAGACCGTGTTTGCCGATCTACATGCCGAATTCCCGGACCGGATCGTCAACAAGACCAACGGCATCACCCCGCGCCGCTGGTTGTTGCAGGCCAATCCCAAGCTGGCGGCGCTGATCGGTCGTCATTTGGGGCCGGACTGGCCGGTTAATCTTGACCGTCTGACCGAGTTGAAGCCTCTGGCCCAGGATGCCGATTTTCGTAACGAATTCCATGCCATCAAGCGCGAAAACAAGCAGCGTCTGGCGGCTTATATTCAGCGTACGGTCGGGGTTGAGGTCCGGGTGGACTCGATGTTCGACGTTCAGGTTAAACGGATTCACGAATACAAACGCCAGTTGCTAAATTTGTTGCAGATCGTGGCGTTGTACAACGATATTCGCGATCGGCCCCACGGTCACTGGGTGCCGGTGACGAAGATCTTCGCCGGCAAGGCGGCACCGGCCTATCACATGGCCAAGCTGATCATCAAATTGATCAATGATGTTGGCAAGGTAATCAATAATGATTCGGCGGTGCGCAACCTGCTTAAAGTGGTGTTCCTGCCTAACTATAGCGTAACCTCGGCTGAGTTGATCATTCCAGCGGCGGATTTGTCGGAACAGATTTCCACCGCCGGCCTGGAAGCGTCGGGTACCGGCAACATGAAGCTGGCGCTGAACGGCGCAATAACCATCGGTACGCTTGATGGTGCCAACGTCGAAATTAAGGATGCGGTCGGGCCGGATAACATCTTCATCTTTGGTCTAACTTCGGAACTGGCCCAGTCGCTACGCTCCGATGGGGCCTATAATCCCCACGCCATGCTTGCACGCAATCCTAAACTTAGCCGGGCGCTCGACATGATCTGGCGCGGCGATTTCTGTCCCGAAGATCGCAATCTCCACGTCCCGGTGGTGCGGGCGCTGTTGGATGGCCGTGACCCGTTCCTGGTTACTGCCGACTTTGCCGACTACCTGCGCGCACATGAAGCCGCGACCGCGTTGTACCGTACTCAGGATGCCTGGACCGCGAAGGCGATTCTTAACACCGCCAGCGTCGGCTGGTTTTCCAGCGACCGCACGGTGCGCGAGTATGCGGAGGAGATCTGGAAGGTGGCACCGTTGGCAGCCGAAGGCGGGGACTGATGGGCAAGCAGGGCACGCCGCAGCAGCGCCGCGAGCGGGAAGCGGCGGCGCTGCGGGCCAACCTGCTACGGCGTAAGGTGCAAAGTCGGGAGCGTGAGGTTCCTGATGATGATTTCGTAAAACCTACGACAGACGATGAGAAGCTTCCCCAATAAAGTGGGTCCAGGGTAAAGCCCTGGTCGCCGAAAGGCCGTGTTTTTCCTCCGGAGGGGCCGGGGTTGGCCCCCGGCCCCCCCCCCCCGGGCCCCGCCCCCGGGCCCATTTTATTTTTTTGTATCGCCCGAGTGAAATAGGCCCGCAAAAACGCCAAAGCGGAGGGGTGTTGCACGATAAACGAGGTCATTTGTGGTCTCCGCGATCGTTAACCAGCAAACCTACATAATTGACACTTAGCCTTCGGCGACCAGGACTTCGCCCTGGACACCAAAAGCCGCTGCATCGTCACGAGTGGCCGTTCTGTTCGATGAGCCGAACATTGGCGTTGAGCGGGCACTGCTCATAAAAGCACAGCGCGAACGGATCGAGACTCTCAATGCAAAGATCCGCGGCGATCTGGTTGAGAAGAAAATTGTTGATGATGCAATCTTCAAATCAGGCCGTATTGTTCGCGACAGGCTGAAGTTGACATTGATCAGAGTCACATCCTTGAGACTCAGCCCGGCCCCTTCCAACATGGTGCCGAGCAGCGCGTCTTCAAATCCGCCGACCGAAAACCCGATTTTGCGTCGAACTCAATCCATCCAGCTGGGTGCCCGCCAAACCCGCCCACTGCGTCGAACTCAATCCGTCCAG
>CAUYTZ010000169.1:0-9742 GCA_963575695.1 uncultured Gammaproteobacteria bacterium | reverse complement strand
CAAGGCTTTGCCCTGGACCCACCAGGAGCCTGGACCCACTTTATTTAGGGCGACGCAAACGCGAAGCAGCTTCCGGTCCTGGTAGCCGCGAGCTATTATGGCCGGAGAATGCCCAAACCGGGACGAAACGGACAAACAAGGGATAACGCATGCCCTCGATCCATAAGCGGGTTCTGGTCACCGGCGGGGCCGGCTTCCTGGGGTCACACCTGTGCGAACGGCTGCTGCCGACCGGCTGCGAAGTGCTGTGCGTGGATAACTATTTCACCGGCAGCCGAGGAAACCTGCGAGCGGCGCTGGCCAATCCGATGTTCGAGGCCATGCGCCACGACGTGACCTTCCCGCTGCATGTCGAGGTCGATGAAATCTACAATCTGGCCTGTCCGGCCTCTCCGGTTCACTATCAATACGATCCGGTCAAGACCACCAAAACCTGCGTTCACGGCGCGATCAATATGCTAGGGCTGGCCAAGCGGGTTGGAGCCAAGATTCTCCAGGCCTCGACCAGTGAAGTTTACGGCGATCCCAACCAACACCCTCAGACCGAGGAATACTGGGGCCACGTCAACCCGATCGGTCCGCGCGCGTGTTACGATGAAGGCAAACGTTGTGCGGAAACACTGTTCTTCGATTATCACCGCCAGCACCAGTTGCCGATCAAGGTCGCGCGCATTTTCAACACCTATGGCCCGCGCATGCTGCCCAACGACGGCCGGGTGGTGTCGAATTTCATCGTCCAGGCGTTGCAAAACCAGCCGATCACGGTTCACGGCGACGGCAGCCAGAGTCGCGCCTTCTGCTATGTCGATGATCTGATCGACGGGCTGATGCGGCTGATGGCGACTCCAGCCGAGATCACCGGCCCGATCAATATTGGCAATCCGGGTGAATTCACCATCCTGGAACTGGCTGAAACCGTGCTGGAGATGACCGGATCGAAATCACCGATCATCCGCGCGCCGCGTCCACCCGATGATCCGCGCCAGCGTCGACCGGACATCACCAAGGCTCAAACCATCCTGGGCTGGGAGCCGAAGGTGCAGTTGCGCGAAGGCTTGGTCGAGACCATTTCTTGGTTCCGCCATTTGTTGAGCCGTTAGGCAAAGCGTAACGGCCCAGGTATTCCACGGTTGGGCGGCAGCCCAACCGTGCAAGCGACAACCGGGCTATTATTCCTCGCCAACCCCCGCCGACCACTCCTGAACCCGGGCCAAATGCGCATAATCCGTATAACGCGGGGCATAGGCCGCGTCCGGTTGTGAGCGATAAGGCGTGGTCGGATCGGCAAAAGCGATAATTAACCGCTTCAGCCCGGCCAGGGCCTCTATCGCCAGTTGCGCCACATCCCCCTTAACCGGCTTTTCTTCCCCCGGCGGATCGCCGCCGCTCAACCGCCAGAACGCCAGCCGCTCCACCCGCGCGCCGGCGGCAATGCCGGCAAAGCCGCCGGCCATGGCGATCGCCGCTTCCAGCGGCAATTGTGGCGCATAACCCAATTCAATCTCCGCCAGCCTGGGCACGCTGCCGGTTTTGTAATCAATCACCATCAACGCACCATCGGCCAGACGGTCGATCCGGTCGGCGCGCGCCTTGAGACGAAACGGCTTCACCCCGTCGGCCCGAACCACCATTTCGCCCTCGGTCTCGGTCAACAACGGGCGGATCGCAACCCGCCGCCCCCGCTCCACCGCCACGAACCAGGCCGCGATTCGCTCGAAACGCGGCCACCAGAACGCCCACACATCCGGCTGCGCCAACAGCGCCCCAAACGCCTCCCTGCCAGACCCAAGCAAGGACTCCAAGGCGTCGTCCGGCAACAGCCCGGGGTACGCGCGCACGAAACGGTCAAGCGCCTGATGAATGAATTCGCCGCGCTCGGCCGCGCCGGGATCTGCCGCGATCGGCTCCAGCTTCTCCAATTTTAAGATGTGGCGGGCATAGATGGCATAAGGATCGCGCCGCCACGTCTCAATCTGAGTGACCGACAGCCGCGTCGGCCGGGCCGCGACCGGCGGCCGGGGTTCCGGTGCCGGCCACGGCCGGACCAGCGCCGGTTCATCCAGGGCCCGGGCCCAGGTCAACCACTGCGCCGCTCCTTGGTCGATTCGCCCGTCCAAACCCAGCGCCCGCAGCACGGTTTCCAGCCGCGACAGCCAGCGCGAGGGCACGGACGGCGAACCCTCCACCCGCACCGCCCTGGTCAGCACCACGCGCGGTGCTGCGGCCAGTTGCTGGAAATCATGCGCCGACAAACCGATCCGCCGTTCGGGAGCCGGCAGACCAAACGTGCGCCGCATCGGCCGCGACAACCACGGGTCCGGGGCCGGTTCCGCTGGCCAGGTGCCTTCATTGAGACCGCCGAGCACAACCAAATCGGCATGAACCATGCGCGCTTCCAGCGGCCCCAAGATCGATAGCCGAGGATGACGGCCATGACGCGGCCGAACCACCGCCGCTGCGGCCAGGATTTCGAACAGGGCTGGATAGTCGCGCCCCGGCAGATCGGGAAAACCTAGAGCGGCATTGAACAGTTCCGACCACAGGACAGCGGCCGCCTCGCCATCGTCCCGACGCCACAACCGGTCGGCCCCACTCGAGTCGTCGCTTTCCGCCAGCGACTCGGCCACCGCGACATGAACCCGCAGCAACTCGGCCAGCGGTGTCCGTTCGGACAGCGCCCGAACCAGCGGCGCGATCAGCACCTCCACCCGCGTCACCCAATCAAGCAGCGCTTGGTTTTGCGTGCCTTGCGCCATCAGCGCCGTCCGGATTCCGGCCAAGCCTTCGCCCGGACGCGGCCCACGCAGCGCGGTCCGCTCCACCGCCCGGGCCAGGAAACGAAACTCGGCCGGCGGTCCACCACCGGCGGTCAGGGGATGCTTGGCCAGCGCCAACAAATCGAGCGGCTCGCCACCGCCGGCGGCCAGGGCCACGGTCAGACGCAAGAAACTGCCGACGGCGGTTTCCGTCAGCGGACACCCGGCCGAGTCGTCGATCTCCACGCCCCAGCGGCCGAGCACCGCCGCCACCCGTCGGGCCAGATCACGATCAGGCGTGACCAAAAACCCGGTCGCTTCCGGGGTTTCCAACACCTGGCGCAGCAACAGCGCCACCACCACCGCCTCTTCCTGAGCGGTGGGACAATCAATCCGGGTCAGGCCATCCTGGGTCAGGCCATCGAGCGACTCGGCACCAAGCGCGGCCAACTCCCGCCAACCTTCGGTGGTCGCCGCCGGCCGCAACGCCTCGGCCACCAGCCGCCGCCGCGCCACCCGCCCGGCCAGAATCACGGCTTCGGCACCGCTCAGGCGGTCTCGGCCAGGCTGCCACCACGCCGGCACCGCCTCACGCTCCACCTCCAGCCGCTCCAGCAACCGGGCCAGATTATATTGCGGATGACCTTCCTCGATCGCCTGCCAACTGGCTTGGTCGCCGTCCTGATCCAGCCCGGGCAGAACCACAGCCCCGTTTGGAAGATTGGCCACCGCCGCCAACAGTTCGGCAGTACCGGGAATCGATCCGGTCGAGCCGGCGGCGATCACCGGCCCCAACGGCGGCGCGCGCCGCCACGCCTCGGCCTGGGCCCGCAGCAGATGGTCGCGATACAAGGCGGCATCCATCGCGCCTTCCGCCGCCAGCATCTGCGGCCAAACCTCGGTCAGCAAGGTTAGGAACTGGAGCGTAGCCCGCCAGTGCTCGGCGTGATCTTCCGGAACCAGCGTGGCCAGACGCTCAAAGCCAAGCCGCTCGGTCTGAACTTGATCCAGCAGTCGGGCCAGATCGGCGGCCAGTTGCGCGGCCTGAGCCGTGGTCGCGGCCAACCCCTGAACCTTGAGCACCGCCCGGGTCAGCAGCAACTGGCGACGCGCGGACGAGATCGGCGGCGGGAGATCCAGGCTCGCGGCCAGATCGGGCAAGCTTTCCAGAGTGAGATCCAGCGCTTCGGCATCAAGATCGCCAATCGGCAACAGCCGTGGCAACAACAACACCCGCCCCCCCCCGACCCGCAGAAACGCTTCGCTCAATGAACGGCAGGCGCGCCGGGTCGGCAACAGCACGGTAACGGCGGTCAGCGCCAGCGGATCACCACCGCAACGGTCCAGAATGCCCGCGGCCAGATCGTCCACGAACGGCCGCTCGGCGGAAATAGTGAACACCTGGGCCATGCGTTGAGACCATCTCAAATAAAGCGTGTCCGGGACGAAACCCTGATCACCGAAAGTAAATCAATAGGCCCTCCGCACAGCCCGCCCCAAGCGCTTTCGTACAGAGGCCATCAGGGCGCGATCGGGGACGCGGCAAATGTTGCGCTGCATCAATGACACCGTATTGCCACAGCGTTGCAGAAGCGCACACAACTCGTGCGTTTGCAACAAATGATCAGGACACCGATATTCGCATCGTGTTTACCGAGACTGCCACTTTTACAGGCAAATTCAGATCGTCAGCTAAAATTCATAGTTTCCACCACCAACACCCATGGCCAAGGCCGGATCATGACCTTATATTGGACCAGCGGCGGGGTTTTCCCTCTGATCTTGACGCGCCCAATCGATCATGTCCCGTCGGCGACGGGGTGGCAGGAACCGGACCATGCTTATCCAACGTCCCGCGACCATTCAGACCCCCTCGGCGGAACCCGTTGATTACGAAGCGCTTTTCTTTACCAGCCGGCTCCAAGCCGAACTGAAGAAGATCGCGTCCGAACTGGACGGCGGCGATGCCATGCGCCCGGTGCTGCTGGCGGCGATGCGCCAGACCATGACCGAGGCGCGAACCCTGATTCGCCAGCGTTTCGAAGCCAATGGCTCGGGCGAGGACTGCGTACGCGCTCAATGCGCCCTGGCCGATCTGGTGGTCGGGTCGCTGGCCGACTTCACCGTCACCCATGTTTATCCCAACCCCGGTCCGGCTGCGGCCGAACAGTTCGACATCGCCGCCACCGGCGGCTATGGCCGGGGTGAACTGGCACCGTTCTCCGATATCGATTTGCTGTTCCTGCTGCCCGCCAAACGGACCGGACGGATCGAGCAGGTTGTTGAATACATGCTCTATATCCTGTGGGATTTGGGAATCAAGGTCGGCCACGCCGTGCGCTCTGAGGAAGAATGCCTGCGCATGGCCAAAGGCGATATCACGATTCGCACCAACCTGCTGGAAAGCCGGCTGCTGTGGGGTTCCGGTAAGTTGCTGGCCGGGTTCCGCAAGCGCTTTGTTAAAGAAATACTGTCGGTTGATGGTCAAGCCTATGTCGTGGCCAAGTTGGCCGAGCGCGACCAGCGCCACCACAAGATGGGCGACAGCCGCTATGTGCTGGAACCCAATATCAAGGAAGGCAAAGGGGGCTTGCGCGATCTGCAAACCCTGTTCTGGATCGCCAAATCACTTTATCAAGTTGAAGAGGTGCATGAACTGGTCACGCGCGGCGTGCTGTTGCGCGATGAAGCCCTGCGCTTTGCCAAGGTCCGCAACTTCCTGTGGACGGTACGCTGCCACCTGCACTACGTCACCAACCGGGCCGAAGAACGCCTAACCTTCGACGTTCAGAACGAGATCGGCCGTCGACTGGGCTATACCGACCATATCGGTGCCGCCGGGGTTGAGCGGTTCATGAAACACTACTTCCTGGTCGTCAAGGATGTCGGCGATCTAACCCGAATCTTCTGTTCGGCGCTGGAATCGGACGCCATACGGCCGCCGCGCTTCAATCTGCTGCGCTTTACGCTGGCGCGCAAGAAGGAGATTGAAGGCTTCCGCCTGGACCGCGAGCGGCTGAATCTGCGCCATGATCGCCAGTTCCGCGAAGAGCCGATCGACATGATCCGGCTATTCCACGTTTCCCACACCAACGGCATCGACATTCACCCCAATGCCTTGCGCGCGCTGACCCGGGCCTTGGGCGGAATTCGCCGCCTGACTCACGACGAAGAAGCCAACCGCCTGTGCCTGGACATCCTGACCTCACGCGAAGATCCGGAAGTAACCTTGCGGCGGATGAGCGAGGCCGGGGTGTTGGGCCGTTTCCTGAGCGATTTTGGCCGGGTTATCGCCCAGATGCAATACGACATGTACCACGCCTACACCGTGGACGAGCACACGCTGTTCGCAATCGGGATTTTGCACAAACTCGAGTCCGGCCAGTTGAAGGAAGAAGTGCCGCTGGCCAGCCGCGTGTTCCACACCATCGCCTCGCGCCGCGCACTCTATGTCGCAATGCTGTTGCACGATATCGCCAAGGGCCGTGGTGGCGACCATTCGGTGCTCGGCGCAAAAGTGGCGGAAAAGCTGTGCCCACGGTTGGGATTGACCGAGGAAGAAACCGAAACCGTCTCCTGGCTGGTACTCAACCACCTGAGCATGACGCAAATCGCATTTAAACGCGATCTGGACGACGACCGCACCGTGCGCGACTTCGTGGAATTGGTCCAGTCGCCAGAACGGTTGCGGCTGCTGTTGGTGTTGACCACCGCCGACATTCGCGCGGTGGGTCCGGGGCGGTGGAATAACTGGAAGGGGACACTGCTCGGCGAGTTGTACGAGCGGGCGGAAGAACGCATGTCCGGGGCCAACAGCGTTGATGCGCGGGAGCGGCGAATCGGTCTGGCTCAGGCGGCACTACGAACCCAACTGACCGATTGGACCGAAGCCGATATCGCCAAGTTCATCAGTTTGGGCTATCCGGCCTATTGGCTGTCGTTCGAAGCCCAAACCCACGCCCACCATGCGCGATTGATCCGAGAAGCGGACCGCGACCAAGCACCGCTGACCGTCAACTGGAGAATCGACAGCGCCCGAGCGGTGACAGAAATCACCATCTACACCGGCGACCACCCCGGACTGTTCGCACAACTGGCCGGCGGCTTGTCGGTGGCTGGTGCCAACATCGTCGATGCCCGCATCTACACCATGACCAACGGCAAGGCTTTGGACGTGTTCACGGTTCAGGACGCCCAGGTCGGCGGGGCCATGGAAAGCGGCGACAAGCTGGCGCGGCTGTCGGTGATGATCGACAAGATCTTGTCTGGCCAAGTTAAGCTGTTGCAAGAATTGGAAAAGCGGCGCAAGTCCCAGCCTGGGCGCGCCCGCTTGTTCAAGGTTCCGCCGCGGGTGATCATCGACAACGATGCCAGTTCAACCCATACCGTGGTCGAGGTCAACGGCCGCGACCGCGTCGGTCTGCTCTACGAGGTCACGCGCACCCTAACCCGACTGTCGCTACAAATCTCATCGGCCAAGGTCTCAACCTATGGGGCCAAGGCGATCGATGTGTTCTATATCAAGGACATCTTCGGCCTAAAGATCAGCCACGAAGCCAAGTTGAGCGAAATTCGCCGTCGGTTGCTGGATGCGCTGGGTGATCCCGTCGGCGGCGCGGCCCCAACTTTGGCCGGGAACTCGGAGGGGGTGGCGATGCCGCTCCCCGAACGCAAACGGGCCCGCCGGTCGCCGGCTCCTCGACGAACGAAAAAGGGCGCAGCCGAAGAGTAATTGACGGCATCATTCCCTTCCCGCTCTTGACACGCGACCAAGTTCCAAGCGATTGAACTGTCCTGAACCGCATCGAAACTCGGCTTCAGTCCTTCTGTCAGGACAGACACGCAATGGCCCTTCCAGCCCGAGTCAAAATCGTCGAGGTTGGTCCGCGTGACGGCTTACAAAACGAACCCCGGAAGATTGCGACCGCAGTCCGCGTCGCCCTGATCGACCGCCTGACCGCCGCTGGGTTGCCGGTGATCGAAGCCGGTTCCTTCGTTTCGCCCAAATGGGTGCCGGCGATGGCCGACACCGCTCAGGTCATGGCCGCGATCACGCGCCGGCCCGGCGTGTCCTATCCGGTGCTGGTGCCCAATTCGCAGGGACTGGAGGCGGCGATTGCGGCCGGGGCCGAGGAAATCGCCGTGTTCGGGGCCGCGTCTGAAGCCTTTTCACGCAAGAACATCAACTGCTCGATTACCGAAAGCCTGGACCGATTCGCCCCGGTCTGCGCCGCCGCCGTCCGTCGCAAGATTAAGATTCGCGGCTATGTCAGTTGCGTACTCGGCTGCCCCTATCAGGGGCCGGTCGCGGTCGAAACCGTGGTCGAGGTTGCGGAACGATTGCTCAACCTTGGCTGTTATGAAATTTCGCTTGGCGACACCATCGGCGTCGGCACCGCTGGGGCGGCGCGCGCGATGGTCGAAGCGGTGGCGGTCCGGGTACCGCGAAACCGAATCGCCCTCCATTTCCACGACACCTATGGCCAAGCCCTGGCCAACCTCTTCGCCTGCCTGGAGGTGGGCATCGCCACCGTCGATGCCTCGGTTGCCAGCCTGGGCGGTTGCCCTTATGCCAAGGGAGCCTCTGGGAATGTGGCTACCGAAGACGTGTTATATTTGCTCCACGGCTTGGGGATTGAAACCGGCATCGACTTGAACCATGTGGCCGAAACCGGAGCCTGGATCAGCGACCAGCTCGGCCGTGCCACTGGGTCAAAAACCGGCCGGGCCCTCCAAGCGCGATTTAATTAATCACCCTCAAGCCCAGCCATTAGGTCGAGGAGACCCAGCGCATGTCCCGTTCGATTGATGATGTCAAGAACTGGATGAACATGTTTCGCTGGATCGTGAAATTGATTCGCGATGACTATGGGGTAGATGAAAAGATTCTAACCAGAACCGCCGTTCTTGAAACCGACTGCGGCTTGGCGATTGAGCAAGTTGAACAGGTTATGGGCGAAATTGCGGAGTCTTTCTCCATCACGTTTCCTGATGGGACTCTTGACGAAGTGGTTAAACTTGAGGATCTGTGTCTGATCGCGAGTTGGGTCGGCGGCTATTATAAGAAGCCGGATTTCATCTCCGACGCCTTCGAAGCCCGCTGCCGTCAGGCCAACGCCCGTTGCACCTGAGATCCTGCCCGAACAGGAGTCCCGCCATGGTTGGAGTGTTCGTTACCGGCACCGATACCGGAGTCGGGAAAACTCTGGCCGCCGCCTGTTTGGTCAAAGCCTGGAATGCCCGCTATTGGAAGCCGATCCAAACCGGCTTGGCCGAGCCGGACAACGACGACAGCGCCACCGTCGCCCGGTTAACCGAACTGCCCCCGGAACGACTGATCCCGCCCGCCTATCGACTGGCGGCACCGCTTTCGCCCCACGCCGCCGCCGCCCTGGAAGGTGTGACGATCACGCTCGATGCCTTCCCCCTGCCCGCCCCCCCGGTCTGTGCCCCAATCCTTGGTCGGCCACTGGTGATCGAAGGTGCCGGCGGGGTGCTGGTGCCGCTCAACGACCACCACCTGATGATCGACTTGATTGAACGGCTGGGACTGCCGGTGGTGCTGGTGGCGCGAACCGGCCTGGGCACGATCAACCATACCCTGCTCAGTCTGCTGGCGTTGCGCCAGCGACGGCTGATCATCGCCGGCGTGGTTCTGAGCGGCCCGGCCAATCCCGGCAATCGCGCCGCCATCGCCAACTTCGGCCAGATACCAATCGTGGCCGAACTACCGTGGCTGGAACGGATCGATGCCGCAGGCGTGGCCGCGATCGCCCGCAAGCACATTCCGCCCTTGACCGCGATCAGAAACAGCCAACTCCCTGGCAGGCAGCACAATGAAGCCGTTCGCTCTTATTGCGATTTTTATTGGTCTGAGGTAAGATGAGGCGTTTTAGCGGGGGTGGTGAAGATGGATGAATTTTCAGAGTGGCTAAGTCGGGTAACGGATTTAACTCTTGAACAACGTCAGATTGTGTTCTACGCGC
>CAUYTZ010000168.1:0-1970 GCA_963575695.1 uncultured Gammaproteobacteria bacterium | reverse complement strand
CCACCAGCCCGGGCAAGGTGCCGGCTGCAAACGCGCGGCCCATCAGGTCAACGGCATCCAAGGCCAGCGCCATGACCACCAGCGCGGCGATGGCCGAAATCCACAGCGTCACCGAACTCGTCCACGGCCAGCGCCGCCGGCGGGGTGCAGCCGTTCCCTCCTCGACCAAAACGGGACGATCGCCCACGGCCACCATCGCCACCCCGCCCGCCAATCCCGGCGACGGTTCGGGATCGATTTCCATTGGCGGCAGCCAGGTCGTCGTCTCGCGGAATGTATCGGTCATACCAAGTAATCCCCCAGCAGAAAATTGAGCGCCTGGTCGAGCCGGATATTGGGCAGACCACCACCGTCCCGGCCGGCTCCGGGTGGCGGTCCAAAATCGAGAAACTGAAACGGCCGTGCCACCCCGACGGGAAAAAACTCTGGCCCCTCAGGAATGCCACCTGGAAACAGAACGGTCAACTTTTCTCGACCGACCGGCACCCCCTGAACGCAAAACAACCTCCGCCCCTGATGCTCGCGCACCACGGTTTCGGTGCATTTGATCGCGGCGATGGCCAGTGTTTCCACCTCCGCGCCTTCAAATCGGATCTCCCGCTTAACCTCCGATACCAACTGATCCAGCAATTCACGCAAGGCGTTGTGCTGATTCGAGGCGATGTGGTCGGCCTTGGTCGCGGCGAACAACACCCGGTTGATTCGGCCTCCGGTCAGTTGATCCAGCCAGCCCTTACGGCCGTGGCGGAACGCTTCCAGACTGGCGGCCAGCGCCGTGCGCAATTCTTCCACCGCCGCCGGCCCGGCGTTAAGTGCGCCCAACAGATCGACCAGCACCACCTGGCGGTCGAGCAGGGCGAAGTGATCGGAAAAGAAGCGACGAACAACCTTGTCCTTATAGATTTCAAAGCGCTGCTCCATCAGTCGCCACAGCGAATGCGGGCGCCGCGAGGACAGGGACTCGGGCAAGGGCATGAATTCGAGTAGCGGGGTCTCGGCCAACTCGCCGGGTTCGACGAAGCGGCCAGGCTGAATCAGCGCCATGCCGGCATCCGACCGCCGGCAGGCAAGCAGATATTCGGTGTAAAGCCGGGCCCCGGTGCGCACCACTTCGGCATTGGCGCGCCAACCCAACGGCACCAGCCAGTCCAGCCATTCCTTAGCCAGCGCACCGCGTGGCGGACGCTGGGCCATGTCTAGCGTTAGCTTCGACCATTCGGCATAGTTCTGGTCGAGCATCGGCAGATCCAACAGCCACTCGCCGGGATAATCGACCAAATCCAGATTGAGCGTGGCGATCGGCCGACACGCCCGGCGCAGAGTGCCGCCCGGGTGGTAGCGAATCGAAACCCGCAACTGACTGACGCCGTGGGTTGGCTCCGGCCAGCGCGGGGCCGCTTCCGACATCGCCGCCAGGTGGTCTTCGTAGGCGAAGCGGGATGCGCCCCTGCTCGGGCTGGGCCGCAGTCGTGCGGCCAGGAAGCGGTTGGCCGAAACCACATCGAACAGCGGCAGCCGCCCACCCTTGAGCAGATTATCGATCAGCGAGGTGACGAACACGGTTTTGCCGGCCCGGCGCAATCCAGTCACGCCCAGGCGCACCGTGCGCTCCAGCGCCCGGTCAACCGCAACGCCCATCCGGTCGCGCGCGCGCCAAGCGGCATCGGTTAACTCAGTGTGCAGGACTTGTCTCAAGGCGAGGCTCAAAGCAGGATAAACACTCCAGCCGATTCATACCGGGTCCGGCGAAATAATGCGAGTGTCGTCACCAATCGTCTACACAGAATGGCCAGGCAGAACGGCCAGGCAGAATGGCCAAGCCGAACCATGGCGGGATGACCGGGGAAGCGGAATCGGGTATGCTGTTCGTTAACAGGGTGATCATGATTATGAAGCGCGAATGGAGCCAAAACATCCCCTGATAATCACCATATATTTGGATATTCAAGGAATTCCGATCAACATGTTGT
>CAUYTZ010000167.1:0-7800 GCA_963575695.1 uncultured Gammaproteobacteria bacterium | reverse complement strand
CAGCCCGTTTAGCGGCATTTCGGCCGGAATTGTGAACGGAATCCCGTGCAGCCGTGCGCAACGCTGGGTGTCGTGGCGCAAATAGGGGCCGCGCAAGGGCTGGTGCATGTTTGGGATCATGCCGGTGATTTTGAACACCGCACCAAGCATGATGGGGCGCCAAGTGACGGTGCGGCGATGGCCGGCGGCGAGCCGATCAATCCGAACGCTGGCCAAATAGGCATAGGGCGAACCGAAATCGAAATAAAACTCGATCGGTGTGGGCATGGGAGCCTCTGGTTGGTGTCTACAGATCAAACCGAGTCGGTTCGAAACCGCCGCCGAAAGCGCAGGAACACCGGGGTTCGCCCGGCTTCGATCGCCTTGCGCTCATAGCGGGTTTCCGGCCAATCGCTCGTCCGAACCCGCCAATCGGCGGCGCGGGTGGCCAGCCACTCAAAATCGGGATGGTGCCAAGTGTAATCCAGCATCCAGGTGATAAGAGCGGGATCATCGCTGGCCAAGCGCAATTCCGCCCCGTCGGCGAGAACCCGCGCCAGTCGCGGCAGGTTTTCCGGACCGATGAAGCGGCGGTTGTGGTGGCGAGTCTTCGGCCACGGATCGGAGAACAGCACGAAGCAGCGGCCGATTGAAGCCTCCGGCAGCGCATCCAGCAACGGCCGCGCGTCATCGGGCAGAATCCGCACCCGCTCGATCACATCTGCCTGCTCGATCTTGTCCAGCAGACCGGCGACGCCATTGATAAACGGCTCACAGCCGATCAGCCCGACATCGGGATTGGCCACAGCCTGCGCCGCCAGATGTTCACCGGCACCAAAGCCGACTTCCAGCCACACCGCAGACACCGGGACCGGAAACAGGGCTGGTGGGTCAAGCAGGGTTCCGGGGGCGGGAAGATCGAGTTGCACCTGCGGCAACAGAGTTTCAAGCACCTCGACCTTGTGCTTGCGCAGTGGCCGCCCATGGCGCCGGCCATAGAGGATAAAACGTGGCTGGTCCATGGCGGTTGGGTTCTTCGCATCCGGAATAAAAGACAGCCTTCGGCGACCAAGAGGCTTCACCCCTTGGAACCCCACCAGGGGCACAGCCCCTGGACCTCTTGACATGCCAGGGGTCAGCGATAGGCGACGGTCACGACCTCATAGCTCTTTGAACCGCCCGGAGTGGTCACCTCCACCGCATCGCCCGCCGTTTTGCCGATCAGGGCCCGCGCCAGCGGCGAGGAGATCGACAGCATCCCAGCCTTGATGTCGCTCTCATCCTGGCCGACGATCTGATAGGTGTTTTCTTCGTCCGTGTCTTCATCGGCCAGCGTCACCGATGCCCCGAACTTGATCACCTTGCCCGACAGCTTGGAAGTATCGATCACCTCCGCCCGGCTGATCCTGTCCTCAAGCTCCATCACCCGCCCTTCGATGAAGCTCTGCCGTTCACGCGCCGCGTGATACTCGGCATTTTCGGAAAGATCGCCGTGTTCGCGCGCCTCCGCGATCGCCCGGATAACCCCCGGACGCTCGACCGCCTTAAGGTGCCGCAATTCCTCTTGAAGGCGGTTGTACCCCGCCGTAGTCATGGGGACTTTGTCCATCGTTCCCAGTCCGTCAAGCCTGCCCTAATACGAGCCGTTAAGATACGACTGTAGAGGCGTAACTTCAAGTCCGCCGTCGCGTAGCGCACCGATCGCCGCCACCGCCGCCCGCGCACCGGCAACCGTGGTGTAATAGGGAATATTGTTGACCAAAGCGGTGCGACGCAGACTGAAGCTATCGGCCACCGCCTGGGCCCCTTCGGTGGTGTTGAGCACCAGATCGACTTCACGGTCGATCATGGCATCGACGATGTGCCGATGGCCTTCGCCAACCTTGTTGATTCGGGTCACGGTCAGCCCGGCCTCGGTAAAGATCTTAGCCGTACCGCAAGTGACCAGCAGGGTGAAACCATAATCCTGCAATCGGCGCGCGATCGGCACCAATGCAGCCTTATCGCGGTCCTTGACCGAAATAAACACCGTGCCCGTGGTGGGAAGCATGGTGCCGGCCCCAAGCTGGGATTTGGCGAAGGCGCGACTAAAATCGCGGTCCAAACCCATGACTTCGCCGGTTGATCTCATTTCCGGGCCCAGCAGGATATCGACACCGGGAAAACGCGCGAAGGGGAACACCGCTTCCTTGACCGCCATATGACCCGGAGTCGGCCCGGACAGGCGGAACGACGACAGCGGTTCGCCGGTAGCCATGATTCGAGCGGCAATTTTGGCAATTGGGGTGCCGGTGGCCTTGGCCACGAACGGCACCGTGCGGCTGGCGCGCGGATTGACCTCCAGGATATAGATCGTGGGTTCGCCGCCCGGACCGAAAGTGACTGCGAACTGCACGTTCATCAGCCCTTTGACCTTGAGCGCGCGCGCCAGCACGATCGATTGGCGGCGAATGTCATCGGTGACATAGGCGGCCAGGGTATAGGGCGGCAAAGCACAGGCACTGTCGCCGGAATGAATCCCGGCTTCCTCGATGTGCTCCATGATCCCAGCGACATAGACCCCGGCATCGCCGAGGGTGCCGTCGGCAACCACATCCACATCGACCTCGATCGCGTCTTGGAGGTAGCGATCGATCAGCACGGGATTGTTGCCCGAAACACGGACCGCATTGCCGATGTAGCGACGCAATCCGACCATGTCGTGGACGATTTCCATCGCCCGTCCGCCCAGAACATAGGACGGCCGAATCACCACCGGAAAGCCGATCGAGTTGGCCACCGCTTCGGCTTCGGCCAAACTCCGGGCCAGGCCGTTATCCGGCTGGCGCAACTTGATCCGGTGCAGCAACTGTTGAAACCGCTCGCGGTCTTCGGCCAGATCGATCGCATCGGGCGAGGTGCCCAAAATCGGAATCTGCGCCGCTTCCAGCCCCTTGGCCAGCTTCAGCGGCGTCTGGCCGCCGAATTGTACGATCAGCCCCAGCAGCGTACCGCGACGCTGTTCAACCCGGACCAGCTCGGTCACGTCTTCTTCGGTCAGGGGTTCGAAATAGAGCCGGTCGGAGGTGTCGTAATCGGTTGAAACCGTTTCGGGATTGCAGTTGACCATGATGGTCTCAATGCCGACCTCGCGCAGGGCATAGGCGGCATGGACGCAACAATAGTCGAATTCAATGCCCTGGCCGATGCGGTTGGGGCCACCGCCGAGAATAATCACCTTCTTGTGCTCGGAGGGGTCCGATTCGCACTCGCCGATGCCGGTCCCGGCGTCGTTCGCTTCATAGGTCGAATACATATAGGGTGTGCGCGAAGCGAATTCGGCCGCGCAGGTATCAATGCGCTTGTAAACTGGCGTAATGCCGGCCGCACGCCGCCGCGCCGCTGCGTCGGTTTCGCTCGTTTCGGCCAACTCGGCCAAGCGGGCGTCGGAAAAGCCCAGGCGCTTAACCGCCAACCACTCGGCCGGCGTCGCGGGCAGGCCACCCCGGCGAACTTCTTCCTCCACCTCGACGATGCTGCGGATCTGTTCCAAGAACCACGGATCGACTCGACACGCGGCATGGATCTCCGCCACCGACATGCCCAGCCGCAAGGCTTGCGCAACCACCAGAATACGATCCGGGGTTGGCTTGGCCAGCGCCGCGCGCACCGCTTGCGGATCGTTTTCGGCTCCACCCAATTGCGGGGGATTGAAACCCGTCAGCCCGGTTTCCAGCGAGCGCAACGCCTTCTGCATCGATTCGGCAAAGGTGCGACCGATCGCCATCGCCTCGCCAACCGATTTCATCGACGTGGATAGCAGGGCTTCGGCACCAGGGAATTTTTCAAAGGTGAAACGCGGAATCTTGGTGACGACGTAATCGATGGTGGGTTCGAACGAAGCCGGGGTCACGCCGGTGATGTCGTTGGCCAGTTCATCCAGGGTGTAGCCAACCGCCAACCGGGCCGCAACCTTGGCGATTGGAAAACCGGTGGCCTTGGACGCCAGCGCGGAAGACCGGCTGACGCGCGGATTCATTTCAATCACGAGCATGCGCCCGGTGTCGGGATTGATCGCGAACTGAACGTTTGAACCGCCAGTATCAACCCCGATTTCACGCAGCACCGCGATCGAGGCATCACGCAGAATCTGGTATTCTTTGTCGGTCAGGGTTAGGGCCGGGGCAACCGTGATCGAGTCGCCGGTGTGAATACCCATTGGATCGATGTTTTCGATCGAGCAGACGATGATGCAGTTGTCGGCGTGGTCGCGAACCACCTCCATCTCGTATTCTTTCCAACCCAGCACCGATTCTTCGATCAAAACCTCGTGGGTCGGCGAGGCGCGCAGGCCGCCGGTGACGATCTCTTCATACTGGGCCCGATTATAGGCGATGCCGCCGCCGGTACCGCCCATCGTAAAGCTGGGGCGGATGATCGCCGGCAGGCCGATTTCCGGCAACGCCGCCATCGCTTCCGGCATGGTCTTGACCATACGACTGCGCGGGCTTTCCAGCCCGATCCGCTCCATAGCCTGGCGAAACAGCAGCCGGTCTTCGGCTTTGGCGATAACCCTGCGGTCGGCACCGATCATTTCAATGCCCAGCCGCTCCAGGGTACCATCATCGGCCAGGGCCATGGCGATGTTCAGCGCGGTTTGCCCGCCCATAGTCGGCAGCAGGGCATCCGGACGCTCCTTCTCCAGAATTTTAGTCACCACCTCCGGCGTGATCGGCTCGATATAGGTGGCGTGGGCCAAACCCGGATCGGTCATGATCGTGGCCGGGTTGGAATTGACCAGGATTACCCGATAGCCTTCCTCACGCAGCGCTTTGCACGCCTGGGCCCCGGAATAATCGAATTCACAGGCTTGACCGATCACGATCGGCCCGGCGCCGATGATGGCGATGCTTTGAATGTCGGTGCGTTTGGGCATGGTCTCTAATCGCGCCTCGCCGGCGGGGCGGCGGTTTAAAGGAAAGCTGTCGGCCTGTGCGGCGAAAACCCCCTGCCAAACGATGGGAGGGGGGGCGCACAGCAAGTGACGCACTATAGCCATTTTTGATCGAGTGGGTCCAGAGGCCTCTAGGCTCCAGGCGGGTCTACTGCGCCGCCAGTTTTTTTGGAATTCGGCTCAATGGACTGGGTTTTCGTAACTTTTGATCAACCATGACCGTTTAGAATGGACGATAATGATGGCTAATTTCATCCATTCAGGTGGGTTATTAATCAATGTCCATGCCTCCGGCCACACCGTTGTCCCCTTCCCCCGAGCCGGACGAGCGAGTGAACGCGGCCGTCACGCACGAAGTGAACGTCGCGCACGAGCTGCACACCTATCGTGGAACCGTTTGGTACCGGGTTAAGCGGTGGCCTAGTCTGCGTGATGCCATGATCGTCGCCGATCAGGTGCTTCAGGCCAAAATGGTCGATGGGATACGCGTCGCGCGGACGGAAGGGTTTCCCGGTTATGGGTTTTCGGAAACCGTGATTGTGTTCAAGCAGATGCTGGCCGGGATTGCCGAGGCCGATCCGCTAGCCCCGGCCTATGAGCCGGACGAGGTTCTGTATTGGCGCAAGGTGGAGGATTTTTATCACGACTGGAGTCGGGAAGAGTTCTGGAACCAGCTCGGCCGCTATTTTGAAGACAAGCGCGTGACTGCGCTAGAGCTGATTCATTCCGACCGACATATGGTCGCCCTTGATCAGGCCGGGACCATTTTGCAAGGGATGATACAGAAGATCGCGGTGGCCCAGGCCCAGACCGACAAGGCGTCGGCACCAAGTCTGTTCAAAGATTTGATGAGTCTGTTCAGCCAGTTGACGCTTCGCCTGCGCACCGAAGCCGGTCAAACCCCAGTACCCTTGCTGGAGCCGGGCACCCTGGGCCAAGTCTTGGGCGAGTTGGAGCGAAGGTTCGAAGGTGAGGCCAGGCCGTATCAGATCTATCGTACGTTCACGGCGCTGCTGGTCGGGGCCAAGACCTGGACCGAAAAACTGGATCGGCTGGGCCGACTGTTCACCCCGGATCTGGAAGTGGGTTCCCTTCGCTATCTCGACATGATCGTGGCTGAACAATTCCGCTCCGATGGTTTGTATCGGGAGTTGCTACCAGAAAAATCCGGGCGCGAGGCGCTGCTGACGGTGATGATCGATTTTCATGGGGGGGCTTATCGCCCGGAAACGATCAAGGTTCCGCCGGGGGTGGGTGCGATCAGCAGCCTGATTGCCGATGGCTGCCTACCCCGTACGCGCTCCACCTTGCGTCGTCGGTTGCTGCGCGAACTGCACCAGCGGAATGCGCTGGCCTCATCCACCAACCTAATGGCGGAGTTGGAGTCGCTGCACCGCCTGATCGCGCGTTTGCCGCAGTCTTCGCCCGCGCTGGCCCGGGATGAGGAGATTAGTGAGGCGTTCGATCTGCGCGCCGGCCGGGCGATTACGTCGGAAGGCGTGGGCCGGCTCTTAGAAACCGCGTCCTCCGCACCGGCAAAGCTGGATCTGGCCTGCCGATTTGGGCTGCTGGTGCCGGGAGCGGCCAACCGCACGCGCTTCTTCAATCATTTTCGAGCGGTACTGCCGGCGGACGATCTGGTCCGTCAGACCCTGCGGCTGGGGGTTAACCGGGTGGCGGCGCTGGGCGGGTTGATTGAGGCGATGAATACCTTGATCAAGGCACCGTTCGACGAAGGTGCGAAAACCGAGATGATGGCCACGTTCGATCAAACCGTGCTCGACATCCTCAAGAATGACGTGGTTCTGGCCGCAGGCCGCAGCTATTTCGAACGGATTGTGCTGCTGGTCCGTATCTGCACCACCAGCCCGCCGCCGGCAGGGAACTCGTTGGCGTTCGCATCGGAACTGATTGGCCGGGAACTGAAGAATCCCAAATTTTTGCCCGCCTATATTCAACGTTTCAAAACCGACGATGAGCGCAAGCAGGCTATGGGCCGGTTGCGCGACTTCATCACCACCACTGGCCGAACAAGTGGTTGAATCGAGACTTGCCTTGCGAGCGACCAGGGATTTGCCCTGGACCCACGATAATGAGGACGGCAATGTTTACCTTTTTGGCGACTCAACTGGGTCCAGTGCTGGATGCCGTCGTTACCGGCTTGCTGGCGCTGACGATGGTGACGACATCAATCGGCACGATCGAAACTGGCCATGTTGGTGTGCAAACCCGATTCGGTACGGTCTCGATGCAAGAATTGACGCCCGGAATCTATTTCGCGCCCCTGGCTTCGGTGCATGAGTATTCAACCAAGGAAATCGCGGTGGCGATCGACGACCTGACGCCCAAGGCCGCCGATAACCTGTTCATCCGCCACATGGATGTGACCGTGTTTTATCACACCGCCCCTAACCGTGTGGCTTCGCTCGCGGTAAAATACGCCGGCCAAAGCGCCCCGTTGTCGGCGGGGGTGATGGCCCCAGCCTATCGGCTGGTGCAAACCCTGGCCCGCAACGCGATCTACCAAGAAGTGGCTAAGGTCGGCAGTCTGCTGGTCCACCAGCAGCGTGATTTGATCGGTAGCCAAGTCCAGGTAATGCTGCAAAGGGAACTGGATTCGCTCGATTCAGGCACCTTCACCGTTACCCGGGTGGTGGTGCGCAACGTGGTCACTGACCCGGCGATCGAGCAGGCAATTCAAGATGCGGTAAACCAGCAAAAGCGGCTGGAAGCGATGCAGATCAGGGTTCAGATCGCGCAGAAGGAGGCCGATATCCGTCTGACCGAAGCCGTCGGCATCGCCAAATCCAATGAGGCGATCAACCATAGCCTGACCCCGGAATACCTTCAGCACGAAGCCAATGAAGCCCTGAAGATGTTCGCGCAAA
>CAUYTZ010000166.1:0-6524 GCA_963575695.1 uncultured Gammaproteobacteria bacterium | reverse complement strand
CGCCCCGCAACCCGGTCAGCATAATGCCCTGATCCGAACGGCCGGCTTTGATTCTGGCCAAAGCCACTTCGGCATCCCGCAAAACGGCATCCCGCCCGGCCAATTCCGGGGGCTGGGTTCCCGCTCCGGGCGCATAAGGATTGATTATTCGATCCATGGCCGCACTCCCTTTATACGGCTTTATACGGCTTTATATATCGATAGATATCGATAGATCTCGAGGAATTCCGACTGGCTCGCTTTGCCTTCAGCGACCAGGGCTTTGCCCTGGATCCACTTCATTGGGGACGATCGTTCTGGCGGCTGCGCAGCAACTCGATCAGCGGTAGGATCTTGTGTTCCAACTCTTCGACGGTCAGCGGACCGACGTGCTTGTGGCGAATTCGGCCTGTACGATCGACCACAAAGGTTTCCGGCACACCATAGACTCCCCAGTCAATCCCGACCCGGCCATCACGGTCGGCACCAATCGAGCGATAGGGATCGCCGTTACGTCGTAGCCAGTCCAGTGCGTCTTCCGGCTTGTCCTTATAATTTAGGCCACGCACCGGCACGCCTTGAGCGGCCAGGGCCGAAATCAGCGGGTGTTCGATCCGGCACGGTACGCACCACGAGGCGAAGACGTTGACCAGTTGGACCTCGCCCTTAAGGTCGGCTGTGGCTAGGCCGTCGCTGTGGCCGGGTAGCGGCGGCAGGTCGAACACCGGGACCGGTTTGTCGATCAGCGCCGAGGGAATCAGTTTGGGATCCAGGGTGAGGCCGGCGGCGAAATAGAGCAGCAGGGCGGCGAACAGGCCCAGCGGCAACAAGAAAACCGCGCGTTTCATGAGCGGCTCTCGGCCGGTTTGGCCTGGTCCATGTGCTCCATCGGGTTGACCGGCTGGCTGCCCTTACGGACTTCGAAATGCAATTGCGGCGACGAGACCGAGCCGGTACCGCCGACGGTGCCGATCTTGTGTCCGCGCACCACTCGGTCGCCGCGCTCGACCGCCATTTGGTCAAGATGGGCATAGGCGGTGATGAAGCCGTCGGAATGGCGGACCAGCAGCAGGTTGCCATAGCCGTGCAATTCATTGCCGGCATAAACGACCACGCCGTGATCGGCGGCTGTGACCGCCGAGCCGGGCGGAGAGGCGATGTTGACTCCGTCGTTGGTCAGGCCATCGGGCTTGGGACCGTAGCCGGAGATGATCTTGCCTTTGACCGGCCACAAGAAGCGTGACCCGGCTCGCGGGGCCGGGGTTTCCGTTACGGCTGTCGGGGCTGGGGGCACCGGGGGGGCGACGGCTGGTGAGGCCGTTTGTGGGGCTGCGAGTGGTGGTCGAGCGGCGGCAGCGTGCGCCGGTTCCGGCGGCGGTGCCGTCGGACGGGTCAGCGGTACCGGCGGGGCGATGGCCAGGGGGGAGGGGGCACCGGCTGAAGCGGCCGCCGTTGGGTGGGAATAGGGGGCCAGCGAGGTCGCTTCGATTGCGCCCGGAGTCGGTTTATGTCCCAGCGAGGCTATGGGCGGGGATGCCTGATCATTGGCCGTCGTCGCCGCAACCGACATACCCCCACCACTGCCGCCCGGCAGGCGCAGCTTCTGGCCGGAACGCAAGGCATAGGGCGGCTGCAAATCGTTGAGCCGGATAATTTCGTGCTGATCGATTCCTGTGCTTTGGGCGATACCCGACAAAGACTGGCCAGAACCGACGGTATAGGCGCGGGTATTGGGCAAAACGAGCCGCTGACCGGGTTCGACTCGAAAGGGGGGAACCAGATGGTTAACTTCGATCAGATCGCGCATCGGCACCGAATGGCGCACGGCGATGGCGGAGACGGTATCGCCGCGCTGGACCGTGACCGCGTTTGACCCGGCCGCCGTCGCCGTCGCCGCCGGTCCGCCGGGTGAGCCTTCCGTCGGTTCCAGCCGGCCGCAGCCAGCCAACCCGCCCCCGAGCAGGGCAAAACTTAGCGTGATCAGGGTTGCGGCCAGGAATCGGCTTACGAGTCCTGGCCCGAATCCGTTTTCACTACCAGCACCAAGGTTGGCAGATCGGGCAACAAGGGGGCAAAGCGAACCGGCCACAATTCCTCTCTTTCCAGGCCCGCGCCGGCCTGCCGGAAGCGAACCACATACCGATTCCGCCGGGCCGATTCCGCCGGGCTGTTTCGCCGCAACAAGGTGATCAGGCGGGTGTTGCGTGCCTTCCAAGGTCACGAAAACACTTCCCGCAAAGTCTCCAGGGTCGATGGGTGGGTGAGATCAAGATACAACGGCGTGACCGCAATGCCACCGGCCATAATCACGCCGATGTCGGTATCCGGGTTGGAGGTGTCTTCGCGCCGTTGGGCACCGATCCAGTAATAGGGCCGGCCACGCGGATCGAAGCGTTGTGGGATCTCGTCACCCAGCTTGCGCCGGCCTTGGCGCACCACCCGCACCGATCGTGGTCCGGTTAGGTCATCGGTTGGTCCCGCCACCGGGAAATTGATGTTGATCAAGACGTTATCTGGCCAAGCGACGGCCATAGCTTGCCGCACCACTTTCGCCCCCCAGTGTTCGGCCATACGCCAATCAGGTTCGGTTCCGGGTTCGACATGTTGGCTTAACGCCAACGACGGCACACCGAGCAGGCAGCCTTCCATGGCAGCGGCGATGGTGCCGGAATAGGTCACGTCCTCACCCAGATTGCTGCCGGCATTAACCCCGGACAGAACCAGAGTTGGTCGCTGATCGCGGAGAATGTGGTTGATCGCCATCAACACACAATCGGTGGGAGTGCCATCGACCGCGAATCGGCGTTCGCCCAATTGCCGCAGACGGAGCGGGCGGTGAATGGTCAGCGAGTGGCTGACACCGGACTGTTCGGTTTCCGGTGCCACCACCCAGACATCATCCGACAGTGTGTGCGCGATTCGCTCCAGCACGGCCAGACCCGGGGCTTGAATCCCGTCGTCGTTGGACAAGAGAATGCGGGCGCGGGACAACTCGGCCGCTGGGGCGGGAGATACGCAAGACATGGTCGCCTGATTTCCCTTGCCCCTGGACCCACTTTATTTGGGAAGGTTATGAGGTCTAGCCACCAACCCGGCCATGACAATGCTTGTACTTCTTGCCCGAACCGCACGGACATGCGGCGTTACGCGGCGTTTTGCCCCAGGTGGCTGAATCCCTGGGATCGATACCGTGCGGCGACGGACCGGCCGAAGCTGGCATTGGCCGCGCCCGTGGGGCGCTCTCTTCGTCCTCACTCTGCTGGGCCAACCCGGCCATGGCCGGATCTTCGCGGGTTTCGTGCATGCGCATCGGCCGGCGCTGGAAAACCTGTTCCGGCTCCTGCTCCTCTTGTGGCCTGATCTCAACATGCAGCAGCAGGACCGTTACCGCTTCGCGCAGGTGCTCCAGCATTTTCTGGAACAGTTCAAACGCCTCGCGCTTATATTCGTTGAGCGGGTCACGCTGGCCATAGGCGCGTAGATTGATGCCCTGGCGCAGGTGGTCCAGCGATTGCAAGTGATCCTTCCACGACTGGTCAAGCAGTTGCAGCAGCAGGCTCTTTTCCGCCATCCGCATCATTTCAGGACCGAAATTAGCGGCTTTTTCGGCCATTTTACGGTCGGCGATGTCGTGAAGCCGCTCTTCAATCGCGTTTTCGGCGATGCCCTCTTCCTTGGCCCAGTCCTCGATCGGCACATCCTGGCCCAGCACGCGGCGCGCCTCTTCCTTCAGACCGGTGATGTTCCACTGTTCGGAATAGGCATTAGACGGAATGCAGGTGGAAACCATCTTGGAAATAACGTCATGGCGCATGTCGGTAATGGTCGAAGCCACGTCCGGGGCATCCATGATTTCGCGTCGCTGCTCGTAGACCACTTTGCGCTGGTCGTTCATCACGTTGTCGAACTTGAGCAGGTTCTTGCGGATTTCGAAGTTGTGCGCTTCGACCTTTTTCTGGGCCCGCTCCAACGCCTTGTTGATCCAGGCGTGGACGATCGCCTCGCCTTCTTCAAGACCCAGTTTCTCCAGCATCCCATCCATGCGGTCGGAGCCGAAGATGCGCATCAGATCGTCTTCCAGTGACAGGAAGAACTTGGAGGCGCCCGGGTCGCCCTGGCGGCCGGAGCGGCCGCGCAACTGATTGTCGATTCTGCGCGCTTCGTGGCGTTCGGTGCCGATCACGTAAAGGCCGCCCGCAGCCAGAACCACTTTTCTGGCCTCTTCGATCTCGGCCTTAATTTTGGCTGTAATCTGCTCGCGCTGGGCTGGGTCGGTTACACCCTTCAGTTCAATGTCCAGCCGCATCTGCAGGTTGCCGCCCAACTGGATGTCGGTACCGCGACCGGCCATATTGGTGGCGATGGTCACCGCTCCCGGCCGTCCGGCCTGGGCGATGATGCTGGCTTCCTGTTCGTGGTAGCGGGCGTTGAGTACGAAGTGTGGAACCTTGCGCTTCTTGAGTTCCGCCGCGAGCGATTCTGATTTTTCGATCGAAACTGTGCCGACCAGAATCGGTTGGTTCCGGGCCCGGCACTCCTCGATCAAGGCGATGATCGCGTTGTTCTTTTCATAGGCGCGACGATAGACCTCGTCGTCATGGTCATGGCGGGTGACCGTGACGTTGGTCGGAATCTCGATGACTTCCAGATTGTAGATTTCGGCGAATTCCGCCGCTTCGGTCATGGCGGTGCCGGTCATGCCGGCCAGCTTGGGATAAAGCCGGAAGTAATTCTGGAAGGTGATCGAGGCCAGAGTCTGGTTTTCCTGCTGAATCTGCACCCCTTCTTTCGCTTCCAGCGCCTGGTGCAGACCATCGGAATAGCGCCGGCCTTCCATCATGCGGCCGGTAAACTCATCGATAATGATAACCTTACCGTCTTTGATAATATAATCTTTGTCGCGCGTAAACAATTGGTGGGCGCGCAAGGCCTGATTTGAATAGTGGACCAAGTTAATGTTCTGAATTTCGTATAGGTTGCCCTTGGCGAGCAGGCCGGCATCACGCAGCAGGCCTTCGACTTTTTCCGCGCCAGGTTCGGTCAGGCTGACCGCGCGAACCTTTTCATCCTTGTCGTAGTCGTCAGGGGTCAGCTTGGCGATCAGCTTATCGACCGCGATGTAGTGATCAGACGAATCCTGAGCCGGACCCGAGATGATCAGGGGTGTGCGCGCCTCATCGACCAAAATCGAGTCGACCTCGTCCACGATTGCGAAGTTGAACGTCCGCTGAACCATATCTTCCAGCCGGAACTTCATGTTGTCGCGCAGATAATCGAAGCCGAATTCGTTGTTAGTGCCATAGGTTACGTCGGCGGCATAGGCTTCGCGCCGTTCTTCATCGGTCAAGCCATGGACGATACAGCCGGTGGTCAGGCCGAGGAAACGATAGATCTGGCCCATCCATTGACTGTCGCGTTGGGCCAAGTAATCGTTGACCGTGACCACATGTACGCCCTTGCGCTCGATGGCATTTAGATAGACCGCCAGAGTCGCAACCAGGGTTTTGCCTTCGCCGGTCTTCATTTCGGCGATTTTGCCTTGGTGCAGGACGACGCCGCCCATCATCTGGACATCGAAATGGCGCTGTCCCAGCGTGCGTTTGGCCGCTTCGCGCACGGTGGCGAAGGCATCGGGCAGGATATCGTCGAGGGTTTCGCCTTCGCTCAACCGCTTGCGCAGCGCCTCGGTCTGGCCGCGCAGTGCCTCATCCGACAGCGCGACCACGGTTGATTCCACGGCGTTGATCTGCTGGACCGGCTTGGCCAAGGTCTTGAGAAAGCGCGAATTGGCGGTTCCGAACAGCTTGCGGACGATGGCACCGAGCATGGAATCCTCGAAACACTGGAAACGAAACGCGCGGGAAGCGCGCCGACCTTCGCGGCAGCGCACATTACCCCACGCGCAGCCCATTTCCTATGGCCTTGCGCTTCCTGTCAATCCGGAACCTGCCCACAGGGCCCCCCCACAGGGTTCCCCGTGAAAACCACAGCGTGTGTTTTCCGCACGCGGGCATTGACCGCAAGCCCGCAAGCCGCCACCCTCTCTCGCAATCCATTTTATTTTCCCGTTGCGCGGAGTATGCGGCGATGTCGGCCCTGGGCTTTACCGAAGATCTGTTTTTCACCCGCGCAGGGCTGGAGCCGGACCGGCTTGACCGTATCGTCGGCGAAGCGTTGGCAGGGGCCGACGATGGTGAGCTGTTTTTGGAATATTGCCAGTCGGAGTCGCTGGGGTGGGACGATGGCCGGCTCAAGAGCGCTAGTTTCGATACCCTGCACGGTTTCGGTCTGCGCGCGGTCGTCGGGGAGGCGATTGGGCTGGCTCATGCCGCATCGCTGGACGAAGCCGCGATTCGCCGTGCCGCCGCCACCGTGCGCGCGGTCCATGCCGGCCATTCGGGCACCCTGGCCGAACCGCCACCGGGCACCAACCGTATTCTCTACGATCCCGACAACCCGCTGGCCTTGATTGCGTTTGAAGATAAAGTCGCCTTGTTGGCCCAAATCGATGCCTATGCTCGCAGCCGGGATTCACGGGTGCATCA
>CAUYTZ010000165.1:0-3138 GCA_963575695.1 uncultured Gammaproteobacteria bacterium | reverse complement strand
GTCGCAACAAAATATCTGCCCAATTATGTCAGCTGGCGGCGAACCCTGGAAGCGCTTGGAAAAGACTCACTGCCTGGTGACTGGATTGCCGGGGCGATTGGATTGGGTCCGTACCAACAAAAATCGCAATAAGAGCGAAGCCGTTTGATAAATTTCCCCGACGCTATTTCGAACCGAGCGAAATCATCCTGCGCGAGGGTGGCCAGGGCGACTGCGCCTATATCGTCGAACGGGGACTGGTGGAAATCTCTCGCGGCGAGGCGATCAACCGGCGGGTACTGGGCACGATCGGCCCCGGCGGCATCTTCGGTGAAATGTCGCTGATCGACCATCAAACCCGGGTGGCCGACGCCACCGCAATACGCCAGACCATCTGCATCGTAATCTCGCCCGAGATCATGGACGAAAAGCTGGACAAGACCGATCCGTTCATCAAGGCGCTGCTGAGGATTTTGGTGCGCAACATCCGGTCGATGGTCGAAGAAGAGGAACGGCGTGGGTTGCAGCAGATGCTATCGTAGATAAAACGGCAACAGGGGTGCCGGAACCAGGGGCAAAAGCCCTGACAGGAAAAATTTTTGGGGGGGGAAGATATGGCAATGGCGAACGAAGAATTAAGGGGCCGTTCGGTGCTGCTGGTCGAAGACGAGCCGTTCACGCGCGCGGTGGTTGCCCGCACCATCGGCTTGCTCGGCGCACACACGGCCAGCCAAGCCGGAGACGGTGCCGAAGCCCTGGCCATGATTGAGCGCGAACGGCCGGATCTGGTCATGTGCGACGTGGAAATGGAACCGCTGGATGGCCTGGGTTTCCTGCGCGCCCTGCGTGAGGGTGAGGAACCGTGGCGCAAGACCCTGCCGGTGTTGTTCATGACCAACCGGATCGATCAAGCCACGGTCGATGCCGCCTATCCGCTGGGGGTAGAAGTCTTCCTGCTCAAGCCGGTCACGGCAGAGGCCCTGCGCAATGTTCTGCTGCGCCTGCTCCCCCCGCTTGAACCTGAGATATAAGCAAATTATCAGCTTCCGAGGCTTCCCGTGACGACGTTCGCCGGACAAGATACGCTCAAGACACGCCGCACCTTGACGGTCGGAGAGCATCATTACGACTATTTCAGCCTTGACGCTGCGGGTGCATCTGGCTTGGGTGAGCTGGCTCGGTTGCCAGTGTCGCTGAGAATCCTGCTGGAAAACCTATTGCGGTTCGAGGATGGCCGCTCGGTGACGGTGGACGACATTCGCGCCCTGGCCAACCGGTCGCAAGGCACGGCCCAAGAACGCGAACTCGCCTTTCGCCCGGCGCGGGTCTTGATGCAAGATTTCACCGGCGTGCCAGCGGTAGCCGATCTGGCCGCGATGCGCGAGGCCACGGTCGCACTCGGCGGCGATCCGGCCAAAATCAACCCCCTATGCCCGGTTGATCTGGTCATCGACCATTCGGTCACGGTCGATCACTTCGGCTCCGCCACCGCGTTTGCCCGCAACGCCGAAATCGAATTCGAGCGCAACCGCGAGCGTTATGAATTCCTACGCTGGGGCCAAAAGGCGTTCAACAACTTCCGGGTGGTCCCGCCTGGCACCGGCATTTGTCATCAAGTCAACCTTGAATACCTGGCCCGGGTGGTCTGGAGCGACCACGACGCCAGCAGCGGCCGCACCCTGGTCTACCCCGACACCCTGGTCGGGACCGACAGCCACACGACCATGGTCAACGCCCTGGGCGTGCTCGGCTGGGGCGTGGGCGGAATCGAGGCCGAAGCGGCGATGCTCGGTCAGCCGATTTCAATGCTGATTCCCGATGTGGTCGGCTTCCGCCTGACCGGCGCGCTGAGGGAAGGAGTGACCGCCACGGATCTGGTTCTGACCATAACCCAGAGCCTGCGCACCCATGGCGTGATCGGCAAGTTCGTGGAATTCTTCGGCCCCGGCCTGGAGTCGCTGGCACTGCCTGACCGCGCCACCCTCGCCAACATGGCCCCAGAATACGGTGCCACCTGTGGCCTGTTCCCGGTTGATGCCGAAACCCTGCGCTATCTGGCCTTCACCGGCCGTGATGCCGAACAGGTGGCCCTGATCGAAGCCTACGCCAAAGCCCAAGGACTGTGGCGTGACGCGACCACACCCGATCCGCTGTTCAGCGAACTGCTGGAATTGGACATGGCCACGGTCGCGCCATGCCTGGCCGGACCGCGCCGACCACAAGACCGGGTGCCGCTGGCCGAGATGGCCTCGTCATTTGCCGCCGAACTGGCCACCGCCGAACTGGCCAAGGGATTCAAAATCGATACCAATATACGCGCACGCACGGTGGCGGTTGAGGGCGAAACGTACACCCTGGGCCACGGTGCGGTGGTGATCGCGGCGATCACCTCCTGTACCAACACCTCCAACCCCAGCGTGATGCTCGCCGCCGGACTGCTGGCGCAAAAAGCGGTGGCGCGTGGCCTATCATGCAAACCGTGGGTCAAGACCTCGCTCGCCCCCGGCTCGCAAGTCGTCACCGATTACTTGGCCGCTGCCGGACTGACACCGGCGCTAGACCAACTTGGCTTCGCCCTGGTCGGTTATGGCTGCACCACCTGCATCGGCAATTCCGGGCCACTGGCCGAAGGCATCACCGCCGCAATCGAAGAAGGCGATCTGGTGGTCGCGGCGGTGCTGTCCGGCAACCGCAATTTTGAAGGCCGGGTCAACCAGCATGCCCGTGCGAACTATTTGGCTTCACCGCCGCTGTGCGTCGCCTATGCCCTGGCCGGAACCGTGGCAATCGATCTGGCCCACGAGCCACTTGGCATCGGCACCGACGGCCAGCCGGTCACTCTCAAGGAGATTTGGCCAAGCAACGACGAGATCGCCGCCGCCCTGGCCAAGGCGATAACCCCAGAGATGTTCCGCCAGCGCTATGGCGCGGTGTTCACCGGCCCGCAGGCATGGCAGGGCATCGCCACCGCAGAAGGCATGACCTTCGCATGGCATGACGACTCCACCTATATCAAGCTGCCGCCCCTGTTCGAAGCCATGCCGCGCACGCCCTCGGCGGTCGAGGATATTATCGGCGCGCGCGTGCTGGTGGTGCTCGGCGATAGCGTAACCACCGATCACATCTCGCCCGCCGGCTGGATTAAAAAGGCCAGCCCGG
>CAUYTZ010000164.1:0-5075 GCA_963575695.1 uncultured Gammaproteobacteria bacterium | reverse complement strand
GGCGATGCGGTTTATGAGCCGTTTTCCGGCTCCGGGACCACCCTGATCGCCGCCGAACGAACCAACCGCCACTGTTTCGCCCTCGAACTCGACCCCCGCTACGTCGATGTCGCGATCCAGCGTTGGCAAACCCTGACCGGCGATATCGCGACGCTGGACGGGGATGGACGGGCGTTTAACCACCCTTTCACGTCACGCCACTCGTCCTATCTCCTCTTATACAGAGTCTCGAGGTTGTCCTATATGTTTTCGGTGACCGATGTGAGGAGGGTGTCCGTTCCGGCGTTCGTTTCCGCAGGCTGAAGTGCGGGCCGAAAGTGTGGATGCTCGCGGCCGTGAAACCCTGGCAGACAACGTCGAGAATCTGACCCTGACCGGCTCGGCGGCATTGGCCGGCACCGGCAACGCGCTCGACAACACCCTGACCGGCGGCATCGGCAACGACACCCTGATCGGTGGTGCCGGCAACGACACGCTGATCGGCTGGGCCGGCAACGATACTTACATCATCGACAACGCCGGGGATGTCGTGACTGAAGCGGCCAATGCCGGTACGGACACGGTGCAGGCCTCGGTCAGCTATACCCTTTCGGACAACGTCGAGGCTCTGGTTCTGACCGGCACGGGAGCGATCAACGGCACCGGCAATGCGCTGGCCAACACCCTGACCGGCAACGGCGGCGACAACACGCTGGACGGCGGGGCCGGGGCTGACACGCTGATTGGCGGCACCGGCAACGACACTTACATCATCGACAACGCCAGCGATGTCGTGACCGAAGCGGCCAATGCCGGTACGGACACAGTTCAGGCTTCGATCAGTTGCTTTTTGGGAACCAATCTCGAAAATTTGATTTTGGCAGGTGCTTCGAACATTGATGGGACAGGCAACGCGCTAAGCAACATCATAGTTGGCAACAGTGGTGTTAATATGCTGGATGGTGGCTCAGGAAATGACACTTTGGATGGTGGCGCTGGAGCTGATATCCTGATTGGTGGAGCGGGTGATGATATTTACGTTGTCGACAACGCTGGTGACGTGGTTGTTGAAATCGCCAACGGAGGTGCTGACACCGTCCAGTCCTCGGTCAGTTTTATCTTGACGGTGGATGTCGAAAATCTGACGCTGACCGATACCGGCAACATCAGTGGCACAGGCAATTCACTCGCCAACATTCTAACGGGCAACAGTAACGACAACACGCTGGATGGCGGCGCCGGGGCGGACACGCTGATCGGCGGAACCGGCAACGACACCTTGAGGGGTGGTTCGGACGCTGATCGCTTTGTGTTCAATACTCGAATGGAAGGCAAGGACACGATCACCGACTTTGAGGTCGGAACAGATAAGATTATGATCAACAGCCCGAACTTCGGTAGCGTTCTTCCCGACCCTGGAGCGTCGTCGCAGGTGCTGTCGTCGTTGAACTTTGTTGCTAACGCTTCAGGTTCTGCGTCAAATGTGAATCAGGTCTTTCTTTTCAATACAACAACATGCACCTTGTTTTTTGATGCCGATGGCAGTGGCTCTGGTTCTTCTGCTGTTGCCGTGGCAACTCTGACCGGCGTTACCAATCTGTCATCGAATGACATTCAGCTGTTTGGTATCGGTGGCCCGGGAAGTTAGCTGTGTTTGTATGGCCAAGAACATGTATCATAAGGAGGCGGGTTGGTAATCCGTGATCGCTTTTTACCTGTCCTTTGGCCACTCCAGGGGTTCATCCAAAAATGGGGTATTGTTGCAATCGAAAAGCTGACGTGACGCCGGCCTGATGTCGTCGAGCATCAATTCGCCCCCTTCCGGGCCGGACAGTGCGCCCGTGTCTCCGGTCGGGACACCCGGTGATCCGCCATCCCGACGATCCGGCCTGGAGGCCCTGGTGGCGGTTGGCCGGCACTATGGGATTTCCGCCACTGTAGATCGTCTGATTCATGATCACGCTCTACCCGAGCGCGAGCCGTCACCGTCGGAACTGGTGCGAATGGCACAGTTGCTGGGCATGAAGGCGCGCCATGCGTGCCTGAACTGGCCGCAGTTGGTTGCGCTCGGCAACGTGTTTCCTCTTCTGGCCCAATTGACCAATGGGAACACCGTGATCGTTGTTGGAGTACGTCGCGGAGACGCCGAACCGATGGTGGCGTTGGTCGATCCGCTTGCGAGCCAGCAGTTACCGTTTCTTTTGTCTCAAGAACAATTTTTGGCCCAATGGCAGGGGGATCTTGTTTTCCTGCGTCGTCAGTATGCTGTAACCGACACGAACCAGCCGTTTGGACTGCGCTGGTTTGTTTCTGAGATGTGGCAGCAGCGCGTCGCCTTCCGCGACGTTGCGGTTGCAGCGGTGATGCTACACTTTATCGCTTTGGTCTCACCACTCTATTTTCAACTAGTTATCGATAAGGTGCTGACGCACAATAGTTACTCTACATTGTATGTTTTAACCGTCGGCGTCGTCATCGCGATTCTGTTTGATTGCGTATTCAGCTTTGTGAGGCGGTATCTGCTTCTGGCCGCTACCAACAAGATTGACATCCGTCTCGCTACCCGCACATTCGGCCATCTTGTCTCTTTGCCGATCGATTATTTCGAGCAAACCTCGGCGGGGGTGACGGTGCGCCACATGCAACAGGTGGAGAAGATCCGGCAGTTCCTGACTGGCCGGCTGCTGCTGACCGCGCTCGATGCCACGGCATTGCTGGTCTTTCTTCCGATCCTGCTGCTCTACAGCGTTCATCTCACCCTTGTGGTGTTGCTGTTCACCGGACTGATGGCGGCGGTGATCGTGACAATGATCGTACCGTTCCGCCTTCGTCTGCGCGAACTTTACGAGGCAGAGGCACAACGCCAAGCCATGCTGGTGGAAACCATCCAAGGAATGCGCACAGTCAAGTCCTCAGCTCTGGAACCTGTGCAACGTCGCAAGTGGGACCAAAGCGCCGCTAATGCCGTTTTGATGCAGTTCCGGGTTGGACAAATGGGGATCACGGCCCAGGCCATCACCCAGGGTCTGGAGCGTCTGATGCCTGTAGCCGTGATCAGCCTGGGTACGATTGAAGTATTCGACCAGACTCTTTCGGTCGGAGCGCTGATCGCCTTCCAGATGCTGTCGAACCGGGTGGTTTCGCCGTTGGTTCAGATTGTATCACTGGTCCAGGATTACCAGGAAACCGCACTGTCAGTAAGCATGCTGGGTGAGGTGATGAACCGGCCGCCAGAGCGCCGTCCGGGTGCAATCGGCCTGTTTCCCCGCCTGACCGGCCGGCTTGAATTTGACCGTGTGCGCTTCCGTTACCGGCCAGACGGAGCACCGGTGCTGGATGGCATTAATCTGTGTATTCCGGCAGGCGCAGTTGTGGGGGTGGTTGGACGTAGCGGTTCGGGCAAGACTACGCTCACCCGACTAATTCAAGGGCTACATCCACCTCAAGAAGGCGTGATCCGTTTCGATGGCACTGACATCCGTGAGATTGATCTCGGCCACCTTCGCCGTAGTATCGGTGTGGTGCTCCAGGATAATTTCTTGTTTCGTGACTCGGTGCGGGATAACATCGCCATAACCCATCCTGAAGCGACAATGGAGGAGATCGTGGCCGTAGCCAAACTGGCTGGGGCCGACGAGTTTATCGAACAGTTGCCCCAAGGGTTCAATACCTTGATCGAGGAGAACGGCGCTAACCTGTCGGGTGGCCAACGCCAACGCTTGGCCATCGCGCGGGCATTGCTACCCAGCCCGCGCCTACTCATTCTCGATGAAGCGACCAGTGCCCTAGACCCGGACAGTGAGACGATTTTCATGACCAATCTCGCCGGGATCGCCGCCGGACGCACAGTGATCATTGTTTCGCATCGACTCAGCACCCTGGTCAAATGCCATGCAATCGTTGTTTTCGAACGGGGCCGCATTATTGACGCTGGCCCCCATGGAGACTTACTGCAGCGCTGTCAACTTTATCGGCACCTATGGACCCAACAGACCCAAAACCAGTGAGTCCGACACCTCCGGCTGGCGCCGTACCAGGGACCGGGCGGCGACGTCCGTCGCGCCTGGAACTTGACTTTCTTTCAGATGCCGAGGCGATAGAACAACGACCGCTGCCCGTGGTGGCGCGCATCACTCTGTACTTGGTGCTCGCCATGGTCGTTTCGGTGGTGGTATGGGCAAGCCTGTCGGAACTGGATAGCATCGTGGTCGCGTCCGGCCGGCTGATTACCACGCCTCAATCCATCGTGGTGCAGCCACTTGAAACCTCGATGATCCGTTCCGTGGAGGTCGAGGTGGGACAAATCGTTCATCGCGGCCAGACGCTGGCCAAGCTCGATCCCACCTTCAGCGCCGCCGATCTTGCCCAGTTGCTGGCCAAACAGAAGAGTCTCCATGCCGAGGTTGCCCGTTGCCAAGCCGAACTGTCGAACGCCGCCAAGTACGAAGCGCCAACCGGCGACACTGACTGGGAATTGCAGGCGATGCTGTTTCGCGAGCGCCAGGCCAGTTTCCACGCACGGATTAACCACCACGAGGAAACCCTGCAGAGGCTTAAAGCTCAAATTGAGACAATTGCCTTAGAGCAAAATATGATTAAAAATAGGCTTAAAGGATTAAAAGAAATTGTCGTCATGAGATATGACCTATTTAACTCAAGATCTGGGGCGGGGTCACGCCTGTCCATGCTTGAAGCTCAAGATCAACATCTTGAGCTTATGCGGGAACTTCAACAGATTATGAGTCAGGCAGTAATAATAAATCATGAAATTTTGGTGCAGGAATCTGAGCGCGACAGCTTTGTCACTGACTGGCGGCAGAAGCTGGCTGAAGAATTTGTCAACGCCCGACGTGAGCTTGACGGTGTGACCGAACAATTCACCAAGGCGCAACGCCGCAACGAGTTGGTGGTGATGACTGCGCCCGCTGACGCCGTAGTGCTGGAAATCGCACAGCGCGGAACGTGTCAACGATTTTGAGACAGGGTGCTGTGTAATTTAAGCTTGGGCGTTTGCCGTTTTGAGCGGCGGATTGATCCAAGCCGCGGTTGGTTTTGCGGGCGGCTGTGGGGCTTTTTTCACGAAGCGCTCGGGATTT
>CAUYTZ010000163.1:0-1068 GCA_963575695.1 uncultured Gammaproteobacteria bacterium | reverse complement strand
CTTGTGTGGCGCGTCGGTCGTCATCCGGCCCGGCCGGTGGTGATCTCTTCAAACGACCGTCCATCGCCATCGAGCACGGCGGCTTGCCCGGTCAGGGTCTGCCAGCGCGTCACCGCGACATCGACGTAACGGGGATCGAGTTCGAGGGCAAAGCAGCGCCGTCCGGTGCGCTCGGCGGCGACCAGGGTGGTGCCGGAGCCGGAGAACGGCTCGTAGACGCTGTCGCCTTCGTCCGAATTGTTCTCGATCGGCCGGCGCATGCAGGCCACCGGCTTCTGGGTGCCGTGGACGGTGGCGCCGTCATCCTCGCCGCTGGCGATCGGCCAGACCGTGGCCTGATCCCGCGCCCCCTGCCAATGGCCGGTGCCACCCTTGCGCACCGCGTACCAGCACGGCTCGTGCTGCCAGTGATAATCACCGCGCCCGAGCACGAAGCGCGACTTCGACCAGATGATCTGGGAGCGGACGACGAAGCCGCAGACCTCGAGACTCTCGGCGACCACCCGGGCATGAACGGCGGCGTGCCAGACGTACGCGACCTCGCCCGGAAACAGCGCCCAGGCTTCCCTCCAGTCGGCGCGGTCATCGTTGGCCACCTTGCCGGTGCGCGCCGTGCTCGACACCCCGGCTTCGTTGCGCCAGGCGGGATCGTAGGAGACGCCGTAGGGCGGATCTGTCACCATCAGGTGCGGCACCATGCCGGCCAGCACCCGTTCCACGTCGGTGGCCACCGTAGCGTCACCGCACAGCAGGCGATGTTTTCCCAGAACCCACAGGTCGCCGGGACGGGAGACCGGATCGGCCGGCGGTTCTGGAGCGGCGTCCTCGTCGGCGGAGTCCCCGCCGGCACCGTCCTCTTCACCATCCCCGTCCAGCAGGTTTTCCAGTTCCTCGCCGCCGAAGCCGGTGAGGTCGAGATCGAACTCCAGGACCTGAAGTTCCTCGATCTCCAGCCGCAGCAACTCGTCGTTCCAGCCGGCATTGAGGGCCAGCTTATTGTCGGCAATTCTGAAGGCCCTCTTTTGGGCCTCTGAGAGGTGGCCGAGAATGATCACCGGCACGGTGTCC
>CAUYTZ010000162.1:0-14586 GCA_963575695.1 uncultured Gammaproteobacteria bacterium | reverse complement strand
TCGTCGGCGAAGGCGATTTCATCTTCATTGTGGTGCCTGCCCAACGGCAAAGGCGTTGCTGGCGTCGGCGCGGGGGGAGCGGCGTCGGCGGGGGATGGACGAGGCATTCCACCGAGTTGGTGGGCAAGCTGGTGGGCGAGTTGACGGGGGAATAGCGGTATCACGAGGATTGGGTCCACTCATCGGGCAGGCTGGTTTTATCGGGTCGTTCCGGGCGTCCGGCCGGGGCTTCGGCCGGCAGGCGCAGGGTAAAGATGGTGCCCAACCCTTCATTGCTGGTCACAGAAATCCGCCCGCCAAGCGATTGTGTGACCAGATTGAAGACGATGTGCAGGCCAAGGCCGCTGCCGCCACTACCGCGCCGAGTGGTAAAGAACGGCTCGAAGATGCGGTTAAGGTTAGCGGCGGAAATGCCGCGACCGTTGTCGGCGAAGGTCAGCTCGATGTCGTTGGTGCCCAAGCGGGTGACGGCGATGTGCATGATGCCTGTGGCGGCGGCGTCAAAGGCATGGACCAGCGCGTTCATGACCAGATTGGTCAGCACCTGCGACAGCGCTCCCGGATAGCTGTCTAGGATCAGGCCATCTGGGCAGGCGACCGTTACCCGGTGAGCGGTGACGCGCAGCCGTGGTCCCAGGCTGGTTACGACCTCCTCGATATAGGTTTTAAGGTCGAAGTGGCGGCGTTCGGCGCTGGCCTGATCCACCGCGACCTGTTTGAAGCTTTGAATCAGCTCTGCGGCTCGGGTCAGGTTGGCCAGAATCAGCCGGCTGGATTCCACCGCTGTGGCAACATAGCCCTTTAAGTCCGATTTTTTCATCGCACCGGTTTCGTACGCCTCGTCCAACTGGCTGGTGCGGCCGGCCAAATGGGTAGCGCAGCTATAAGCGATGCCGACCGGCGTGTTGATCTCGTGGGCCACACCCGCGACCAGCAGGCCGAGCGAGGCCATTTTCTCTGCCTGGACCAAATTCGCCTGAGTTTCCTTCAACTCGGCATAGGCCCGTTCCGTGGCCTGCATCGCGGCGAAGATTTCTTCGGCGGCACCGGCTTCGGCGGTGACATCGGTGTAGGTGCGCACGAACCCGCCTTCGAACAACGAATTGGTGCGGATTTCCAGCACCGAGCCATCCGGGCGTCGGCGTTTGAAGGTTGGGAATTCGGGCGGCAGCGACTCGCCCGGAGCCGCTTGCAACCGGTCGGGCACGTCGTCGTAGTCGGCGAATTCGCCTTGCTCGATCTGGCAGCGGACGATTTCATCGAACAAAGGCCGGCGAGTCAGCAGTTTCAGCGGCACATTGAGCATATCCGCCGCACGACGGTTGAAGGTCACCAACCGCAAGTCGCGATCGACCATGACGATGCCCTGATCGACGTTTTCCAGCGTCGCCTGGAGGATGGCGCGCTCATGGGCCAGATCCAGTTCCATCCGCCGCCGCTCGGTGATGTCGGCGACGATTCCGGTCAGGCGGACGGCGATGCCGTCGGCGTCGCGGATGGCGGTGGCCTTGTTTTCCACCCACATCCATTCGCCGTCTTTGCGCCGCAACCGATAGACATACTGGAATGAATCCGCATCACTGGTGACGTGGCGCATGGATTCCGCCACCACCCGTTCGATATCGTCGGGATGAACCAGCGATTCCCAGGTCCGACTCGATACCGGCAACTCGTCTGGGTCATAGCCGAGCATGGGCGGAAACTCTTCCGACCACCAATATTCGCTCGTGCGCAAATCATGGTCCCACACCGATGAGCGTGTGGCGGCGATCGCCAGCCGCAACCGTTCCTGACTGCGGCGTAACGCGGTCTCTTCCGCAGTCAGCTTGGCCAGCATGCGGTTATAGGCCCCGATCACCCGCCCGAACTCGTCGCTCGATCCCCACACCACCGGCTGTCGTTCCTGGCCGGAATCGGCCAGAACAATCGATTCCAGCAGGCGGTTGAGCGGGACACCAATCGTGAAGCGGAAGGCGATCGAAGCGGTGATCACGGTTACCACCATCAGCACCAGCACCAGTGCGAAACCGTTGAAGATCACTTCGCGAATTTGGTGGTCGATAGATTCAAAACTAAAGTAAATTTTGATATAACCAACGCGGCGCTCACGAACATGAATATCGCGCGCCAAGTGAGGTTGGCTCTTAAACTGGGAGCATCCGATCTCTGGCCACGAATAGGTTGAATTAGCCAGATCATCAACCACTTCAATGCACAGGATATCTTGATTGACCGCAATCGCCTCCACAATTCGGCGTGTGCTGCTGGAATCAAAGGTCCACAGGCTGTTGGCCAGGGCCGAGGCATTGATTCCGGCGATGGCTTGGATGCGGGTTTCCATTCGTCCGCGCAGTTCGGAATATTTGGAAAAAAAGAAAAACATCGAAAAAATAAAGGTAGAAATCGCCAGAATCGGGATCAGAATCACCAGGAATTTGATCCACAGGGCAGGAATGCCTTTTAGCATTGCGCTAACCCTCTATCGTGTCGGACGCGGGTCGGACGCACCGCTCCGGCGTACCCAGCCAAAGCGCTCTGGCGCACCCAGCCAAAGGTGTGGCGGGAGCGGTTCGGCGGCAAGCGTGATCGGTTGTGGTCATGCGGGTTGGGTGCGTGCGGGTCGAGTGCGTGCGGGTCAAGAAACTGATTTCACCGTATGAGTTTACCAGTAAACGCCAAACCCGCAACCCGAACCCGTCGCGGTTCTGATTATGGCTTTCCGTCTTCGGGTGAGGGTGGGGGGTGAGGGTGGGGGGTGGGGGGTATCACCGCAACGGAAATTGCTGATAGTTTGGACAGGCCGACCGGGTAAGGAGCACCGCTGCCGTGACCGTTACTTCGAGCTCTTTCTCTGCACCTGTCCGCGCCGCTTGGCTCGGTGATCAAACCGTGCGGGCCGTGCTCTATCAAGCACTGGTCGCTGCGGCGGTGGCCGGAGCGATCTGGTATCTGGTTTCGAACACGCTGGATAACCTTGCCCGTCAGAACATTGCTTCCGGTTTCGGCTTTCTCGGTCGCTCGGCCAGCTTCGCCATCGGCGAAAGCCTGATCGACTATTCCGCCGCCGACAGTTATGGCCGTGCGATCGTGGTCGGTATGCTCAACACACTTAAAGTGACTGGATTGAGCATCGTCTTTGCCACCTTGATCGGGGTGACGGTGGGGATTTCGCGGCTGTCATCGAACTGGTTGTTGGCGCGGTTGGCGACCGTGTACGTGGAAATGGTGCGCAACGTGCCGCTGCTGCTGCAATTGTTCCTGTGGTACGCGATCATTACCGAAAACCTGCCGTCGCCCCAACAGGCGCTCAATCCGCTGCCTGGGGTGTTCCTGTCCAACCGTGGCCTGGTGATGCCGGTGCCGGTGGTCGATGCCGCCTGGACCGCCGGCATCGCGGCGCTGTTGCTGGCCGTGGTCGTCAGCCTGGGCCTGAGCCGCTGGACCCGGCACCGTCGCCAGACGACGGGCCGTGGGTTTCCGTTCGCGGCCGCCGTGCTGGCGCTGCTGCTGGGCTTGCCGCTGTTGGTCTGGGGGGTGTTCGGTGCCACCCTGGTGCTGGACGTGCCGGTACTGCGCGGCTTTAATTTCCGTGGTGGTGGTGCGGTCAGTCCGGAACTGGCCGCGTTGCTGCTGGGGTTGTCGATCTACACCGCGAGCTACATTGCCGAGATCGTCCGGGCTGGCATTTTGGCCGTGGACCTTGGCCAAACCGAGGCCGCACTCGCGCTTGGTCTCAGTCCGGCTCAGGTGCTGCGGCTGGTGGTGCTGCCTCAGGCGTTGCGGGTGATTGTGCCGCCGTTGACCAGTCAGTACCTCAACCTGAACAAGAATTGCTCCTTGGCGGTGGCGATCGGCTATCCAGACATGGTTTCGGTACTTAACACCATCGTCAACCAAACCGGGCAGGCGGTGGAGGGCGTAGGGCTGATCATGGGTGTGTATTTGGCGATCAGCGTGGTCATTACCGTGGTCATGGCCTGGTACAATCGGGCCGTAGCCCTGGTCGAGCGATGAGGCCGCCGTCGTCGCTCCGGCTGGGGCCGCTGGCCTGGCTGCGTGCCAATCTGTTCAACTCTTGGCTCAACAGCCTGATCACCTTGGTGCTGCTGTGGATGCTGCTGGAACTGGTGCCGCCGCTGCTGCGTTGGCTGGTGTTCAATGCCCAGGTTTCGGCACCCGATGCCCAGGCTTGCCGCGCCGCAGGGGGGGCCTGTTGGGCGTTTATCCGCGAGAAATATCGCCTGATCCTGTTCAGCACCTATCCCTATGACCAGCAATGGCGACCGTTGCTGGCGATCCTGGCAATTATGGCTATGCTCGCGGCCAGTTGCGACCGCCGCTTGTGGCGCTGGCTGCCGTTGCTGTGGCTGGGCGGGCTGGGCACGGTGGCGGTGCTGATGTGGGGTGGCGTGTTTGGCCTGCCCTTTGTTGAAAACCGGCTATGGGGTGGGCTGCCGCTGACTCTGATTCTTGCCACGGTTGGCTTGATGGCCGCGTTTCCGTTGTCGATTTTGCTGGCTCTGGCCCGGCGCTCGGACATGCCGGTGATCCGGGCTGTGGCCGTAATCTATATCGAACTGATCCGGGGCGTGCCGTTGGTCAGCCTGTTGTTTATGGCCTCGATCATGCTGCCGTTGTTCCTGCCTGCCGGCGTGACCATCGACAAGCTGTTGCGGGCCCAGATCGCGTTTATTCTGTTCGCTTCGGCGTTCCTGGCCGAATCGATCAGGGCCGGGTTGCAGGCGATTCCCCATGGCCAGTACGAAGCCGCCGACGCGCTCGGCCTGGGCTATTGGCGCAAAATGCGGCTGGTGGTGTTGCCGCAGGCGCTGACGCTGGTGATTCCGCCGATGGTCAACACTTTCATCGTGGTGTTTAAGGATACTTCGCTGGTGGTGATCGTCGGTTTGCTTGATCTTTTGACTTCTGCCAAGATTTCGATCAATAGCGCCGACTGGCGCGGCTTCTATCGTGAGGCTTATCTATTTATCGCGGTGATTTATTTCGTATTCTGCTTTTTTATGTCGCGTTACAGCCAGTGGTTGGAGCGGGATTTGCGCCGAGGGCCAATCTAGTTTCTGGAGGCGCTAGCTAAACAAACCAGACCGTGGGAAACCATTCGGCGGCAGCCGGCCCGAGCCGGCCCGGGCACCCTGCCACGGCCTCAAATCGGTTTCAGTGCGGATCCGTTCGCCCATTTTCCAACTGAAACCATCGGCCAGCCGGAGCAGAGTCAGATCGGCCAGACTGCCATCCTTATATTTCTGCATCACCACACCACGGCCGCGAGTCATCACCGGCAGCTCTTCCAGCGGAAAAAACAACAACTTGCGATTGTTGCCGATCACAGCCACGGTATCGACGTTGTCACCCACTGGCACACAGAGTTTCGCCGCGATTCCATCCTCCAGGTTCAAGACCTGTTTGCCGGCGCGGGTCTGAGCCAGAACCTCGCTTTCCTCGACCTGGAAACCACGTCCGTCTTCAGAGGCCACCACCAGCCGCCGGCCGGGACGGTGGAGCAGCAAGGTCAGGATATTGGCATCGTTGGCCAGATCGACCGCCATGCGTACCGGCTCGCCGAAGCCGCGACCGCGTTGCAGCTTATCGACCGCGAGCGTGTAGAAGCGGCCATTGCCGGCGAACAGCACCAGCTTATCGGTGGTTTCGGCGACCAGGGCGAAGCGTGGGCCGTCGCCTTCCTTGTATTTAACCTCGGCCAACTCAGCCTCACCCAGCCGGCCTTTGACCGCGCGAATCCAGCCCATCTCGGAGCAGAGCACGGTCACGGTTTCGCGTTCAACCGTGGCTTCGGCCGGAATTTCAATTTCCACCGGAGCGTCGGCGATGTCGGTGCGGCGCTTGCCTAGAACCGTGGCCTTACCGAATTTCTTTTTGATTTCGCCGATTTCGTCGTTAATCGCCGCCCAGCGCAAGTTGTCGTCGCCCATCAGGGTGCGGAGTTTTTCCCGTTCCGCAGCCAGCGACAGGTGTTCGCGGCGCAATTCGACTTCTTCCAGCTTGCGCAGATTGCGCAGCTTCATATCCAGAATCGCCTCGGCCTGGATATCGGTCAGGATGAACACCCGCATCAATTCGTCTTTGGGGTGGTCCTCGTAGCGGATGATGCGAATCACCTCGTCCAGGTTAAGATAAACGATCAGGAACCCATCCAGCACTTCCAGCCGGCGTTCGATTCGTTCCAACCGATAGCGCGTGCGTCGTTGCAGCACGACATGGCGGTGATCAAGGAAGGCGCGCAGCACCGCACGCAGGTTCATCACCCGTGGCACGTTGGTGGCGTCAAGCACATTAAGGTTGAGTGGAAAGCGGACTTCGAGATCGGTGGCCTGAAACAGCGAGGCCATCAACACCTCGGGATCGATTAAGCGTGTGCGCGGGACCAGCACCAAACGCACATCGTCGGCGGATTCGTCGCGCACGTCTTCCAGAAACGGCAGCTTGCGTTCGCCCAAAAGTTCGGCAATGCGCTCGATTAGGACCGATTTGCGTACCTGATAGGGAATCTCGGTGACGACGATTCGCCACATGCCCTGGGCCAGCTTTTCCACCATCCAGCGGGCCCGCAACCGAAAGCCGCCGCGACCGGTGCGATAGGCCTCCAGCACCGCGTTGCGCGGCTCGACCAGGATGCCGCCGGTGGGAAAATCCGGTCCCGGTACCAGGGCGACCAGGGATTCAATCGACGCTTCCGGATTCTTGATCAGCAGTCGTAGCGCATCGCACAATTCATGGACGTTATGCGGCGGAATCGAGGTGGCCATGCCGACCGCGATTCCGGTGGCACCATTGGCCAGCAGATTGGGAAACGCCGCCGGCAACACCACCGGTTCGGTGCCGTCGCCGTCATAGGTGCCGCGAAAATCGACCGAGTCTTCGTCGATGCCGTCGAGCAGCGCCTTAGCGACCTCGGTTAGTCGTGCTTCGGTGTAGCGCATGGCTGCGGCGTTATCGCCATCGATGTTGCCGAAGTTGCCTTGGCCATCGATCAGGGGATAGCGCACCGCGAAATCCTGCGCGAGTCGGACCAGGGCTTCATAGACCGCGACATCGCCGTGTGGGTGATAGCGGCCGATCACTTCGCCGACCACGCGCGCGCATTTGCGCGGCGGTGTGGTTGGCGCAAGCCGAAGCTGGTTCATCGCATGCATTAAGCGACGATGAACCGGTTTCAGTCCGTCGCGCACGTCCGGCAGCGAGCGGGACATGATCGTGGACAGGGCATAGGACAAGTAGCGTTCGCCAAGCGCTTCGGCGAAGGGTTTGTCCAGGATTTCGGCTTCGATGATCGGAGGTTTCATGGCGGCGGTTGCCTATCATGTCTGGTGTCGTCTACGCCACTATCTCGGCGACCAATCGCGATCGTGTTCTCGTGGGCGTGGGCGTGGGTGCTCACGGTCCCCTCTTGGCAACCGCCCTGGGTGTGACAAATTGTCGCACCCAGGGCGGTTGGCCCCGCCTGCGGTCTTTTGTCGCACGCGCTGCAACACGCCGCAGGCAGAAAACCAAAATCCTGATATTACTTATTTTTTAACCCTGGCTGCGGAAATCCTGGTGCAGCGGCATCAGAGAGGGGCGGTTTTATCCTCGGTCCCTATGTTGCACTGCACAAAAAACCCTTGACCATCTTATAGCCAAATTGCTTATAATCCCTTCATCGATAATGCAACTTAGCAACGGTGGCGAAGGCGGAGACCTGATCCATAGGTGCACTGGCCACCTCGCAGACAAAAGGATGCTACACATGGCGAAGCCCACCGCATTTCCGTTCTTCGAAATGGATGTCTCCAAGATGATGTCCGAGTTCAAGATTCCCGGCGTTGATGTCGATGCCATCATGGCTTCGCAGCGCAGGAACATCGAAGCGGTGACCGCGGCGAACCAGCTGGCGATCGAAGGCATGCAGGCGGTGGTCCGTCGCCAGGCCGAAATTCTGCGCCAGACCATGGAAGAAACCGGCAGCATGATGACCGAAATGATGTCGGTCGGTTCGCCGGAAGTTAAGGTCACGAAGCAGGCTGAACTGGTCAAGACGGCATTCGAAAAGGCGCTGTCGAACATGAAGGAACTGGCGGAAATGGTCGCCAAGTCCAACACCGAAGCCGCGAACGTGATCAGCAAGCGGGTCAGCGAAAGCCTGGGAGAACTTAAGGGTTCGATGGCTAACGCCGTAGCTAAGAAGTAATTGGGTGGTTTGTTTCCGGTTGTCTCCTCTCTGATACCCTCTTCCTTCGGGAACGGCGGGCCGTGTTTCTTAAGCGGCCCGCCTTTTTTTACCTCTAGAGCGCGCGACCTTTAGCCCAGGGAGCGCGCGACCTTTGCCGCGATGGCGTGATAGGCGTGTGCGTGCTCGCTGTCCGGCTTGGCGACCACGATCGGTCGTCCCTGGTCAGAGGTTTCACGGATATCCAGGTGCAGCGGCACCTCGCCCAGAAACTCGACGCCCAGTTTTTCCGCCTCACGCCGGGCACCGCCATGGCCAAAGATGTCCGTACGCTCGCCGCAGTTCGGACAGCAGAAATAGCTCATGTTCTCAACAATGCCAAACACCGGCACCTCAGTTTTCTGGAACATGGCCAGCCCCTTGCGCGCGTCGATCAGGGCGATGTCCTGCGGTGTGGAAACGATCACCGCTCCGGCCAGCGGCACGGTTTGGGCCATGGTCAGTTGCGCATCGCCGGTCCCGGGCGGCATGTCTACGATCAAGACATCCAACTCGCCCCAGGCGACATCGCGCAGCAACTGGGTCAGCGCGCCGTGGACCATCGGCCCGCGCCAGATGGTCGGCTGATCTTCCGGCATCAGGAAACCAATCGACATGACGGTTAGGCCATAATTGGTCAACGGCATCATCTTCTTGCCGTCCGTCGAAACCACCGGCTTGCCGGTTAGCCCCAGCAGACGCGGCAACGATGGGCCATAGATATCGGCATCGAGCATACCAACCTTGCGTCCGGTCGCGGCCAAGGCCAGGGCCAGATTGACCGCAGTGGTCGATTTGCCGACCCCGCCTTTGCCTGAAGCCACCGCGACGATCGCGCGCACCCCGGGTACCGGCGATTTGCCTTCCCCTGGTCCACCCGCCGGCTTTCCTCCCGAGCCGCCGCAGCCACCGCCGTGACTACCGCCGTGACTATGGCTATGACCGGTCGCGGGCATCGATGGTGGCGCGCGATGAGCGGTAAGTACCGCAGAGACGTGGCGGACCCCGGCCAAGCGCCGAATCGCATTTTCTGCGGCATGCCGGATCGGCTCGGCGCGGCCGGCGCGTTGTGGATCGATTTCAATCACGACGGTAACATCGCCGTTGTCGATGGAAATCCCCCCCACCATGTTCAGGGCGACGATGTCGGTCCGTCGATCTGGTTCAATCACGGTGCGCAGCGCGTCTAGAACCTGCGCCTCGGTGAGTTGGGTCATGGTTGAAAACTCCGTCGTCAGTCTTAATCTCGCGACTGTATGTCTCCGGCCGCTGGTGGTAAAGTGCGGTGGTTGGAGATGGGGAAAAGGGGTGCCCGGCCGCGCTGAGGCTCGGGCGGTTCACTGCGGATCATTGGGTAGGAAGACGGAGCAGCCATGCCGTGGAGCAATCAGGGTGGGGGCGGTGGCCCCTGGGGTCCGCCACCGGGAAACAACGGGGGGGGCGGCGGTGGCGGCGGCAGTGGTGGTGGGCCGTGGAGTCGGCCGCCGGGAAGCGGTGGCCCCCAAACGCCACTGGATCTTGAAGGCCTACTGCGCAAGGGGCAAGACAAGCTGCGCCAGGTTATGCCCGGCGGTTTGGGCGGCATTGGCGCTCCGCTGTTGATCGTCGCGGCTCTGGTTCTGTTGTGGTTGGCCAGCGGCATCTATCGTGTGCTGCCGGATGAACGGGGCGTGGTGCTGCGCTTCGGTGAATTTGTCCGCTACGAAGATCCGGGGCTGCGCTATCATTTGCCCAGTCCGGTTGAAGCCGTCTATCTGCCGCGGGTGACTCGGGTTAACCGGATCGAAATCGGCTATCGCACGGCCGGCGAAGGCCGTCGCGATCTGCTCGAAGAAAGCCAGATGCTGACCGGGGATGAGAACATCATCAACATCGGCTTCTCGGTGTTCTGGCAAATCAAGAACCCCAAGGACTTCCTGTTCCAGGTTCGCGACCCCGAAAGCACGGTCAAGCGGGCGGCGGAAAGCGCGATGCGTGAAGTGATCGGCCGCACAGAATTGCAGCCGGCCCTGACCGAAGCGCGGCAAAAAATTGAAATCGCTTCGCTGGCTCTGTTGCAAAACATGCTGGATGGCTATCAAGCCGGGGTGGAAGTGACCCAGGTGCAGATGTTGAAATCCGATCCTCCGGCTTCGGTGGTCGATGCTTTCAATAATGTCCAGCGGGCCCGAGCCGACCGGGAGCGGTTGCGTAACGAAGCCGAGGCCTATCGCAACGATGTCATCCCCCGCGCTCGAGGCGACGCCGAACGATTGAGCCAGGAAGCCCAGGCCTATCGCGAACAGGTGGTCAGCCTAGCCCAGGGTGATGCCGCACGCTATCTCGCCATCTACCAAGCCTATGCCCTGTCCAAAGAGGTGACTTCGCGTCGGATGTATCTGGAAACGATGGAAAGCATTTTGCGCACCACCAACAAGATCATCCTTGATACCGGTGCCGGCGGCGTTGTGCCTTATCTGCCGCTGGATCAGTTGATGACCGGGATGTTGCGCCATTCCCAGGCGGGTAAGACCGCTCCCTCTCCCGCAGTCCCGTCCCCGCAACCGTCTCCGCAGCCAGCCCAGCCGCAAACCGGCCGGCGCTAAAGTTCGGGACCAGAGAATAGGGGGCCCCGCCAGGGGACAAGGACCATGCCCATGAACCGAAATACCTTGTTGATTAGCCTGATTACTGCGGTGGTCGCGGTGATTCTGCTGTCGAGCGCGCTGTTCACCGTGACCGAGGCGGAACAGGCGCTGGTGCTGCAATTCGGCCAGCCGATTCGGAAAATTCAAACCGCCGGTCTGAAGGTCAAGCTGCCGTTCATTCAAAATGTGATCATTCTCGATCGCCGAGTGCTCGATCTTGATCCACCCGACGAACAGGTGATTCTGTCCGACCAAAAGCGGCTTGATATCGGCACCTTCACCCGCTACCGGATTGTCGATCCGCTGCGTTTCTATCAGTCGGTCGGCAGTGAAGTTGTGGCTGCCCAGCGGCTTGCGGCCACGGTTAATTCCGCTCTGCGTCGGGTGGTCGGCAGCGTCACTTTGCTTGAAGTGCTGTCGGCGGAACGGGCCAAGGTCATGACCGACATCCGGAATCAGGTCAACGTTGAAGCGGCCAGGTTGGGGGTGGAGGTGGTGGACGTGCGCATTCGTCGCGCCGATATGCCGGAAGAAAACAGCCAGGCGATTTTCGCCCGTATGCGCTCTGAACGCGATCGGGAGGCGGCCGAAGCGCGCGCACAAGGCGAAGAGTTGTCACAGCAGATCAAGGCTCGTGCCGACCGTGAACGGACGGTGCTGATCGCTGAAGCCCAGCGGGAGGCGCAGAAGGCGCGCGGCGAGGGCGATAACCACGCCCTGCGGATTATTGCCGAAGCGACCAACCGCGATCCGCAGTTCTATGCTTTCTACCGTTCGCTGGAAGCCTATCGGGTTGCGTTCCGTGCCGACGACACCACGATGGTCTTGTCGCCTAATGGCGAGTTCTTCCGCTATTTCAATAACATTGATGGCAGGGAACCCCCGTTGCCGGTACCGGCCCAGTGATTGAAGCGGGCTAAATGAAGGGGGTTCAGGGCAAGTCCCTGGACCCTAATGGCCGCCTGAAAAGAGGCCTGACATTGCTGCGGTGGTCTTGTTTACCGCGAGCGCCGTCGCCGAAATCGTCATGCCGGCCATGGAGCCGAACCAGCAGCCCAGGCCACTCCGCGCGATCATCGACCCCACCCCAACCATCCAGCCGGCATAAGCGGTGACTTCGAACACCGGATTAAGGCCCATAAAAAACGGGCCGATCGATGCCCCAGTCAGGCAGCCGAGCGTGACTGTGTTGCGGTCGAAAAGGCGATCCTCGCGATGAACCCAGGGCGAGGGCGAGGGGTGCGGACGTTCGGCCGGCACCGCAACGGCATCGGCGGCAGCGGCCGGATGGGCTAGCCGAACGGCACCGCCGACGATCAAGAACACAGTCACCGCCGCAACCAGGGCCGCCGGAAGTTTCATCGCCATTCTCACCAATACCGAGGACTCACGAAAGATCAATGGAACAGGCCGGACCACCAATCCTTGACCACGCGACCGGTGGACAGGGTGGCGGAATAGGCCGAACCCAGCACCAAGCCGAAATAGCAGCCGAAGCCGCCGCGCATGGCGACCGAGGCCATGCCGGGCAAGGCGCCGAAGACATAAACCCAGCGCTGAACCGGCGGGAAGGCAACGGTGGCCGCGCCGATGCTGAACCCACCCATGCAGGCATAGAACGGATAGGCCGGATCGATGAAGCTCTGCGGTTTACGCGGGGTCTGCGGCGCGGGCTTGTGCGTCGCATCGCCAGTGTCATTGGCGTCGCCGGCAACCCGCACGACCAAGTCGTTAAAGTTCATGGCCCGAGCCATCGGGGTGCCGATGGCGACAAAGATACCCAGGCACAGAACCAGGATCAGGATACGTTCACCCAACATCGATCGCTCCGCTGACGTGCCGGCCATAAGCCAGGCGAACCGGGTACCGGCACAAAGTAGTGTAGGCCGGATCACTCGCATCGTGAAACCACTACCGTGCAGTTTCGGTTGCCGCAATGCTGGATCGCCAGTCGCTCGGCTTCGGCGACGGTTGGCCCGGTGCCGACGCCAAAAAAACTGCGAGAGGCGGCATAGGCACCGCAGGTTTCAAACCATAGCATCAGCCGACAATGGCTGTTGCCGGCCTTTTTACATTCGGCCAACGCTTGGCGTTCCGCTTCGGCCTGAGACGGGGCGTCAACGATCAGGATCAAACCGTCCTTGGCGTCCTTGGCCCGGGCCACATCATCGACCGCGATGGCACCGAATGCCAGCACCGGAGTCGGGGCGAACGTCGCCAGCCCCAGTACGATCGCTAACATTCCCCACAACCGCACCATGCCATTCTCCCCGCACGGCCAAAAGTCAGAGCCGGCGTGTCACGAAAGTTTATCCAAACCCAAAGGGCGCAGCCCAAGACGCGCCAGCCGAGACCCCCCGGTCGCGAGTCGCCAGACCATCACCGGACTCACCCAACAAACCTTATGCCGTTTCAGGACCGTAGACGGCGCACGCCGCAGATCCTAGATTGACCGAAGGATCATGCCGTGGTTCACCCGCTGCGGTCAACAGCTTGCGGTCATCCTGAGTCCCCCCCCTCCAGCCGATTCATCGCCGCCATGCCCTTTCCCACGAGTGATCATTGCGACGGCACCCGTTTCCTCAATCCGTGGGCCAACACCGACAAGAGTGTGAGCGATCTGCTGCGCTGGCGGCGGGAGCGAAACCGCAGTGGTTGGCCGCAGTGGGCCGAGAACGCGCCCTGTTCACCGCCGCCGGCAACCGTGGCCGACAACCAAATCGCGCTCACTCACATTGGCCACGCCACGTTTTTGATTCGGATCGGGGCCGTGACCCTTCTTACCGATCCGGTTTTTTCCGGTTTTGTCGGTCCGTTGTCGTGGCTGGGAACGCGGCGGGTTCGCGCTCCGGGTTTGGCGCTGGAAGCGTTGCCACCGGTTGATCTGGTTCTCCTCAGTCACAACCATTACGATCATATGGATCTGCCCTCGCTTCGCGCCGTGGCGCAACGCTGGCGGCCACCGATCGCAACCGGGTTGGGCAATGGCCGCGCCTTGACCGCCAAGGGGATCGAAGGCGGGGTGGAACTGGATTGGTGGCAATGCTTCCAGCCGTGCCCGGGGGTAACGGTGCATCTGGTTCCGGCGTCGCACTGGTCGCGACGTGGCTTGTTTGATCGCCGCAAGACACTATGGGGCGGGTTCGTGGTCGAGACCCCAGCCGGACGGGTTTATTTCGCTGGCGATACCGGCTATGCGCCCCATTTCGCCGCCATCGGCCGCCGTCTGGGGCCGCCGGACATCGCCTTGCTGCCGATCGGAGCCTATGAACCGCGCTGGTTCATGGCCAGCCAGCATATCAACCCGGAAGAAGCGGTTCGTGCGCATCTGGATCTCGGTGCCGGCCTCAGCATCGCCATGCACCACGCAACCTTTCCCCTGGCCGACGAGGCCATGGCTGAACCAGTAGCCGCACTCGGCCGGGCCCGCACCACCTTGGGTGTTTCCGACCAAGCCTTCCGCGTGCTGGATTTTGGCGAGACGCTGGTCTGGAGCGGCGATATCGCCTTAGCCTCCGGCGGGCGGGGTTTCACCCCTGCACCCCACCAGGGGCACAGCCCCTGGACCTAATTCCTTAAGACAGTCACGCCTTGGAGCGGGTGAAGGGAATCGAACCCTCGTCGTAAGCTTGGGAAGCTTCTGCTCTACCATTGAGCTACACCCGCGCACCGCTTTGCGCTAAAAACAAGACTAGAGCATCGCCGGAAAGAACGCAAGATCCGGATGTGTGAATG
>CAUYTZ010000161.1:0-1501 GCA_963575695.1 uncultured Gammaproteobacteria bacterium | reverse complement strand
AATCCGCCCCCTGTTGATCGACTGGGGCCGGGCCGGTCCCTGGGAACGGCGCTATTCGCTGACCGATTACATCGCCGGCCGGCTGGAGCGGGCACTGGATGCGGTGATCGACCTGACCAACGGTCGCAAGCCCAAGGTGGTGGGCTATTGCCTGGGCGGGCTGCTGGCGCTGGCTTTGGCGCTGGCCGCGTTCAGTGATGCCAACGCAGCGGATATAAGTACGCTAAGTCAGTGGTCCGATCCAACTCTAACAATTACAACATCTCAGGGTGCCCTTGATTACACGGTAACTGGTCGTACCGTAATTATTAATTCAACAGCGGGTAGTGTAGCGAATGATGGTAATATCGTTGGCGTTGCCACCAGCATTCTTACATTTACCCCGGGTGCCAATACATCAACAGCCTCAGGGACTGTGACTAACGTAACTACCATTAACGGGGGCACAACCGGTATAAGCACGATCACAGGGGCTGTGTCGGGTGCAACAACTGTTAATGGCGATGTTGGTGCCTTTAATTTTAACGCCACTCTCGGCGCTACTACTGTAAATACCGGCTCTGGCACGATCATAGTGGATGGCCTTGCCACTGTAACCAACCTAAATCTAGGCGCGGGTACTGGCGGAGCTGGGACTGTCACCCTAACAGGCGGCCTAACTGGTACAAACGTCACCTATATTGGAACCAGCACCCTTAATATTGGTAGTGGTGCCGGGCTGACGGCGGCCGTGGCGACGAATAACGACAACCAAGGCACCTTGACACTGACTGGCAATGGTCATACTGTTAACGGAACGATCGGTGTCACAGTGAGAGGTTTGAATACCATCAATGGTGGCGCTATAGGTAATGATACGTTTAATAGTGCCGTATACGCACATGCGGTGAACGTAACTGGCAGCGGGGGCATGATATTCAATGCGAACCTGAACGGTGGTAATGGTGGCACACTGACTTTCGGTAGCGCAGGCGCGGGAACTGTTAATGTTAAAGGCGTCATTGATACCAACACTTCTAATGTTACTGTTAACGGTGCTTCTAGCCTGATCGTTACACTGTCGGGAACCAACACCTACACCGGCTTGACGACGATCAATGGTGGTATTCTGAAGGCCTCTGGCGGCGCAACTGGCGGAAAAGCTTTTGGCACCGGGAGTGCGGTGACTTTGGCGAACACAGCCGGAGTCGCCCTTGATCTGAACGATACAAATCAAACCATTGCTTCCCACGTACAAATTCTTTATGGTGGCTCCGTGACGGCTGCCAATGCGGCGGCCATTTTTTCCCAGCGGGATGTGGACGGTGGGTTGATCGGTGGACCACGCCCCGCTCTTGCCCTTTTTCGAGGCTCCGGTGCCCAGGTTCATTTGTTCGAACAGCACCTCGCCCAACTGGCGCAGCAGGGTCACGCCGACCGGCTGATCGTTAACGAAAGCGCGCCCGCGCCCGTCGGCGTTGATCAAGCGGCGAAAGGTAAGCGTGTCGCCGCTATCCAGCCC
>CAUYTZ010000160.1:0-6646 GCA_963575695.1 uncultured Gammaproteobacteria bacterium | reverse complement strand
CAGCACGCATAGTACAACGGGGCGGGGCACAACGGGGTGGGAGACGACTGGGCGGGAGGGGGGATTTTGGCTCATGACCGCTCTGATTCCCGGGTGAATGACCGTCTGTGATCGGCGCACTTGATTGTAACACCGCCGGGGCACAAGTCATCGTCAGGAAATATTGCCAAGGAGGCTTGACCGATGTCCACCGATCTTTCTGCCAAACAGCTCTTGGCTAAACAGTGTGTACCGTGTCGGGGCGGTCTGCCGCCGCTGACCCGCGACCAGTGTGAGGCGCTTCTGCCCCTGGTTCCCGGCTGGGAGTTGGCTGGCTGGGAGTTGGCCGATGGCCCGCCGCATTTGGAGCGTAGCTTCTCCTTTCACGATTTCGCCGAGGCGCAGGCGTTCGCAGTCCGGGTCGGGGCGTTGGCCGAGGACGAGGGCCATCATCCCGATCTCCGCTATGGCTGGGGATATTGCGCGGTACGGTTCTGGACTCACAAGATCAACGGTCTGCACGATAATGATTTCATCATGGCGGCTAAGGTTAACGGTCTCGCCGCCGAGGTCGAGTCGGTTCAGATCGGTGGGTGAGTCGGATGGGCCGGTAACGCGGTAGGGGTTGCGGTCTGGGCCGGGTTTGGTTAGTTTCAAGGTCGAATCAACTGCTTGGCGTGCTAGGCTCCATGATCGAAGGTCCGCTTGCCACCTATCGCGCCCGGTGCGCCGCTGGGGCGTTGCGCTATGATTCTGATCAGGAACTGGCGGTAGAAAAACTACAGAGCGTTTACCTGGCGCTCAGATCCTATCAGCCCCAGGCAGCCGGCCAAGGTGGCGGGTGGTTGTCGCGGATTGGGTTGAGCTGGCTGCGTGCCCGCGAGGAAGACCCGGTACCGCAAGGGTTGTACATTTTTGGCAGCGTCGGCCGCGGCAAGTCGATGCTGATGGATCTCTTTTTCGAAACCGCGCCGATTGAACGCCGGCAACGGGTTCATTTTCATCAGTTCATGCTCGATGTTCACAGGCGGCTGTTCGAGTTGCGTAAGGCTGGCGGGGCTGCGCGCGGTGCCGACGAGTCGCTTAATGATCTGGCTCGCGAACTCGCTGGCCAGGCTTTGCTGCTGTGTTTCGATGAATTCCAGGTCTATGACATCGCCGACGCCATGATTCTAGGCCGGCTGTTCACCGCGCTGTTCGAACTGGGCGTGGTCGTGATCGCCACCTCGAACCTAGCTCCCGACCTACTGTACAAGGATGGGTTGCAGCGTGAGCGTTTCCTGCCGTTCATCGCCCTGCTTAAACAGCGGCTGGACGTGCTGGCGCTGGATGGTGGCACCGATTATCGGCTTGACCGGCTTAAGGGCACGCAGGTTTATTTCCAGCCGCTTGGCGCTCAGACCGACCGGGCGCTGGAGCAGGTGTTCACCTCCCTGACCGGCGGCGAGCGCGGAGAGGCTACTCATCTGTTGGCTCAGGGTCGGCGGGTGGAGATTCCGCGCGCGGCCAAGGGCGTGGCTTGGGTCGATTTCTGGGAATTGTGCGCCAAGCCATTCGGCACGGCTGATTTTCTGGCCATCGCGGTGCATTTCCACACCGTATTGGTCGATGATGTGCCCCAGTTGACCGCCGGACAGCGTAACGAAGCGCGGCGGTTCATCTTCTTGATTGATGCACTCTATGAGCACAAGGTCAACGTGGTCATCGCCGCCGACTGCCCGCCGGAATTGATTTATGCCGAAGGGAGCCATGCGTTCGAATTCGAACGTACGGTCAGCCGGTTGCAGGAAATGCAGGCCGAGTCCTACCTGATCTTGCCGCACCTGACTTGAGCGGTTAGGGCGAAGCCCCTTCGCTAGGCGTTTGGGGGCGAAGCAGGCCGCGCACCTGCTCAAGCCGTGCCGCACCGGTAACTTGAACGAGCGTGAAATAAACCGCCATTCCCCCTAGAATTAGCCCAGCCAGTGCCCCAGCCAGCGCCGGGGTCCGAATTGCCGGCACCGCCGTCAGCCACGGTGCCAGCACCGCTTGGCCCGCGACCAATGCCGCACCCATGCCGGCAGCGGCCAGCAGAATTCGGGGCAGACGGGTGCGGAATTGTTCGTCCAGATCCAGATGACCGGAGCGGGCCAGATTGCGGGCCAACAGGCCGACGGTTAACCAGGCCGACGCTGCTGAGGCCAGGGCGATGCCGACATGGCCCAACACCGGCATCAGCGCCACCGCCAGGACTGCGTTGCCGCCGGTGGCGATGATTGCTACTCGGACCGGTCCAGCGGTATCTCGACGTGCGAAAAAAGTGGTGTTAAGTACCTTGGCCATCACCGCACCGGGAATGCCGAGGGCGAAAGCGGCCAGGGCCGCAGCGGTAGCTGCAGTTTGATCCGGGCCAAAGGCACCACGTTCGAACAGCACGCGCACAATCGGTTCGGCCAAAATCACCAGTCCGACCGCAGCCGGCAGTGTCAGCAACAACCCAACCTCCAGTCCGCGACAACACCGGCAGCAAGGCCGAGCCGAGCGCAATGCCGACGATGCCCAGCGGCAATTGGTTGAGCCGGTCGGCGTAGTAGAGGTAAGACACCGCCCCGGTCGGCAACAGCGAGGCCAGGACCAAAGTCAGCAACGAACTGATTTGACTAATCCCCGCTCCGAGCACACCTGGAGTCATCAGCCGCCACAGCCTTTTCATCCGGGGTGTCAGGCGTGGACGCACCGGCCTGATCGGCATCCCTGCCGCCCGACACACCCAAGCCAGCCCGGCGACTTGCAACACGCCGGAAGCGGTAACTCCCGCCGCCAACGCGGGGGCTGCCGGCCAGTCAAACGTTCGGGCGGCAAGCAGCACCGCGATGAGTGATAGATTGAATGCTACCGGTGCGGCCGCGAACGGGGCGAAGTGGCCGAGCGAATTCAGCACGCCGCCGTAGAGCGCGACCAGCGACACCAGCACCAGATAGGGGAAGGTCAGCCGAGCCAAATCCACCGCCAGGTCGAGCCGGGCCGGGTCGTCGCCAAAGCCGGGGGCCAGCACTCGGATTACCCAGGGCATTGCCGCAATCAGGATGACGGTCAGCGGCACCAGCACCGCCACCATTATGGCTTGGGCTTCCTCAGCGAAGCTTTGGGCTGGTCTATGGCCGTGGGTGGCCAATTCGGTAGAAAACAGCGGCACGAACGCGACCCCAAACGCACCCTCGGCGCTCAGGCGGCGCAAGGCGTTGGGCAGCTTGAGGGCGACGATGAACGCGTCCGCCGCCGGACCGGCACCGATCGCCGCTGCGGTCAGCACGTCGCGGGCAAAGCCAGCAATGCGGCTAACCACAGTCCAGCCGCCGATTGTCGCTACCGCTCGTGCCAGGGTCATTATCGGGGGGCCGCGCCTAAAAATAAAGCCCTACTCATTGAAGGGTTTAGGGCTTGGCCGGCTTGGCAATCTGCTGTTGAGTCGCTTCCTTCTGCCACTTGTAGTCGAGGAAGCTAAGGCCAAGCGCGCTGGCGATCGCAACCACACCGCTGATCACGCCGACCGTGCAGCCCACGGCGGCAGTGCTGGCAACCAGGGTGGCGCTGAACGGCAGGCCAATTCCGGTCGAGGCCGCAGTGACCGCCGGCATCGCTACCGACAACGCCCCCGCCGCAGCCCCAGCAGTGCAGCCGATCATGACCGTGTCGAAGCTGATGAAGCCCTCTTCATTCTGTAGAATCTGGTTGGCGCTACGGACCCCCTCGTTGCTGGGCTGAGTCAAAATGGAGGCCGTCTGATCCTTGCCCCCCGACGGCAACGCAGCCTTGCCGGGACCACTCGGCGGTGACTGGCTCGGCAACGATTGGATGGTCTGCAACCCCTGCACGCCTTGTCCCGCCGGTAGCACCCGCCCATCCCCAAGCCGCCCATCCTCAAGCCCTTGCCCGGCAGCGGAACCAAGGGTCACTACGACCATGGCCAAGGCAGCAACCGTGCTTCGCACCAGTTTCGTCCATCTGCGGGTCATGGCCGGCCTCCCTTTTATTTTCGCCCGCATCCTCGTTGTCCCTTGGTCGCGGCCACACCCGCTGTTGGCCACTCCCGGCGGGAGTGCCGCGAGCCGTTATTTCCAATCAATGAATATATATTGACGCTGCCGCCCGAGCACAACCCCCAGCCCCCTGGGAACCCAACGGATACCCGACGTTGCGTTTCCAGGTAAGCTGATCTAAAAATGCGTCGGCTATAATTATAGGGTCTCAGAGGTTGCGCAGGAGTTAACGCCGCCGCATCTAAGCCCCAGGGTTCAGATTTGCGAATCTTTAGGTGAAAAAGATGATGGAATTTGCCGTGCGCCGGACTGTCCCGGCGCGGGGCTGTCGGTAAACATCTGGTCATAGAGCCAAGCGAAGCCATGAGCCGCAGCGGCACCGATGGCGGCAATACCGCAGCCGAACACCGAATTACCCAGAATCAGCCCCGTCACCGGCAGCGAGGTGGTTCCGGTTGCAACCGCAGGATACAGCACCAGCGCTGAAACCACGCCCAAACCAACGCCGCCGAACACGCACGCCCGTCCGGTTTCTTTGACCAAATCACCGGCTTGTCCGGGAGCTGCCCCGGCCAGAACCAATGCCAATGCCATCGCCAGTGCTCTGATCGTCTTCATCGAGGCCTCTCCCCGTCGTCCGTCGCCCGTTCCTGTCCCGCGCCCCACGCTGTGGGCATCTGGATCGGGAATCATTCGAACTGACTATCAGATTTGGTTTCGGGCTTCAATCGGCAAGGGCGGGTTATCGACTCGGCAGCATGTCCGGCAGGGCCGGTGGTTGGCTTGGTGCTGGAGCTGCCGGGGGTCGTTTGGCCCGGGCGTCCCCTCCTTCTTGCCGTTCGCGGTAATAGCGGCTGGCACCGGGGTGCAGCGGCACCGGCAGACCGTTCAGTGCCGAGGCCAAAGACGGGGCCACCCCAGGCGGCATTTCGTCACCGAACGCCTGCGATGATGAGTCGTGCCACAGCGCGGCGGTGACGCCGTAAACCAGGGTTTCATCCAGATCGTCGCGGACCAGCAGCAACGCGCCGCTCCCCACGGTCGGAGTGGCCGCAACTCCAGGGTAATCGGTGTCGCCGATTTGGGTCGTGACCAGGAAATCCATCTGGCGACGTAGGGCTTCACCAGTCTCGGCCTCGATCGGCAACAAGCGAATCGGCAGCCGGTGGGCCAGATCCCGCACCGCCGGATAGGGGTGCGCCCCCATGATGAACATGGCGTCGATCTTGCCGTCGGCCAGATCGTCCGCAGCCTGAGTCGGTCGGCTGTAGCGCATTTGCAGCACGGATTCGGTCAACCCGAGTTCACCCAGAATCAGCAGGGCATGAACCAAGCTGCCTGATCCTGGTTCGCCAACCGAAATGATACGATTGCGCAGATCATTCACAGTCCGAATCGGGCTGTTGGCCCGCACCACGATATGGGCGGCTTCGGTCAGCAACCGGCCGATGGCGCGCAGATTCTGAAACGGCGGTTTCCCCCGATAGAGTGCTGTCCCCTGAAACGCCCACGAGGCGACATTGGTCTGAACGATGGCGGCTTCGATCGCGCCGTTGCGCAGGAGTTCGATATTTTCGACGGATCCGGCGGTTGCCAAGGCCACGGCGATCAGGCCGGGTACGCCGCAACTGCCGCCACGATCGCAAGGACGCGAACCGGGCGGATTGCTGATGAGATTGGCGATCACGCCGCCCAGTGGAAAATAGAGGCCGCCGGTGGTGGCGGTACCGATGCGCAGGAAGCGGACTTCATCGGCGGTTGCCGCCGCCGGCCAAGCGCCGGACAACATGGCTCCACACAGCAGCACCATGGCCATTCTGGTGGCCCAACCCAAGCGGTTTTGTCCCTGCGCGGGGAGCGCCGGCCATTGACCCGTAGGCCTGGGTTGGCGGGGTGGTGCGCCCATATACCATAGTCTATTTCGCTCGCAATGGCTGCGGCGGATGAGCAATGCAGAGAGCTCGATGCTGGCGGTGATCCGAGTCAGCGGCGACTCGATGTGGGATACCTTGCACGATGGCGATCACGTTCTGGTCGATCGCACCCAGACCAGCCTGCGGCGAGAAGGTATGTTTGTGATTTTGGTTGAGGACGAGCTGCTGATTAAACGTGTTTCGATGCACCCAGGAACGCGGATGGTTAACATCAAAAGCGACAATCCTGCTTATCCCTCGTTTACCGATGTTAACCCTGATGCGCTTAAGGTGGTTGGTCGTGTGATTTGGCTTGGACGAAACCTCGGCTGATAGGTCTTAAGCAAAAATCTAAGCCCAAACGATTTGGGCCAAGCGCATTGGGGAAAACTGACGATGCGTGCCGATTGACACAAGCGCATCGTGATGCCACTCTGTCCATGTCGATTCTCCCGACATGGAGAGCCTCGTGCCCGCCGCCCTCCCGCCTTCCGCGATGACCACCGACGAGCGCCTGGACGAGGTGGCCGCCATTCTGGCTGCCGGCATCAGGCGACTTCGACTGAAAAATCAAGTTGTTAACTCGTTGGAGACGCAGAGACTTTCCTCGACTTCGACCGGTCACCAGAGCGCTCATGGGGGCAGAGACACCCGGCCCCAGAGGAAAACTCGATGACCGACAGCGTAACGCACAGCGTGCTCGCCAGCATCACCGCCCTGGCCACCCTGCCCATG
>CAUYTZ010000159.1:0-8277 GCA_963575695.1 uncultured Gammaproteobacteria bacterium | reverse complement strand
GCCCAATTATGTCAGCTGGCGGCGAACCCTGGAAGCGCTTGGAAAAGACTCACTGCCTGGTGACTGGATTGCCGGGGCGATTGGATTGGGTCCGTACCAACAAAAATCGCAATAAGAGCGAATAATAATGCGGGTCCAGGGGCTTTAAGCTCCTGAACCCACTTCATTTGCCCTGTGTTTCCTGATTCATCCGCCGCCAAGCCATCCTACCGCCGATCACCACGCCGGCAACCAAGCCAAGAGCCGTGATCAGGGGTCCGCAACCAAGCAGGGCATCCAGCCAGCGCCCCAGCACCGCCAGCAACAGCGGCGGCGTCACCACCAGCCAACCCAGCGCACCCATCATGCCCAATTCCTGGCCCAGGGTCCGTTGAGCGCTTTCCCGCTTGAACCGCTCGCGCCGCTGGTTGGTCAACGCCAGCGCCTGCGACAACGGATCGGCTTGTGTGGGAATCTTACTCATGGTGCAATCCCCCCACCGGCCCCAGCACCGGCCGCTCGCCACGCAGCGTGCGGTACAACTGGCGCACCAAATTCAGGCTCAACTGGCCCAAACGAGTCCGGGCTTCGGCTTCAACCTCCGCTCGTGCCGCCATCTGGGTCACAACCACGGTCTGCAAATAGACCAGATCGTCACCAGCCACGGCCTCGCGCGTCGCCACTTCAAGCCGGGTGCCGCCGTGGACGGTCAGCACCCCGCCGCGCACGGCGACAAAGTGCTCGGCTCCGTCCGCGTCGCAATAAATCAGCACCGTGATCGTCAACGCGGTCAGAAACTCGCAGTGTCCGGGCAACACGCCAAAATGGCCGGAGGCGTCTTCCGCCCGCACCGCGATAACCTCGGCATCGACCACCACCGCAGTCGGCGTGGCCACCACCAACCGCAGCGTCTTCATACGCCGCCCTTTCCGCTGGCCGCCTGATCGAACCCGGCCTGCTTAGATTTGGCTTCGGCGAAATCGCCGACCATGTAAAACGCCGACTCGGACATGGCATCGCCCTCGCCGTTGAGAATTGCCCGACAGCCGGCCAGAGTATCGACCAAATCCACCGTGCGCCCGGCCAGCCCGGTGAAGGCCTCCGTGACCAGGAATGGTTGAGTCAAGAAACGCAGCAGCCGTCGCGCACGATAGACCGCCATCTTATCGGACTGACTCAGTTCTTCGATCCCGAGCAGGGCGATGATTTCTTGCAAATCGCGGTAGTGAGCGATGGTCTTGCGCACTTCCTGGGCGATGGCGAAGTGCTCCGCCCCAACCACCGCCGGATCGAGCAGGACCGAGGTTGAGGCCAGCGGATCGATTGCCGGATACAGCCCTTCCGCCGCCATATCGCGCGACAACACGATCGAGGAATCAAGGTGACTGAAGGTTTCGGCCACCGCCGGATCGGTGTAGTCGTCGGCCGGGACATAGACCGCCTGAATCGAGGTGATCGCCGCATCACCAACCGAAGCGATTCGTTCTTGCAAGGCCGCGATTTCGGTCGCCAGCGTCGGTTGATAGCCGACTCGGGACGGCAATCGTCCGAGCAAACCCGAAACCTCGGTTCCGGCCTGAACGAAGCGGAACACGTTGTCCATCAGCAACAACACATCTTGATGGCGTTCGTCGCGGAAGTATTCGGCCACGGTCAACCCGGAAAGCCCCACCCGCCAGCGTGCGCCCGGCGGCTCATTCATCTGGCCGAAGATCAGCGCGGTACGCTTGATCACCCCGGAACTGTTCAGTTCCTGCAACAGTTCATGGCCCTCACGGCTGCGCTCGCCGATGCCGGTGAACACCGACACCCCCTGGTAGCGCTGCACCGTGGTTCTGATCAGTTCCATGATCAGCACGGTTTTGCCAACCCCGGCACCGCCGAACATGCCGGCCTTGCCGCCGCGAATCAGCGGGGCCAGCAGATCGATAACCTTGATCCCGGTGAAAAACGGTTCGCGGGCGGAGCTTTGACGCTTGAGCGGCGGCGATGCACGATGAATCGCCCAGCGCGGGGTGTCTTCAGGAAAATCGGGCTGGCCATCGTGCGGCACGCCGAGCACGTCGATCAACCGCCCCAACACCGCTTCCCCGACCGGGACCGTGATCGGGCCACCGGTGGCAAAAACGGGTTCGCCGCGAATCAGCCCCGAGGTGGAATTGAGCGCCACCGCCCGCACCGTGCGCGGATCCAGGTGTTGCTGAACTTCAATCACCAGCGGTCGGCCATCGCCGGAGCGAAGCCGCAACGCCTCGTTCAATGCCGGGAGTGCCCCTGCGGGAAATTCAACGTCCACCACCGAGCCACGAACGCCGACCACCCGGCCCGTACTGGTCCCCGTTTCCGTTTGGATTTCGGACATCGCCCCATCCCGGCTGGTTGCTGTTTCGCCACCGAGTAGATTAGCACCGCCGCTGGTTATGAACCAGGGCAGGCTTTAGGGTGCAAGCGCTTTGCCCCCGGCGGGCAGAGGCACTGCCCCTGCCCCGCCGCCAGGAGCCTGAAGGCCCCTGGACCCACTTTTTTTGGAACGTAAACTATCAGCCGAGTCTCAGTTCCTCGAAGAAGTCATTGCCCTTGTCATCCGTAACGATGAAGGCCGGGAAGTTCTCCACCTCAATTCGCCAGATCGCTTCCATGCCCAGTTCGGGATACTCGACACACTCCACCTTCTTAATGCAATCTTGCGCCAGACGCGCCGCCGGGCCACCAATCGAGCCCAGATAAAAGCCACCGTATTTCTTACAAGCGTCCTTGACCACCGAGGAACGGTTGCCCTTGGCCAGCATGACCATCGAGCCGCCTGCGGCCTGGAACTGATCGACGAAGCTGTCCATGCGGCCGGCGGTGGTTGGACCAAACGACCCAGAGGCATAGCCTTCCGGAGTCTTGGCCGGGCCGGCGTAATAGACTGGGTGGTTCTTGAAATAGTCGGGCAGACCTTGGCCGGCATCCAGCCGCGCGCGCAGCTTGGCGTGGGCCAAATCGCGGCCGACAATCACCGAACCGGTCAGCGACAGCCGGGTTCGAATCGGGTGCTTGGTCAGTTCGGCCAGAATCCCCGCCATCGGCTGGTTGAGATCGATCCGCACCACCGAACCGCCCAAGGCAGCTTCGTCGATATCCGGCAAGAAACGAGCCGGATTGGTCTCCAACTGCTCAAGATAAACCCCATCGCGGGTAATCTTGCCCACGATTTGACGGTCGGCTGAACAGGAGACGCCGAGGCCAATCGGCATACTCGCGCCATGGCGAGGCAGACGAATCACCCGCACATCATGGCAGAAATACTTGCCGCCGAACTGGGCCCCGATGCCCATATCCTGAGTCATTTTATGAATCACGGCTTCCATTTCCAAATCACGGAAGGCGTGGCCACTTTCGGAACCCTTGGTCGGCAACGCATCAAGGTAGCGGGCCGAAGCCAGCTTAACCGTCTTCAAGTTCAACTCGGCGCTGGGGCCACCGATCACGATCGCCAAGTGATAGGGCGGACAGGCCGCCGTGCCGAGAGACCGGATCTTTTCTTCCAAGAACGGCAGCAGCCGGTCTGGGGTAAGCACCGCCGGAGTCTGTTGAAACAGATAGGTTTTGTTGGCCGATCCCCCGCCCTTGGCCATGAACAGGAACTTATAGGCGTCCTCCCCTTCCGAATAGATATCGATCTGGGCCGGAAGGTTGTTCTTGGTATTCTTTTCTTCATACATCGACAGCGGTGCCAATTGGCTGTAACGCAGGTTGCGTTTCAGATAGGCATCGCGAATTCCTTCCGACAAAGCGTCCTCGTCGCCGCCTTCGGTCCATACCCGCCGGCCTTTCTTGGCCATGACGATCGCGGTGCCGGTGTCCTGGCACATCGGCAGAATCCCACCGGCGGCGATGTTGGCGTTCTTAAGCAGATCATAGGCCACGAAGCGGTCGTTGGCGGAGGCTTCGGCGTCGTCCAGAATGTTGCGCAACTGTTGAAGGTGGCCCGGGCGCAGCAGGTGGTTAATATCGATCAGCGCCTGTTCGGCCAGCAGACGCAACGCGGCCGCTTCAACCTTCAACACTTCTTGCCCGGCGAAGTGATCGATGGCAACGAACTGATCGGTCAGTTTCCGATAAGCTGTGGTGTCTGGACCCAACGGAAACAGAGTATTGGCGGCGTGAGTCATCGGTTTGCATCCATGGGCTGCGAAAGGAGCGGGCTGCGAAAGGAGCAAGACGCTTATTTTCGCACGAACGGAACCAAGAACGCTAGTTGCGCCATGTGCGTATTCGGGACTGCACCGTCGTTAATCGAACACCCGTGCGCAAGCATCGATGAACTCGGCATCGCGGGTTCCGGGCAGCAATCCGCGCAGATAGAGCCGGAACCACGGCGAATCCAATCCGCCAAAGCCATTGCGGCGCGCGAACCGCCACGCCCGGCCGGCACAGCGCCGGCAAGCGTAATGGCGAACACTCGCTGGCAAATGGGGATAATCACGCAGGAAATTGGCACAGGTTCGGGTTACGCGCTGCAACTGGCGCGGAACATTGGTGCCCAAACTCCCCGGAACGTGGCGGGGCAAGAACGCCATCGGAGCCTCGACATGGACAAACGGGCCGCGCGTGGCCAGACGCAAGGTCAGGCTGTATTCCTGAGAATGAACAATGCGTTCGTCGCAGCCGCCGACCGCTCGCACCGCCTCGGTCCGGGTCATGAATTGGGTCGGATTGAACATCGAATTGCGCAGAGTCGGAATGATCGGCTGCTCCAGCCGACTTAGGCGCGGGGCGATGATCGGTTGCTCCAGATCGGGAACCGACTCGGGCGGGTAGCGCTCGACATCCCCCCAGGCGATGCAGGCATCCGGCTGCGCGGCCAGCGCCGCACGAAGCGCCACGGTCGCATCCCGCGCGATCAAATCATCGGCATCGACAAATTTGATCAGCGGCAGGGTCGCAAGCGCGATGCACTGGTTGGTGGCGTGGGCCGAGCCGTGGTTTTCCTGGGCGTGAATGATCACGTTATCCCAACCGGCGGTCATCTCCCGCACCAACTCCAGCGAGCCATCGGTCGAGCCATCATCCACGAACACATACTGGCGTGGAAAATCTCCACGCTGATTGCGAATCGCGGCCAGCACCCGTGGCAGCCACGGCACCTTATTGTAAACCGGAACCAGAAACGAAACCCCGCCACCGGTCATTGTTCGCGTTTCCTTGTGATGACGCCCCCGAAGCTGCCTACCCCCGCATCATTACCCGATGAGGTTTTGTGCGGACTGTGCTAAGGGAACGCCTTGTCCTCACAGAGCGATAGCATAAAGCGAAGCCCTTGTCCTCCATCCTGTCTCGCCCCAATCGCCGCCCGCAGCCCCGCCACCACACCCGGTCCGGCCGGCTGATCAAACGTCTGGTGGTTAATTACCTCTACCCGCACCGCTGGCAACTGGCCATCGCCCTGGTGTTCATGGCGCTGACCGCCGCCACCACCGGGGCAATGGCCAAACTGATTCAGCCGGTGATGGATGACATCTTCCAGCAACGTGATCGCTCGCTGGTGCTGCCAATCGCCGGGGCGACGTTCGGGGTCTTTTTGATCCGTGGCGTGGCCGATTACGTGCATAGCGTAATGATGAACAAGATTGGCCAACAAATTGTGGCCGAGCTGCAAAAGCAGCTCTACGCCCATCTGCTTGAAGCCGATCTGGCTTATTTTCACGCGACGTCGGCTGGTCATCTGATTTCGCGCATGGTCAATGATGTTACCGTCATGCGCGGCGCGGTTGCCGAATGCCTAACCAGCATTGGCAAGAGCACCATGACTCTGCTGTTCCTGGTTGGGGTTATGTTCTATCAGGATTGGGCGTTGGCCACCGGTGCCTTCACCGCTTTTCCCATCGCTGGCTGGTTCGTGGCCAGCATGGGCAAGCGCATGCGCCGGGTTTCGGCCAGCACACAGGCCGAGCTGGGCTATTTCACCACCGTCTTGAACCAGACCTTTCAGGGTATGCGCCATGTCAAAGCCTATGGCATGGAGCCTTACGAGCGGCAGCGCGTAGGGCAAATCATCGACCAATTGTACTATCTGGTTCACAAGTCGGTTAAACTGGCCAATTCAACCTCGCCGGTCACGGAAGTCCTAAGCGGTCTGGCGATTGTCGCTGTGATTATTTACGGCGGCTTCCGGGTGATCGACGGCAACAGCACGGTTGGCGAATTGATGTCGTTCATCGCCGCGTTTCTGTTCGCTTATGAGCCGATGAAGCGGTTGAGCAAGCTTAACGCCCAGCTTCAGACCGGCCTGGCCGCCGCCGACCGCATGTTCGAGGTGCTGGATACGCATCCGACGATTCTGGATAAGCCGGATGCACAACCGCTGGTGGTCGAGAACTTCGCGATTCGTTTCGAAAAGGTAATGTTCAGCTACCCCGACGGCACCTTCGCGTTGCGAGGCATTGATATCGAGGTTCCGGCCGGGCGAACCGTGGCCTTGGTTGGGCCGTCCGGGTCGGGCAAATCGACTCTGCTTAACCTGATTCCGCGCTTCTACGATCCCGGGGCTGGAGCGGTGACCATCGGCGGGAGCAATGTTCGCGACGTGACCATGACCAGCTTGCGCGCGCAGATCGCCCTGGTCAGCCAGGAAGTGGTGCTGTTCGACGATACCGTACGCGCCAACATCGCTTATGGCCGAATCGACGCCAGCGAAGACGACATCATTGCCGCCGCGCGCGCCGCCGCCGCGCATGATTTCATCCGCGCTCTGCCTGAAGGCTACGAAACTTTGGTTGGCGAGCACGGGGTCAAGCTGTCTGGTGGCCAGCGTCAGCGGATCGCCATTGCCCGCGCCATGCTGCGCGACGCGCCGATTCTGCTGCTGGATGAAGCAACCTCCTCGCTGGATACCGAATCCGAACGAGCGGTGCAGAATGCCTTGCGCACGCTTCAACGCGGCCGCACCACCCTGGTTGTGGCCCACCGCCTGTCCACAGTCGCGGAGGCCGACTGGATCTATGTTCTGGACCATGGTCTGGTGGCTGAATCCGGCACCCATAGCGAATTGCTGGCCAAGGGCGACATCTACAGCCGACTTTATGGCTTGCAGGGTTCCGGCCCCGAGCCGGAACGGGTGGCCGAGCCAGAGGCGGCGGCAAAAGCGTAAAAGAAAACGCTTGCATTCGGGCGGGCGGACGCTATTATTCGCCCCGTCACCGGATGCTGGACCGCAAGGAAAGGTTGGTCTGGTGACAGGTAAAATGACCGAAAGGTCGTCTGGTTGCTTGGAATGCGGGCGTAGCTCAGGGGTAGAGCACAACCTTGCCAAGGTTGGGGTCGAGGGTTCGAATCCCTTCGCCCGCTCCAAAACAACCAAGAAAATCAAAGCGATACCAAGGGCCGGGCGGAAACGCGCCGGCCTTTCGCTTTTTCACGGAAGCTAGGCGGCCATCGGGATTACGGTCTTCTCGGTGTGATCAAGATCACTGTTTGGGATTGGTGACGGTGATAGAGTGCTGTCTGATGAACGCCGAATCAGGCGTGATCGACAGTTCAGGCAGTGCGTAGAGCTTAATGCCCCCGCCTGCGAGATCGAGGAGTTGGATATGCCAATCCTACCGACCCAACAGCTACTGCCTCGGCTCCTGCGCAACCGCAGGGGGGCGATGGCCGTAATCTTCGCTCTGACTTCACCGGTTTTGATCGGGTTCCTCGGTCTCGGGATTGAGGTCGGCATGTGGTACAAATCGCGCAGCGACCTGCAAGCGGTGGCGGATGCCGCCGCTATGGCCGGTGTTCGGGAAATGGCCGCAGCGATCGCCGCCGGCACCACCGCTTCGGATACGGTGGTTACCAACGCGATGATCCAGTCGGCATCGCTAAACGGTTGCACAACCAGCAAGTGTTGCTGGCTGGAGCTATCGACTCCCCTGACTTTTAAGTCTGATGCCGCCCAAAGCCAGAACAATGCCACCGAGGTCACCGCCAAGTCGCTGAGTAGCTACTTTTTTGCGGCCTACTTCCTTAAGACCCAAAGCGCGTCTACGACCCCTGTCGATTCGTCGGCGAGTAGTTGCGGCGATATGGATATCCGTGCCACAGGCACGGCCATGTTCAGCTTCCCGACCACGACCCAAGATATAACCACCACCACCACCACTCCCACCACCACCACCACCCCCACCTATACCTCGGAAACCTCGACCTCAACGACCGGTGGTTCGCCAGGTTGCGTGCTTGGTCTCGACACCAGCGCGATGTACACGATATCAATGAACAACAACGCCAACGTTAACTGTGGCGTCGTTTCCAATTCCCGCTGCCAGGGGC
>CAUYTZ010000158.1:0-1073 GCA_963575695.1 uncultured Gammaproteobacteria bacterium | reverse complement strand
TCTCATCCAGCAAAACCTTTTCCTTCTCCTGCACCGCACCGCTGCCCGCTTCTGTCAATGGTGCGAGCTTGTCGGCCTCTCCCTCAGTCAGCGGCATATTCCGCTTACCCTGGTCTTTGAGCTTGTGGTGGGTCAGGGCCACTTTGGACAGGTCCACCCCCTCCCGTTCCCGTCCGAACTCCAACAGGGGCAGCAGACGCCGGAAGAAGATCGCCCGCTTCTCGATGGCGGTGTTCTCGTAATTGAACAACTGCGACAGGAACACATATACCCGCAGGAACGCCCCCAGGTCACGCTTGAACAAGACCAGCACGTTCATCTCGTCCTTGGCCTCCTGTTCCGCCTGAGCGTTGCCAACGTCCTGGGCAGCATTCAGCGCAGATTTCGCCAACGCAAACCGTTTGAGCAACCGATCCGCCACCGGTTCCAGTGCGGTCACCAATTGAGCTTGGGAAGCCTTCGGGTCCATCTCGACCGTTATCACCCGCTCTACCTCGGCATCGCTGTAAAAGCCGGTCGTGTCCAACTTGGCCCGCAGGTCGTAGACCAGATTGGGGTCGGTGATGCCTGCCAGTTCCGCTGTCTCGTAGTAGGTCTTGAAGGAAGCCAGAATCTCCTCCGGGTCGTTGATGAAATCGAGGACGAAAGTGGTGTCCTTGCCCGGATGGGCACGGTTCAGACGGGAGAGGGTCTGCACTGCCTGGATGCCAGCGAGTCGCTTGTCCACATACATACCGCACAGCAGTGGTTGGTCAAAGCCGGTCTGGAACTTGTTGGCCACCAGCAGAATTTGGTACTCCTCCGTGGCAAAGGCTCCCCGTATATCACTACCTTTCAGGTGTGGATTCAGCAGTTTGCTGGTCTCGGTAAATGCGTCTGGACAGGACTCCGGATCATTTACCTTGCCAGAAAAGGCCACCAGGGTGTGTATTTTGTAGCCGGATCGCCTGATGTATGCGTCAATAGCCAACTGCCAACGCACGGCCTCAAGACGGCTACCAACCACCACCATAGCCTTGGCCAGACCACCCAACAACGGCGTGATATTCTCGCGGAAGTGCTCCACCACCACC
>CAUYTZ010000157.1:0-13628 GCA_963575695.1 uncultured Gammaproteobacteria bacterium | reverse complement strand
GCAAGGAATTGTTGACGCCCATTCTGGAAAAAGTCGCATGATCTCTTCCATGAGTTGGGCGACATTTGATTCTTTTTCAAGCATTTTTGTTTGTCTGGCAGATGTGGCCTTTTGCGTCCGTTGAACATTGGCCCTTGCCTTGGTGGGGGTCGCTTCCACCGTGGTTATTGTGCTGGCGGTAACATCTGGCGGGGATGGTATCTCTTCCATGGGGTCTGGCGCGGGTGTTATCGGCCACTCTGGCCAACCTAAAGGCCGTTCGATTTCCGCCCTAAATAAAATATTCTCAAATTCATGAGTACCGATAGAGAGTGACTCATCGTTCCAACGTAATGCCGTCGGTCTGTCTATCGTTGCAATATGCTCCCCTTGATGATTAAATCTATAAAGAGGCCCGCCGTACATCTCGTGCAGATACTCAACAGTATCCGCATTGCTCATCTTGATTTTCTCCGCGATATATTGAACAACGAAGGATGTTTTTTGCTTTTTTTTTACTAAAACCCGTGGCACGGTGCCGGATTGCACAGTTTGAGTGACGGGAAACGTGCCGCCGAGTTCGGTGAGCCGTTGATGCGAAGGCCAGACAGCGATGACCACCCCGCCTAAATCCAGTTCCAACGCCGCGACCTATGCCGAACGCGGCATGGCGGTGCCGTTCACCACACCGAAGCTGTCGCAGGCGCGGGCCAGGCTGGATTACAATGGCCGGTTTGAATTTATGGTTCCCAATCTGTCTGGCGGCAAGGGCAACTACATCATGCCCTGGAAAACGGTGCTCGACACCATGTCGCCCACCCTGCACGATCGCACGCTCTACGACGAAATGAACCGGGAACGGGCCCATGACCCCTATAAAATGCGCATGGTTGGGCTCAGGGTGGCCACCACCGGCCTGGCTGGGCCTGCGGCGGCCAAGCACGCGCGTGAGCTGTTGACCGAAGAGCAGGAATATCAACTTTTGACCAATTTTCTTCTTGTCATCCATCTCCTCGGTCAAGTAAACTTGTCTACTGATGATTTACTGAAAACAGGCTTGGCTAGTGAGAGTTCTCAGCATCGACTCAAGCAGTCTGTGATACATGTTGCGTCAAAACTAAAGGTGCCCCACAGCGAGTTGTATGCTCGAATAGAAACGCTCAGTTCCGCTATCTGTTCGATTGGTTTGCCCACGGCTCCTAAAGGCGGGCGGCTCCGGGCTTTGACCGTGGATGTGGATGGGTTTCGTAATCGAGTTCTGGAATGGTTGCGGGATATGCCGGCGGAGGTGGTTGAACTTGGCGAATACCAAGCCTCGGTCGCGGCCTACACGCATCAACTGGCGTTGAGTGTGGTCAAGGAAGCGGATCAAAGCGTAAATGAACTCGGTAGCATGATCAGTAAATGGGAGGAGACTTTCCCAAAGCTAAGTGCGACGATCGGTCGTTTGGCCTGGATTTTGGACGGTTGGGACTTCATGGTCGCGATGACCAAGGAAGCGGAAAGACGCCCATCACCGGAACGTCAGGCTGTACTGTGCGATTGTTTTACCCGTCTGCCGTTGCCCCCGGAAGAAGAAACCAAGAACAACAGTAATATGGTTCCTCCGGATCAGCTCAACACGGTGCAACGGCGTTGGGTTCGGGCTAATCAAGACTGGCGATCAGGGAATATGGACTACGCGGCAGTGAAACGGATCGAGTCAGTCAAGGCAATGATGAACTGAGCAGGGGCAGTTCGAGGCCGGGGCCAGACGTACAGGAGTGGGTATGGCATCGCTCGAACAATGGCGCGAAATAGTGGCGGCAGCCAACTTTTTGCCCGATGAAAAACTGCTTAAGGTCCTGGAGTTGGTTGAACAGGCCCCGGATCGTGACCGGGCCGGGGAGTTCCGGCAAAAAGTTCGGTCGCGGTTGGTGCAGTTGCGGCCACCGCGCCGGATAACGGCCCAGCGGCTGCTGTTCAATCCCGTCGAGGATCTGTTTGATCCACCCGATCACACGGTATTTCGCCACGGCCGAATTTCGCGGGCGGTGATCGCGCCCTGTTGGCAGATTATCGCCGCTGGCGTTACCGCGAACCTCATTACCCTGACGGAAAGCCGGCTGCGTTCGATCGGGCGGTTTGATCTGGAGGCGCAGAACGAGGTTGGCGTGCCGTTGTGGTCGGCTGCGGCCGGAGTGCTGGGCCAGCGGCTGGCCGATGCCGCCAGGGATACCAAAATCCGCATCGAACTGTTTGGTCGCGATGAAGGCGTTGTGCGCCAGGTTGAAATGATCCTGCGCGTATTGGAAATTGGGGCGGAGATTGAAGACGCCAAGATCAATCTGCCACCCAAGCCGATCTTTGACCTGACGGATATCGAAGCCGAATTGCTCGGACAGATGATTTCGCCCCTGGCCAAGATGTCGATGGACCGCGTGCGCTGGTTTTTGCGTGCGATCATGGCACGCATGGCCAATCCCGGTGAACTGCTCAAGGTGCTGTCCGGAGCGGCGTTGAACTGTTCCAAAGCTGAACGTGATGCGTTGATCCGTGATCTGGGCGGGACCGCGGTTGCGGCGATGGCCAGCGAGACCGAGCATCTGGTCAAGGGCAGCCAGGAGCGAGTCGATCCGGCCGCTGCCACCACCGAAGTTGAACGGCTGGTTGATGGCCTGTCGGCGCTGGAAACTTCGATGGGGCGGTTGGTTGACCGAACCCTGCTGGCCGAGATTCGTAGCACACGCGGGGAAATCGGTAAGCTGATCATGGGTAAGATCATGCCCAGCGCCGATGCCAAGCTGCTGGCGGCGCTGCCCACTCCAGGCCGGCACAAGAAGATCGGGACGCCGGCCGAGGAGGAAAAGGAACTGCAACAAGCTGAGGAGGCCGAGGGCTGCGCCCTGGCCCTGCGTCGCTGTGCCCGGGTGGCGGGTGCGGTTGGGCTCCAGAGCCAGATCGATGCCAAGGTTAAAAGCTTGTGTACGGAAATCGAAAAGCGTGGTTCTCAAGCTGGCCTGACGGGTGAGGATAATGATGTCTATGCCGCCGTGCGGATGATGGAACTGCTCTCTGGTCCCGAGGAAGCGGAACGGATGTTGCGCCGGGTTAGGGCCGGCTAAATTCGCGGTTGACCGAACGATGACGCCGGCCGGGGAATGTCTTTCCGGCCGCTATGTTTGACCTAGAAGTGGTTTTTAAAGGACCAGCTTAACTATGGACCCGAGATCCCAGGTTCTGATCGTAGACGATACGCCGGAAAACCTGACTCTGATTTCCGTTCTGCTGAAGGGAACATACCGAACCCGGGTTGCGATTTCCGGGATACGGGCTCTGGCTCTGGTCGAAATCAATCCGCAGCCGGATTTGATTCTGCTTGATATCATGATGCCCGAAATGGATGGCTACGAGGTCTGCCGTCGCCTCAAAACCAACCCGGCCACGGCCCATATTCCCGTGATCTTCCTGACCGCACTGAACGAAGCTGAACACGAGCGGAAGGGGCTGGAACTGGGCGCGGTCGATTACATCACCAAGCCGGTCAATCCGCCGATTCTGTTGGCCAGGGTTGCGACCCATGTCGCGCTCAAACATTCCCGGGATGAAATCGTCGAAGCCCGTGACCGCGCCGAACAGGCGCTGACCGAACTGAAGGCGATGCAGGAACACCTGATTCAAGCCGAGAAGCTGGCCGCGTTGGCCGGCCTGGTCGCTGGCGTCGCCCACGAAATCAACACCCCGATCGGCATCGCCGTCACCGCCGCGTCCACGCTCAACGATGAAACCGTGGCCATCCAAGCCCTAATTGATGCCAGCCAGGCCAAAAAATCTCAAGTTTTGGCCTATTTCGGTACCGCACGCGAGAGTTCTGACTTGGTTATCCGGCATTGTTTGCGTGCCGCCAGCCTGATCAAAAGCTTCAAGCAGATTGCGGTCGATCAGACCAGCGATGAAATGCGTCCGCTCGATTTGTGCGATTACCTGCGGGAAACCGTTACCAGCCTCGGACCAGAGCTGAAGAAGAACGGGGCTGTGGTGGCGATCGATGCGCCGGGCGTGATCATGGCGGAAATCTTTCCCGGCGCGCTGTGCCAGATCGTTACCAATTTGATCATGAATTCGCTGATCCATGGCCTGGATGAAGGCCGGCGACCGGGCGAGATTGGTGTTTCGCTGCGGCGCGAGCCGGGGTCGAAAACGGTCGAACTGCGTCACCATGACACCGGCCTTGGCATTGCGGCCAATATCGCGCCGCGCATTTTTGAACCGTTCTTCACCACTCGGCGTGGGCGGGGGGGCAGCGGCCTGGGGTTGGGTATTGTTCACAATCTCGTCACCCAGCGCCTGGGCGGGACCATCCGCCATGAAGACACCCCCGGGGGCGGGGCCACCTTCATCATCCGCTTTCCGGGCTAAAGTTCCGGCGCTTTGTTCCAGCTTGACAAAACCCCCGGCAGGTAGTCGTGTGCCGATCCAACACGTCCCTTTTCGCCGCCAGGGTTTCCCAGTCCATGCACCCCTACCGCACCCATACCTGCGGCGCGCTGCGCCCCGACCATGCTGGCCAGACCGTCCGCCTGTCCGGCTGGATGCACCGTAAACGCGACCACGGCAGCCTGCTGTTCATCGATCTGCGCGACCATTATGGGCTGACCCAATGCGTGCTCGATTCGTCCAGCCCGCTGCTCCGCCAGTTGGACGCGCTCAAGCTGGAATCGGTGATCTCGATTACCGGCGAGGTGGTCGAACGTAGCCCAGAAACAACCAACGACAAGTTGCCGACCGGCCGGGTCGAAGTGCGGGTGCGCGAGTTTGCCCTGTTGGGTTCGGCGGAGCAAGTGCCGCTGCAAGTCAACGCCGACGCCGATGCTGGCGAAGAAGTACGGCTACGCTACCGCTTCCTGGATCTGCGTCGCGAAAAGATGCAGCAGAACATCAAGCTGCGCTCGAATGTCATCGCTTCGATCCGGCGGCGGATGATTGATCAGGGGTTCATGGAATTCCAGACCCCGATTCTAACCGCCTCCTCGCCCGAAGGTGCCCGCGACTTCCTGGTGCCAGCGCGCAATCATCCCGGCCAATTCTATGCTCTGCCGCAGGCACCACAGCAGTTCAAACAAATGCTGATGATCGCCGGCTTCGATCGTTATTTCCAAATCGCCCCCTGCTTCCGCGATGAGGACAGTCGCGCCGATCGTTCTCCGGGCGAATTCTATCAGCTCGACTTCGAAATGTCGTTCGTGACTCAAGATGACGTGTTCGCGGCGATCGAACCGGTGTTGCATGGTGTGTTCGAGGAATTCGGCAGCTTCCGCCGTCCGGCCCAACCGACGCTGACCGCACCGCCGTTTCCGCGCATCACCTTCGCCGACGCGATGCTCCAATACGGTTGTGACAAGCCGGATCTGCGTAATCCGCTGGTGATTTGCGATGTGACCGAGGTCTTCAAGCGTGACGACGTGGCCTTCCGCGCCTTCCGCCAGACCATCGACAAGGGCGGCGTGGTTCGCGCCATCCGTGCGCCCAAGGTTTCCGAGCGTCCGCGCAGCTTCTTCGATAAGCTTAATGATTGGGCCCGTGGGTTGGGCGCGCCCGGCCTGGGCTACATCACTTTTGAAGCCGCAGGCGGCAAAGGACCGATCGCCAAATTCGTACCCCCGGCGGCGCAAGAACAGTTGCGCCAACTCGCGGGGTTGGAAAATGGTGATGCGGTGTTCTTCGTCTGTGATCAAGTCGCGGCGGCGGCCAAGTTGGCCGGACAGGCGCGGACCAGGATTGGTGAAGAGCTGAATCTGATCGAGAACAACGCCTTCCGCTTTTGTTGGATCGTCGATTTCCCGATGTTCGAATACAATGAAGACCTGAAGAAGATCGACTTCAGCCACAATCCGTTCTCCATGCCCCAGGGCGGTCTTGAAGCGCTGGAGACCAAAGATCCGCTAGAGATCAAGGCTTATCAGTACGACATCATCTGCAACGGCATCGAGCTGTCTTCCGGTGCGATCCGTAATCACATTCCCGAAGTGATGGTTAAGGCGTTCGCGATCGCCGGCTATCCGGAATCGGAGCTGGAGGCGCGGTTCGGCGGTATGCTCTCGGCGTTGCGGCTGGGGGCACCACCGCACGGCGGCTCGGCCCCGGGTATTGACCGGATCGTGATGTTGATCGCCGACGAGCCAAACATTCGTGAAGTGATCGCGTTCCCGCTCAACCAGCAGGCGCAGGATTTGTTGATGCAGGCTCCGGCGGCGATAACCCCGGAGCGGCTGAAGGAGTTGCACATCAAGTTGGATCTGCCCAAGCCCAAGAAGCCGGCATAAAGACCATCAAATGCCTTCGGCGACCAGGGGCTTTGCCCCCTGGAAGCCCACCAGGGGAATCTAGGCTCGCCAGTGTAAACTGTAAATCTTAGGGGGATGAACATGGTCAACAATATTCCTGTGTTGTTTGCCCTTGTGGTCTTGCTTATTGCCCTGTTTTTTAATTCTTTGCGGGTGCTGTCGCAGTTCGAGCGTGGTGTGGTTCTGACGCTTGGGCGCTATTCGGGCACACGGGGGCCGGGCATAACACTGGTTATTCCGGTTGTGCAGCGACTTATCCGCGTCGATGTTCGGCTCTCTGTTATGGAGGTGCCGGCTCAAGATGTGATCAGCAAGGATAACGTCTCGGTCAAGGTTACTGCCGTCGTTTATTATCGAGTGGTTAATGCGGAGAAGGCGCTATTGGAGGTCGAAGATTACCGTTCGGCTGTCAGCCAACTGGCCCAGATTACCACGCGGTCAACGCTGGGTTCGCACAGTCTTGATCAGTTGTTGAGCCAGCAGGAAAAGTTGAAGCAATCGATTCGCCTCGTTCTTGACGAGCGCACCGAGTCCTGGGGCGTCGAGGTTCAGAACGTGGAAATTCGTAGCGTCGATCTCGATCCAAACATGATCCGTGCCATGGGCCAGGAGGCCGAGGCCGAACGCGGCCGTCGGGCGCGGATCATCACCGCGATGGGCGAGTTCGAGGCGGCCGCGAAATTGGCCGAGGCGGCGGATTTGATGGAAGGGAAGCCGGGCGCGATGCTGTTGCGCTATTTGGCGACGTTGAAGGATATCGCTGTCGAGCACAATTCGACCATCATCTTTCCGGTTCCCGCCGATCTGATGGCCCCGGCCTCTCAAGGCGTAGCCGCTTTGATTCAAAAGATGGTGACGGAAACTTTGAAAGCGCATTGAGGCAGGGTGGCAAGCCGGCCCATGACCAACGATCCGGATTTCCTCGACGCGTTGCCGCTGGGCCATCAGATCCTGGAATACCGGCTGACCGCGATTCTGGGTCAAGGCGGGTTCGGCATCACCTATCGCGCCGAAGACCAGACCCTAGGCCACGCGGTCGCGATCAAGGAATACCTGCCGGGAGCGGTGGCGGTGCGCGATGGCGTTACCGTTCGCTCCCGTTCTGGTGCCGCCCGCGACAGTTTCGACTGGGGCCGCAAGCGCTTTTTGGATGAAGCCCGCACTCTGGCCAAATTCCGTCATCCCAACATCGTCCGAGTCCACCGCTTCTTCGAAGCCAACGGTACCGCTTATCTGGTGATGGATTTCGAAGCCGGGGTCAGTTTGGCCGAATATTTGCGCGCGTTGGGCCGGTTGCCGAGTGAAGCCGAAATCCGTGCGCCGTTGTCGCCGCTGCTGGATGGGCTGGCCGTGGTCCATGGCACCGGTTTTTTGCACCGCGACATTAAGCCGCAAAACATTCTGCTGCGGCCGGATGGCGCACCGGTGTTGATCGATTTTGGTGCCGCCCGGCTGGCGCTGGGCACCCATAGCCAGATGCTGACCGCGATCGTGACCCCCGGTTATGCCCCGTTTGAACAATATTTTGAAAGCGGTTGCCAGGGGCCGTGGTCGGACATTTATGCTCTGGGCGCGGTGCTTTACCGCATGATTACCGGCAGTCGTCCGCCCGACGCGCCAGCGCGGGTGCAGGGGACAGACCCTTGCCGGTCGGCGGTCGAAGCCGGTCGTGGCCGCTACTCCCCCGCTCTGCTGGCCGCGATCGATTGGGCACTCAAGCCGCGCACGGGCGACCGGCCGCAATCGTTGGCCGAATGGCGCGCGGCGCTGGCCGAAGATCTCCCCGCCATACCGGTCACGGTTCGCGATCGGAAGACACCGGAACCGCCGACCGAGGCGATTGAGCCCTCACCCTCGCCCTCACCCTCACCACCGGCTCAAGCCCAGCCTGAACCCCGGCCCCAATCCCGGCCCCAATCTCGATTTAACCTGATCCACGGCCTGTTAATTCTGGCCGCAGTCGGAATGCTGGCGGCCGTGCTGGCCCCGTACCTTCTTAACAATTTTGATTTGGCTCGGGAACACGTATTGCTGGCCAAAATGGACGCCGATGCTCGGAACGAAGCGATGGAACGGCTTCTGGCCGGCAACGACGGTGGTTCTGATAATCCGGTTCAGGGGATGCCACCTTCACCGCCGCTCAAGCCAATACCGCCTTCTGCCCGGACCAAGGATACAGGCGGCGATTATCCCTCTCGCTACGCCGGCATCACCACCGCCAGTTCGTCCTGCGTTGGCCGCTTGCCACCGGTCGAAGTGGTGATCTGTGGAGATGCCCGTTTGGCCCGCGCCGATGGCGTGATGGGACAGATCTACAAGGAACTGCGCGCCGGGGTGGGCGGGATCGATCCTGAAGCGCTACGTGTAGATCAACGGTCGTGGTTAAAGCAACGAGGTCAAATCTGTCCCGTGACCCTTGCGGACGCCAGTTTGGCGATCACCCGCGATCAAAAGGCCGAATGCCTGTTGCGCATTACCAACGACCGGATCAATGATTTGTTTCGCTTGCTGCCACCGTGATCGGGGAGTCCCTGGCCGTGCCCGTACCCCTCCATCCGGATCATGCCGCTGCGGTCTTGACCATCGATCTGGGGGCGGTCGTGGCCAACTGGCGGTTGCTGCGGGATCGGGTGGCACCGTCGGAATGTGCAGCGGTGGTCAAGGCCGACGCCTATGGTCTGGGCATGGCCCGAGTCGCGCCGGCTCTGGCGGCAGCCGGGTGTCGAACCTTCTTCGTCGCTTGGGTTGAAGAGGCGCTGCGGTTGCGCACCCTGTTGCCGGACGTGACCATTGCCAGTCTGGGCGGGCTGCCGCTGGGCACTGAGGCCGACCACGTCGCTCATGAGTTGCTGCCGGTCCTTAACCATTTGGGCGAAATCGAGCGCTGGCAAAAGTTGGCGTGGCGGTTGGGGCGGCGGCTGCCGGCGATGATTCACCTCGACACCGGCATGAACCGGCTGGGGCTGGGACGGGATGAACGGGCGATTCTGGCCGCGCAACCGGAACGGTTGGATGGGATCGAGGTTCGCGCCTGGTTGACCCACTATGCCTGCGCCGATGAAGCCGGCCATCCGCTGACCCCGGCCCAATTATGCCGGTTTCGACTGGCGACCGCGACGCTGCCGCCGGCCCCGACCAGTTTGGCCAATTCATCCGGCATTTTCCGCATGCGCGCCGGCCATGGCGATCTGGTCCGGCCTGGCTGCGCGCTCTATGGCATCAACCCAACTCCGGCCCAGCCCAGCCCGGCCCCTCCAAACCTAGCCCCCCCAAATCCCATGGCGGCGGTGGTGCGGCTGGAGGGACGGATACTTCAGGTTCGTGCGGTTGACAGGCCGATGACCGTTGGTTACGGTGCCTCGCACAAAGTTGAAGGCAGGGGTAGGCTTGCTACCGTCGCCATTGGTTACGCCGATGGTTATTTCCGTGCGTCGAGCGGTTGCGGACAGGTGATGGTGGCGGGCGTGGCGGTGCCGGTGGTTGGGCGGGTGTCGATGGATTTGCTTACCGTCGATGTTTCGGCGGTGCCGGATGCGGCGTTGGCGGCGGGTGACTGGGTGGAAGTGATCGGGCCGTACCGATTGGTGGATCAGGTGGCGCGGGAAGCCGGAACCATTGGTTATGAAGTTTTAACCGCTTTGGGTAAACGATATCACCGGATCTATCTCGATCCAAAGTAACGGCGGAACAAGGGTGCCGAGATGATGTTCGTAGCGGCGATCGGCCGCGCCTTCCTGGTCTTTCTGGAAGCGGTCGGTAGGTTGGCGCTGTTTGCCGCGCGTGCGGTAAGCCATTGCTTCCGTCCGCCGATTTATTTCCGCCTGATTGGGCGGCAGATGATCGACATCGGCTATTATTCGCTGCCGGTGGTCGGGCTGACCGCGCTGTTCACCGGCATGGTCTTGGCGCTGCAAAGCTATACCGGCTTCGCCCGCTTTCAGGCCGAAAGCGCCGTGGCCACGGTGGTCGTGCTGTCGATCACCCGCGAACTGGGGCCGGTGCTGGCCGGGCTGATGGTGGCGGGGCGAATCGGCGCGTCGATGGCCGCCGAACTGGGCACCATGCGCGTGACTGAACAGATCGACGCGCTAACCACGCTTTCGACCAATCCCTTCAAGTATTTGGTGGCACCGCGCTTGATCGCCGGCTTGACCATGCTGCCGCTGCTGGTGCTGGTTGCCGACATCATCGGCGTGTTCGGCGGCTTCCTGGTTGCGGTCTATAAACTCAACTTCAACGCCGCGCTCTACCTCAAGCGGACCTGGGAGTTCCTGGAATTCATGGATGTGGTTTCCGGTCTGGTCAAGGCGGCGGTGTTCGGCTTCGTGGTCGCGCTGATGGGCTGCTACCATGGCTATAACTCACGCGGCGGCGCGGAAGGGGTCGGTACCGCCACCACGCACGCGGTGGTTTCGGCTTCGATTCTGATTCTGGTCACCAATTACTTCATCACCGGCATGTTCTTTTCGAAATGAGCGACTCACCCCCCAAAATCGCCCTCAAGGGCGTCAAGAAATCGTTCGGCGACAAGGTGGTGCTGGATGGCATCGATCTGGAAGTCGGGCGGGGCCAATCGCTGGTGGTGATCGGCGGTTCTGGTACCGGTAAATCAGTCATGCTCAAGTCAATTTTGGGCATTCTGTCGCCGGACGCCGGCTCGATCGCCGTCGATGGCGAGGAGACTTCCCGCTTCATTCGTGGCGACCGTGAACGGATGCTGCGTAAATTTGGCATGTTGTTTCAAGGCTCGGCGCTGTTCGACAGCTTGACCGTGTGGGAAAACGTCGCCTTCGGTCTGATTCAGGGTCGCAACATGGCGCGCGGACCGGCCAAGGAAATCGCGCTGGCCAAGCTGGGTGCGGTTGGGCTGGGGCCGGAGGTGGGCGAGTTGGCACCGTCGGAGTTGTCGGGCGGGATGCAAAAGCGGGTCGCGCTGGCGCGGGCGATCGCCACCGAGCCGGAGGTGATCTTTTTCGACGAACCGACCACCGGCCTGGACCCAATCATGGCCGACGTGATCAATGAATTGATCGTCAAATGCGTGAAGGAACTGGGCGCGACCGCGCTGTCGATCACCCACGACATGGCCAGTGCGCGCAAGATCGCCGACCATATCGCCATGATCTACAAGGGCAAGATCGTCTGGCATGGCCCGGCCAGTGAGATTGACCATTCCGGCAATCCTTACGTCGATCAGTTCATCAACGGCCGCGCCGAAGGTCCGATCAAGATGCAGATCCGGGCGCTGGATTAAGGGGGCCAGAAGACGATGAAGAGCGAGGATTTCAATCGTTACTATGCCGCTAAATTAGAAAACGCAAAATGCGAGTTGTGTGGGTCTGAAGGCTGGGATGTCGCTGGTGGATCTGATGAATGTGGAGAGTATGGAGTTCCTATTGTTAATAAGCAGGGAAGAATCCATATTGGGATTTTCATCACGGCGTTGGCGCTGGTGTGTCGTGATTGTGGCAACCTTAAGTTCTTGTCGTTGAACGCGATTAAGCGATGGATGGATGCCAATGTCAGCACTGAGCAATAATCCCCCAAAGGTGGTCGATATAACCGGAGAGCCATGGATCGCGCCGGAGGGCAGTTTGAGGGTTGACAGTGGCGGTAGGCCACCCCATCCTCCTGACATGGAACCACGTCTGAACAGACTCGAGCACGCCGTTGAGGGCATCCAAGGCGAGATCGTCGGGATCAAGGGCGAGATCGTCGGGATCAAGGGCGAGATCGTCGGGATCAAGGGCGAGATCGTCGGGATCAAGGGCGAGATCGTCGGGATCAAGGGCGAGATCGTCGGGATCAAAGGCGAGATCAGCGGGCTGAAAATTGCCGTCACCGTCCTGGCGGGGATGGTGACTCTGGCCTGTGGTCTCAGTTTCTTCACCCTCACACGCATGGAAGCCGGCTTCGCCCGGGTCGATGTGCGCATGGACGCAGCGGCAGCCAAGACCGAAGCCGGATTTGCCGCCCTGCGCTCCGATATGGCCGCCGACTCGCGGGCCTTGCGCGCCGAGTTGGCCGGTTACACCAGTGCCTTGGCCAATGTGATCACCGCGACCAAACAGCAAGTGCCGCAGGTCATTGTCCTGCCCACACCCCTGCCTACCCCGGTACCGGCCCCGGCGTCTCAGCCGTAGACGACTCCGCTGTCCAAAGCGTTATGAGTCTCTTCTTGGTCACACCTCATCCATAACATTAACTTGCCCCCGTATCTCGCTTAACAAGCGGGCTGGGAGCGCTTATGGTTAATTTCATCAACGGCCCCGAACGGCGGGGCCGAGCGGCGGAACGGTTCGGCAACCAGGGAGGCGCACATGATCACGAAGTCTTTTGCCTCCGAAGGGCAATCCCGCGTGTGGGTGTTGACCGATCGCCGGCCGGGTAATGTTAACCAGTGTCTGGGTGTGGCCGAGGCGTTGGGGCTGCCGTTCGAAGAAAAAACGCTGGAGTATACCTGGGCGGTGCGGCTGGACAATCGGCTGCGCGGTGCCTCGCTGATCGGTATCGCGGCGGAGTCGCGGGCACAGTTGCTCGCACCGTGGCCGGAGCTGGTGATTGCCGCCGGCCGGCGTTCGGCTCCGGTGGCGCGGTACATCAAGCGGGCCAGCGGCGGGCGGACCCGTTTGGTGCAGATCATGAACCCGGGCCATGCCTGGGATGAGTTCGATCTGATCGCCTTGCCGGATCATGACCAGTTTACCCCGCGTGACAACATTCTGTCGGTACTCGGCGCGCCGCACCGAATCACGCCGGAGCGGTTGGCGGTTGAAGCCGAAGTGTGGCGCGAGCGGTTTGAAGCCCTGCCCAAGCCGTGGGTCGGGCTGCTGATCGGGGCCGGTTGCGGCCGCTGGCATCTGGGCGCTTCATCGGTGATCCGGCGGGTGACTGAGGTTGTCGAACAGGTCCGCCGTTCGGGCGGCACGCTGCTGGCTACCACCAGCCGACGCACGTCGCGCGCTATGATCGAGGCACTGTCCGGCGTGATCGGCGACAACGCCTTCGTCCACCGCTGGCGGCGTCACGACGAAAACCCCTATCTCGGTCTGTTGGCCTTGAGCGACGCGCTGGTGGTCACCGGGGACTCGGTGTCGATGTGCAGCGAAGCCACCGCGACCGGCCACCCGGTTTATGTGTTGCCGCCGCCGATGTTGAGTCGGTCGCCGCATCGCCGCTTTCTGGACCGCCTGTTGGCCACCCAACGGGTTCGGCCGTGGAGCCGTGAAGGCATGACTTTCGCCGTTCCGGTCGTAGCTGGCCGGTCCGTTTCCTTTAACGCAGCTAGCACCATCGTCGGGGCTATCCGTCAGCGCTTCGGCCTGT
>CAUYTZ010000156.1:0-8206 GCA_963575695.1 uncultured Gammaproteobacteria bacterium | reverse complement strand
ACGGGCCAGCCGTCCGGCCAGTTCGGCCAGCGCCGCCGGAGGCAGCCCTTGCGGTTTCAATGCCGAGCAGGTCAGGGCCCGATTCTCGGCCCCCACCCGGCGACGCAACCCGTCCAGTCCGATGTTCGGCCCCCCGAAACCAGCCGTGAAACTGTCCGGAAACTCGGCATCGTACAGGACCACATCATCCAGAATTGAAGCGTTGCCGAACAGCATGTTAAGCAACTGCCCGGCTTCGTTGCCAGTGGTGGACAGCGCCAGGGCGATGCGGGTTTCAAACAGTCCATGGCCCAGATCGGTGATGGCTTCGACCGTACCGACGATCTCGGCCAGCACGGTGGCGTCGTCGATTGCCGCCAGCGGCATTTCCACGCTCTGCTCGATCGCCAGTAACTGGGCACGGGCGGCGATGGTGGCGGCATCACTGCGGATTCGGTAAATGGCATTGAGTTTTGTGCCAAATAAAGTCGGCCCAGGGGTCTCTAGATTCCTGGTGGGTCCAGGGCAACGCCCTTGGTCGTCGAAGGGAAAAGGATTCACGGCTAATAAAGCCCGCCGGTACCCTGGCCCGTCCCATTTTGCCCCGCGTTGGGGCCAGCATTGGGGCCAGCATTGGGTGTTGCTGGAATCACCCAGCCACCGTTGCCGGTAGCGCCTGTGGCCGTCGTTCCGGCAGCGGTTGCCGCCGCTCCCGGGCCATAGCCGACGGTTGAACCACTACTGCCATCCAGCACCGGCCGCTCGCCGCCGGTCGGCTCGGTGCCGGGAATGAACGCCTCCCAGATCGACTTTTTGTCGTCGGCTTCGGCCAGATCGCCGGTTTTGGGATTAACCCGGACCAGACGCAACCCGGGCGGCACCCGGAACGGCTTCGGCGGCTCACCCTTCAACGCCTCGGCCATGAAGTCGCGGAACACCGGCACCGCGGTCGAGCCGCCGGTTTCCTTGTCGCCCAGCGAGCGCGGCTGGTCGAACCCAACATACAAACCCACCGCGAGGTCCGGTGAAAAGCCGACGAACCAGGCATCGTTGCTGTCATTGGTGGTGCCGGTCTTGCCGCCGAGCGGCCGACCCAGCACCGCGACCTTGGCTGCGGTGCCGCGCTGAACCACGCCTTCCAGCAGCGAAGTCATTTGATAACAGGTCCGCGGATCGGCGATTTGTTCGCGGGTATCGGGCAGCCGGGGTGTGGGCAGGTTGGGGGTCCAGGCGACCTCGCGGCAACCGTCGCACGATCGAGAGTCGTTGCGGCGCAGGGTGCGGCCGTTGCGATCCTGAACCCGGTCGATCAGACTGGGGGTGATGCGTTTGCCGCCGTTGACCAGCATCGCATAAGCGGTGGTCAGGCGCAGCACGGTGGTTTCACCCGCGCCCAACGCCATCGGCAGGTAAGGCTGGAAGGTATCGGCGATACCGAACTTTTCGGCGGTGGCCTTGATCTTGTCCATGCCGACGTAGTGGGCCAGCCGCACGGTCATCAGGTTGCGGGATTTTTCAATACCGACCCGCAACGGTGTCGGCCCGCCATAATCTTGCTTGTAGTTCTCCGGACGCCAAATCGGCTGGCCGTGGCCGGGATCGAATTCGAACGGCGCATCCATAACCAGGCTGGACGGGCTGAAGTTGTTGTCCAGCGCGGTCAGGTAGACGAACGGCTTGAACGATGACCCGGGCTGGCGCAGGGCCTGGGTAGCACGATCGAAGGTACTGATTTTGGCGCTGAAACCGCCGCTGATCGCCAGCACCCGGCCGGTGTGGGGATCGATGGCGACCAACCCGCCCTGCACTTCTGGAAGTTGGCGCAGACCGAAGGAGTTGGGCGGAAAATCCTTGCCCTTTTCATCCTTGACCACCGCTTCAACCAGGATCACGTCGCCCAGTTGCAGCGCGTCGGTGACACGTTTGATTTCCGGCCCCAGCCGTTCATCTTCCTTATAGGCTCTTGCCCATTTCAGTTCGGCCAACGGAATGCGACCACGGCTGGCGTCGGTCAGCCCGATTTCGGCAAAATCAGGGGCCTTGACATCCAACACCACCGCCATCTTCCAGCCTTCGCTACCCGGGGGTTGCGCCAGTGCCGCCAGTTGTCGGGGCCAGGTGTCGAAGCTGGTCATGCGTCCAACCGGTCCACGCCAACCATGGCGACGATCATAGGCAACCAAACCGTGCCGTAGCGTACGGGTGGCGATCTCCTGCATCCGTGGATCGACCGAGGTGCGCACCGAAAGCCCACCTTCATACAATTCCTTTTCGCCATAGGTTTTCAGCAACTCCCGCCGCACTTCCTCGGCAAAATAATCGGCTGAAACCTGTTCGGCTTCGTCGCGGCGGCGAATGGTCAGCGGTTCGACTTGGGCCGCTTCCTTTTCCTCTTGCGTAATGACGCCGTCTTCGCGCATCCGGCCAATCACCCAGTTGCGCCGCTGCACTGCGGCGTTGTGCTGGCGTTCGGGGTGATAGTTGTTAGGTGCCTTGGGCAGAGCCGCCAGATAAGCGGCCTCGGCGATGGTCAGCTCATCCAGCGCCTTGTTGAAATAGTTGAGTGCGGCGGCGGCGACGCCATACGAGCGATAACCAAGGAATATTTCGTTAAGATACAGCTCCAGAATTCGGTCTTTACTTAGAGTCTGCTCAATGCGAATCGCCAGAATTGCTTCCTTAACCTTGCGCGCAATCGAGGCTTCGTTGGTCAGCAAGAAATTCTTGGCCACCTGCTGAGTAATGGTTGAAGCGCCCATCGGACGGCGGTCGCTGCCCATGCGCTCGACATTGACCAGCATCGCGCGCAACACGCCCAACGGGTCCAAGCCGTGATGCTCGTAAAAACCCTTATCTTCGGCCGACAAAAATGCGCGCACCACCCGCTTGGGCATGGCCGTAATCGGCACAAACACCCGACGCTCGGCGGCGAGTTCAGCGATCAATCGGCCGTCGGCGGCGTGGACCCGGGTCATGACCCGCGGCTCGTAATCGGCCAGCTTTTTATAATCAGGCAAATCACCGGCATAGTGGTTAAGCAGCCAATAGACCGCAGCGACACCGACGATGGCCAGTAGGAATAGATAGGTGAATAGACGCGAGATCAGACGCATGGCCAAAAGCCCGTCGGGCAGGAGGCACCCCTTCTGTCCCAAATGAAGTGAGTCCAGGGGCAAAGCCCCTGGTCGCCGAAGACAAAAGAAAACTTGATCACCCGTGGCTCACGGCATGGTCGCGTGTTCGGGCTGAATCGTGCTGGCGGCACGCCAACGCTGCGAGACCACCACCAGTGCGATCACCGCTTGAATCAAGACCGGAATCACCACCAATTCCAGCGGTCCGCCCAGGTTCGGCCAGAGTATCGGCAACAGAGCTTCCTGTCCGGCCCCACTCAGCGCCACCGGAGCGACGAAATAGACCAGGATTAGGTACACCACCGCTGCCGAATGGCCGCGTCGGGCTCGTTCATGCAGCACCAGAATGTAGATCATCGAGATGTCGCGGACCGTGAACAGCAGCACCGCAACCACGAACAGCGGCACCGCAGCCCGTGCCGTGGTGCCCGGCGGGGTGGACAGCATCAGATCGACCACCACCACCAAGCCCAGCACCACCGCCACACCGAACCCGAAGGCCCAAGTCGGCGTCAGATCGACCAGCCCGACCATGCCTTCGGCCCGGGCGGTATTAACCAAGAACTTCAGCCGCTGCGGGTCTTTCGGTTCGACGAAGGTTGCGGCATAGGTCAGCAGGATGGTGCCGCAGAATGCCGCCAGCAGCCGCCCGGCCATGCCTTTGATCCCGGCCCCGGCCAGCACCGCCGGCAGCAGCGCATCGAAACCGGCGGCATAGAACGCCACGAAGGCGACGAAGACAACCCACGGCCATTGCGTAGCCGGATATTGCAGTTCCACCCGCATCAGCCAATAGATTGCGCCCACCGTCCAGGCCAAGAACACCATCTGGGACATGAACGCGAACACGGTCGCACTAATCTCTAACCCGTACCAGGGCACGACAGCACCGGGAGCGATCTGGACCAGGGTGACATAGGGCAGCACGATCACAACCGCCAGAAACTGGGCGGCGGTCACTTGTCCACGCAAACTGTGCAGACCGCGGCGCATCAGCAGCAAGCTGATCATCAGCGCCAACGCTTGGGCTTCCAACCCGGCCATAACCAACCGGAGCAAATCAGTGAGCGAGCCGCCGACCCCGAGCGCAAACCCAACCACGCACCAGCCGGCACCGTACCAAGTGTAAATCGTGCTGCCGAGCAGTTTGCCCCAGGTCATATCCCACGGCGTCATCGCCGACATGCGCTGGTTGTCCCAGGTACGGTTGACCACCTCACCCAGCACCGCGTCGGCCGCCAACCGGGTACCCCAGATGATCACCAACAGACCAATGGTCAGCTCCGTAACCACCGGAAACACATCGCGCCCGCCACCCAGCCAAGCGGCCAAAAACACCAGCAGCAGGACGGCCGGCAACGACAGCAAGCGGTGGGACGGCACCTCCAGCCACTGATAACGCTGGAACTCTGGGTTCATCGCTTGGCCCCCCGCATTTTCTCGCTGTAGACCACCTGCATCGAGCGCGGCTCCTCCTGCAACGAGGCCACAGCCAAGCCAGCCTGAACCATTGAGCGCAACAGTTGGGATTGCGCGGCAACATCGCCCGCGTAATCGAAGCGGGCGGTCGTGCCAACACCATCGATATCGACGGCGGACACGGTCGGATCGCTGGACAGCATGCCACGCAAGCTGCCCGAAGCCGGTTGCGCCAGCATTATTTTGAGCCGCCGTGGCCGGCCGGCCGGAGCCCGGGTTGGGCAATGCTCGACGATGCGGCCGTTACGCAGGATCATCAAGTGGCTGGTGTAATCCTCCAACTCGGCCAAAATGTGGGAGGAAACGATGACGGTCAGCCCCTCGGTGCCCAGATGGCGCAACAGTTCCGACAGCGCGGTGCGGGCATCAGGGTCCAACCCAGCGGCCGGTTCGTCCAGCAGCAACACGCGCGGCCGGTGAATCATGGCCTGAGCGATCGCCAGCCGCTGACGCAGGCCACGCGACAACGTGCCGACCTTTTCATCCAGCCGATCGACCAACCCCAGGCGGGCGGCGGTATCGGTCACCCGCCGGCCAAGCTCGCCCTCGGCGATGCCATGAGCGGCGGCGGCATGGCGAAGCGTCTGCCGGCAGGTCAGTTCGTTGTAAAGGCCGATGTAGTCTTGAAGCAGACCCACGCGGCGGTGCGACAGCCGCGGCGTGGCGATGACATTGACCCGGTCGATCAAGATTGACCCGGTGACCGGGGTTTCCAACCCAGCCAGGCAGCGCAGCAAAGTGGTCTTGCCGGCACCATTGGGGCCAGCCAACCCGGTGATGGTGCCAGCGTGAATTTCGAGCGACACCGACCGCAAGGCGCGCTTGGTCGGATAGTCGAAGGTCAGGTTGCGGACAACGATCAAGAGCTTATATCCATATTCTGTCGTTCGGTTGCAGACGCCCAACCGCGCCACTGCCACCAGGATCGCAGGAGGGTCGCGCCCACCTGCGATCCTGGGGCCATGATCGAAGCGTGACGATGCCCCCGTGGGTTTCAGCGGCCCCCGGAAGCCTCCCCAGCGTTCCAGGCGACGCCGCTGGCCAACACCGCCATCACCGCACCGGGATGATCGGCACGAGCAACGAACGGTTGAGACGCCGGACGGGCTACACCGCCCGCCAGCCGGGTAAAGATGTGACCGGAAGCCTGACTAAGATCACCGGCCAACCGGCCGAGACCGTCGCCAAACGCGCTGGCCTGGCTGGTTAGCGAGTCGCGAAGGTAGCCCGATTCGCCCGTCAGCCACAGCACCGCCGGAGTCGCGGAGGCACCGATTGCGCAGGTTGCGCCCAACGTGGTCCCAACCAAGCCCAGCATCAGCACCCTGGTGCCCGACGGCACCATCAGGCCGCCGGCGGCGAGCATCATGGTTTCTGTCGCTCCGGTCAGGAAGGCACCGATCCCAGCCACCCCGACCCCAACCAGGCAACCAACCGCCTGTTTTTCGGCATCTGAATAAGGCTTGCTTTCAGCCCTGACCGTTGTCGGGCTGGTCAGCGCCAACCCCAGCCCCACCACGGCAGCGACCGCAATCCGCAGCGAAAAAGATTTAGTCATCACGCAACTCCCTGACACGATCCCGTTCCCGACAAGATGCCGCGCCACAGCCAATTATTGGCCGTGCGCCGCACCGTCCGCCACCTGCACCGCGCCGCCGTCACCGCCGAACGCCCACCGCACCACTGGAGCCAGCACCGCGCCCATACTGCACGACGCCGCCCCCAAGGTCGCGGTCAACGCAATCAGTAGTGGGGTTGCCGCGAGACCAGGGACCATAATGCCGCCACCAATCAGCATGATCGATTGGCTCGCACCAACAGCATAAGCCGCGCCAACGGAAGCCGTCCCCAGGACCAGACAGCCGGCGCTGGCGGCCTCGGCCTCGGTCATCGGCCGGACACCGCCGGACACCGCAGGCTGTGCGGCCTCCGCGACCTGCACGGTCGGAGCGGACAAATCCTCTGAAGCGGCATGTGACGGCGCCGGAGCGGCGAACGCCAGCACCGCCGCCGTGAGGGCCAGAGCGCCAAGGCCGGGTCTCTTTTTCATTGCTCCCCCTGGTCGTGGTCAGACCAACATGGTCGGAAAACGAGATTGTAATCGCAAAGCGTGGTCCGGCACCGAGCCGGCGACGAGGTGTCTCGATAGGGACCGTCCACAGGATGGATCGCCCACAGGAAAACCCGCGCACAGTGTAGCCACACTTTCTTCGCCGTTCAAGGCCGACCCGCACCCAAAATTCCGAAACCCCTGTGATTCCTCTCCTTAAGTCAAGAATCTATCGTTTGCTGGCCGATGTCAGCCCCCGATTGCATCGGGAGATGCGACGTAACGCCGGGCCGCTTGGATGCCGGAGTCGGGCCGGTGGGCCAGTTCACGGTCACGTTCGCGCCGCAGCCGGCTGCGTTGTGGCAAACGAGAATGCTCTTCGAACTTATACCCACCATGCCAGAAAATCGCCTCAGTCCCCTTATGAGGCGTTTCAGCGAAATCATCAGTGATCGAGAAGTTCCGGTATCGCTGTAATCTCATTTGTTTTCTCTGGAACGCTCAGTTGCGCTAGCGTCAGGCGGGCATTGGTCGCGTAGGCGCTGAGTGTGTGAAGAGCCTTCGTCCCTGTACGTTTATTGTGGGTACGACGCGACGTCTTGCCATCAATTGCAATCAGATCATGTCGGCTTGGCCAAAGCGCTTTGATCCAATCTTCAAAACAGCGTGCGAAAAGAACAGGATCGACGCGATTTACCAACGTGCGCAACCAGCGTTGGTAGGGTATGCCAAAATAGAATGGCGAAAACTTCTTTAAGAAATCCAGATGATCCTTGCCCCATGCTAGAATATCTTCAAAGTCATCGCATGACGATATCGTTTCACAAGTTAAAAGCAGGAGCACTTCTGATAGCGGGTACATAACACGCCATGCTTCGCGATCGTCGTCAATCTGGGAAAAATGCTTCAGAAGCAAGGCCAATCGTGCACAGGGCATCTCTTCGTCAGTCAGCAGGGCGTTGGTCTCGGTCATGGTTGGTCTCCAGTGCGAATCAGCACCGAGAACGAATCATGCCTCGCTTGTCAATACAATTCATTTCGTTAACCTGAGTTCCTTGCCGTGCGGGTGCCGGTTTCCTTGGTGGAAAGCCGAAGTTCCAACCGCTATGCTCGCAACTTGGACTTAAGTGGGGAGAGATGGCTATGCGGCGGCTCCTGTTGATTTGCGCGATGGTCTTGGTTGGAGTGTTATCGACCACGCCCGTTCCGGCCTGGGCGGGCAAGCGCGTGGCGCTGGTGATCGGCAACGCCCTTTCCCTGGCAAGGCGCACCCCATGAATGTACTCTATTTATTGTTGCCCCTGGCCCGGCCACCGGCATGCTGATCGTCACCTCGCCGCCGCGTTCGAAACGCCAGGTCAGCGGCACCGGCGTGCCCTGCGTGATAGCCGAAGCTCCGCCGATGATCGTCAAGTCTCGGACTTGGCAGTAGCCGTCCTGAAGCTGGTGCGCCAGCAAGGACGCCATCGCCTTGTCGGCAGCGCTGGCGTTGTCGATAACACTCCAACCAAGACCATCGCGCAAATCAACAGGAGCCGCCGCATAGCCATCTCTCCCCACTTAA
>CAUYTZ010000155.1:0-11890 GCA_963575695.1 uncultured Gammaproteobacteria bacterium | reverse complement strand
AGGATTGTTCCTATTGCCCGCAGTCGGCTCATCATGCCGAAGTGGAAATTACTCGCGCACGGCTGGCCGATCCGGCTGAAGTGATCGCCGCCGCCAAGGTGGCTCAGGCCGAAGGTGCCTCCCGCTTCTGCATGGGCGCGGCCTGGCGTGAGGTGCGCGATGGTGCCGACTTCGATGCCGTGCTGGACATGGTGCGTGGGGTCAACGCCATCGGCATGGAATCCTGCGTCACGCTGGGTATGATCAGGCCGGATCAAGCGGCGCGATTGGCCGAGGCCGGACTGACCGCCTACAACCACAATCTGGATACCGGGCCGGACTTCTACAGCCAGATTGTCACCACCCGCACCTATCAAGATCGTCTGCGCACCCTGTCCGCAGTGCGCATGGCCGGGCTGGAGTTGTGCTCGGGCGGAATCATCGGGATGGGTGAAAGCCAGCGTGACCGCGCGGCGTTGTTGCAGGTGTTGGCCAGTCAGGCTCCGCACCCGGAAAGCGTGCCGATCAATCTCCTGGTGCCGGTTCCGGGCACGCCGCTGGCCAATCAGGAACCAATCGATCCGCTCGAACTGGTGCGGGTGATCGCCACCGCACGTATCGTCATGCCAAAATCGGGCGTGCGGCTGTCGGCAGGACGGCAGGAATTGAGCCACGAAGCGCAGGTGCTGTGCTTCGTGGCTGGTGCGAATTCGATCTTTTTTGGCGAGAAGTTGCTGACCACAGGCAATAATGATACCGAAGAAGACCGGGCCTTGCTTCGGACACTGTGTGCGGTGGCCAGTTAGTCGAGGCTGTGGGGCGGGGGTGTTAGGCCCCCAGCCCTGGACGAGGAAAATCAGACAGTTCGAGGATCTTGGCCGGGATCCCGATTTGGCGAGATTTAGTCTGGACAGATCGCGCGGTTGCGGGTACAACTCCTCCACACTCTGGTGGTGGCTAGACTATGGGTCGCGACAGAGTTCTTTGCGCTCAAGCTTAAGCTTTGGGTGGTTGGTAAGCCTAGGTAGCTCAGTTGGTAGAGCAGGGGACTGAAAATCCCCGTGTCGGCGGTTCAACTCCGTCCCTAGGCACCATTCTTTCAAGGGCTTGGCAGTTTTCATGCCATAGCCTCAAAATACTCAGGTGACAAATAGGTAGCAAGGTGCGGAGAAATTTCGCGGATTGCCTCGTATACGCTTTTAAGCGTCCCACTAATTTTGCCTCGGAAAGGGCTGCTGAATGAATCGGCGCCAGTATGATGATGAGTTTAGAATTCAGGGTTCTGTAATACGTCCGGTTGACGGCTTGGTCGTTGCAGAGTTGATGGCCAGACGCAGCGAATTGATGGGTGGATCCGACCAGACGGATGGCGCTGTTGCTCGCGTCACCACCCCGTCGAGCCAAAGCCAGAATCGTCCTTGGCGTCAGGACCGACGTTAGTAACTGAGCATTAGTAACTGAGCACTTGATAACTGTTGGTGCTCAGTTATCAGAACTGCGGTCTTCCTGGTCGACTAAGCGATCGGTCAAGCCGTTTCCAGGCCGGCCAGCTTGAGAGCCTGCCGCAGAATTAACCCCAGCGGGCCAATGAATAGTTAACTCCGGCCAAGTAATTGCCCCCGGCAATCCCTGGACCGCAACCCGCAGCTCGACCGACTCGACATGCGAGGGCTTCGCCGCCCGGCTGGAAAGCCGAGGCCACCCCGTGGTAGCCCGGTCAGTTTCTTAACGCCCGGAAAAGTCTGCGAAGTCTTTGGAGGCACGGGGCGGAATCGAACCGCCGTACGCGGATTTGCAGTCCGCTGCATCACCATTCTGCCACCGCGCCACTTCCCATTCGGGAGTGGTGGATTCATAACCGCTGAGGGGGCTGAGGTCAAGTCTCGCCGCAAATTTCCACACGGTTCTTGTTTCGCTCAGATTCCGGCCCGCCAGAGGTAAAAGAAATCTGTGGATGCCGGTTTCCGTTGTCGCGCGTGCCGGTCTATATCACACTCAGGCTATCGCGGGGGGCAGGTCATCACGGGGGCTGCCCGCTCGTGTTTGTCCGGTGCCCGTCCGTCCGGTGCCCATGGAGCCTACCGAACCTGTTCCAGACCTCGTCGCCCATGGATTGGGTAGCCCTGCCGGGCCGCTGGGCCACCGCAGCAAACCTGGGCTGTTTGGACGCTTGCGGGCCTATTTTTTGGCCGGAGTGTTGGTGACTGCGCCGATCGCGATCACGATCTATCTTTCGGTTCAGGTGATCAATTTTATCGACAACGCCGTCGGCACGCTGATTCCGGCCCGCTACATTCCCGAACACTATCAACCCTATCTGCCGATCGGTATTCCTGGTTTGGGCGTGGTGCTGGTGCTGGTGGTGCTAACCCTGATCGGGGCCTTTACCGCAGGCTATGTTGGCCGGCTGGTGATCGGTCTGGGTGAAACTTTGGTGGTGCGCACGCCGGTGGTGCGTCACGTTTATGGTGCGCTTAAACAGATCTTCGAAACCATTCTTGCCCATCAATCGACGGCCTTCCGGGAAGTGGTGCTGCTGGAATACCCACGGTCGGGCGTGTGGGCGATGGGCTTCATTTCTGGGCCGGCATTGCGCCAGGTTCAGGCGTTGAGCCAGCACGAGATGGTCAATGTGTTTGTGCCGGCCTCGCCGCCAACCTCGGGCGTGCTGCTGTTTTTGCCTCGGCGAAATTTGGTTGTGCTTGATATGGCGGTGGAGGATGGGTTGAAGATGGTGGTCTCGGGGGGCATCGTAATGCCGCCGGATCGTGCGCCGCGTCGGCCGACTCCGACTCCGCCTCCGCCACCGTTACCAGGATGAGCTTCGCCATGCCGACGCTTCGTATTTCCGGCCGGGGATGCCGTAGGCTCTCGGCTCTGGCTCCGGCTCTGGTCGCTGCCGCTATGCTGGTGGCTTTGCTGATGCCGCGCGTGGTTCTGGCTTCAGGCGGCCAGGCCGAAGCCCGCGCCGTGGCGCTGACCGCCAATTGTGCCGCGACCAAGATCGAGATCATGCGTCAGACCCCCGGTCAAGGCGGCGAAACTGTGTATAAAGTATCTTGCAGCGATTTTAAAGAAATGTTCCTGCTGATTCAGTGCCGCCAGCGCCAGTGTGTGGTTCTGCGCTGATCCAAGGACAAGAATACCCCGCCCGCTCCCCGCCCCGCGAAGGACAAGGACTTTGCCCATGGCCCGCCGAGGCCGTCCACCCAAGGTCAAACCCTTGCCGCCGCCGGAGATTGACGCCTTTCTCGAGGCCCTGGCTGCTGAACGTGGTGCCGCGCGCAACACCCTTGATGCCTATGGCCTCGATCTGGCCGATGCTTCGGCTTGGCTGAAGGCCGCCAATGGCCTGGCCCTGGCCAATGCCGGCACCGAGGATTTGCGCGGCTATCTGGATCATCTGGCCGGAGACCAGGGGCGAGGAAGGGAGATACCCCCGGTTTCGCCGCGGACCGTCGCTCGGCGGCTGTCGGCCTTGCGCCAGTTCTATCGCTTCTTGTGTATCGATGGCCGGCGAAGCGATGACCCGGCTTCGGCGCTCGACAGCCCCAGGCAAGGGCGGTCGCTACCCAAACTGCTCGGCGAGTCGGAGGTGACGACGTTGCTTGCCGCCGCCCACTGTTGGGAGGGAAGCGAGGGGGTTCGCGTGACCGCGATGCTGGAGGTGCTGTACGGAGCGGGGCTGCGCGTGTCGGAATTGGTTGGTCTGCCCTTGTCGGCACTGCCTCGTGATGGCCGGTTCCTGATCGTGCGTGGCAAAGGCGACCGGGAGCGGATGGTGCCGCTCAATCCCCCGGCCCGGCAAGCGCTGGCGGCGTATGCCGCCGTCCGCTCACAGTTCCTGCCCCGCTCCGGCCGTTCGCCGTACTTGTTCGTGTCGCGTCAGGCGGCCGACGGCCATTTGACCCGGCAACGCTTCGCTCAGTTGCTGAAGCAACTGGCCGCAGCCGCCGGCCTCGACCCGGCTCGGGTCAGTCCGCATGTGTTGCGTCACGCCTTCGCCACCCACCTGCTTGACCACGGTGCCGATTTGCGCAGCGTTCAGAAGATGCTCGGCCATGCCGATATCGTGACCACCCAAATCTACACCCATGTTGCCGATGCTCGGTTGCGGCGGGTGGTGGCCGAACATCACCCGCTGGCGCGATGGCCCGCCACCCGTCGCCAGCCCAGAACCAAACCTGATGACGACCAATCCGGTTGAGCCGGTTTCGTCGAGTGGCGAAACCCCGTGACTGGGCTCGCACCGTCAGACAATTCGAGATAAGATTGCAGGATAAGATTAGCCACGAGCGATCACGGAAACACCCACGCAAGGGGCAGCGGGGGGCGGGACGCGACAGGCAAGGGAGACCGGAACCATGGCCGACGAGCATACCGCCGACGAGAACGCAGCCGCTTCCGCAGTGACCGATGTTGCAAGCATGAACCAAACAGCGGACCTCGCGGCGGAACGCGCTTCCTTGCGGCAGTCGTTGACTGAACGGGATAAGCGGATCGCTGACTTGGAGCGATCCCTCGATCAGCGCCAGGCCGAGGCGACCAAGCGAGAAAAGGCGGCCCAAGCCAAGCTGGCCGAACGAGAGGCCCAGGTTGCGGACCTGACCGGTCAATTGAACCGGGTTCAAGATGCCGCCACTCAACAGGCCGCTGTCGCTACCCAACAGGTCGCTGTCGCTACTCAACAGGCCGCTGTCGCTACCCAACAGGTCGCTGTCGCTCAGGCGGCTCAAGCCGAACAGGATAAGCGGATCGCTGACTTGGAGCGATCCCTCGATAAGCGCCAAGCCGAGGCGACCAAGCGAGAAAAGGCGGCCCAAGCCAAGCTGGCCGAACGAGAGGCCCGGATCGTCGAACTTGAGCGAGCCTTGACCGGGGCGCAGGACGAGGCCCAAGTCCAGGCCCAGGCCGCCAGCCAGGCTTTGAGCGACGCCAATCTGGCGTTGGCCGAGGCTCGATCCCGGCTTCAGGCGCAAGAAGTTGAAATCGAGCAGGCCAAACGCGACATCGAGGCCGCTGTGGAGCAGATTGAACACGCGCGGCGTGAAAATGAGCGTCACGAAGCCAGGGTTCAGACCCTGGCCGAAGAATTGACCGCGCGCGAACAGGATATCGCCCATACACAACAGGTTATCGCCGCGCACGAAGTCCGACTGGACCGGATTGAAACGAATCTTAACGGTGCCATCGAGCGCCATACCCAGTTTCAGAGCGATCTGGCTGAAGCGGTTAAGGTTCAGGAAGCGGCCTCGGTCGCCCTATCCGCCGCCGCCACCCGTATCGCTACGCTGGAAGCGGCGCTGGCCGCCAGCCAGACCGAAGCCAAGCTCCTCGCGGCGGAGTTGTCCCACCGTGGCCCGAAGGGGACCACGGCGGCGGTGCGCGTAGCGATGGTCGAACTGCTTAAATTGGCCAACCAGCGGCACAAGCGGCGGTTGGCGGTCACTCAGCCGTGGCGGGTGCCTCAGGACAAGAAATAAGGCAACTGCCCAGGTATCCTGGGCAGTTACGAAATAAGGCAGTTGCTCAACGGCCAAAGCGCTGAATGCCGAACGCCATTCCGGTCCCGCGCGGATCGGTTGCCGAAGAACAGGTTTTAAACCCTTCGACTCGGTTATACCGGCAAGAGACCAGATTGGTCCGCCCGCCGCCCGAACGAGCCGCCACCGCCTCTTCGGCTGGCCGGTCGTTCTCGGTTGCCTGACGCAGAACCCCAAATAGGGCAGCGGTGGCCGCAGCGCTTCCCTCGCGGGCGCCCAGTTCACCGGTCGTGCCGACCGCAGCCAGGGTGCTGGTGTTCTGATATGGATTGATCCGCAGTACCGGCCCGGCGATTCCGGCCAGACCAGCAGAGCGAGCCCCGATCACCCCAGTTCCCGGCACCATCCGCCCGGTGCCGAACGGCGTGCCCATTGAAAAGGCGCAGGCGACGCCGTTTTCATCCGGATCGATCGCGACCAGGCCGGTGGTGGCAACCGATCCGCCCAGGTCCGCTTCCCCTAGCGTGGCAGCCGTTATGCCGGCCCCGTCGGCCACCGCTTGCCAGGCTGAGGCCAGCGCAGCCCCGCGAGAGCGACCTCCAGGACCGCCACCACCACCCGTATCACCACCAGCATCGGCGAAGTGCAGCGTGTCGTTACCGGCCGAAACGGTTGCGGTTTCCGTCCACCGCGCGCGCGCGCTGCGGACCCCTGCCGGTTCCAGTCCCAGACCGTCGGCCAGTTTCCGCCCCAAGATGCCATCGAAGAATATTCCCGCACCTTGGACCCGAACCCGGGTCAGCACTGCGGCCAGATCCGGTTGTGTCAGCGTGTCGCCGACGGTCAGCGGCCGTCCGTTTGCCGTCATCAGCGGCAGTCGATGCAAACCCGGCTCCTTTCCGTCGCCAAACCGTATTTGTTCCAGGTCTATGGCCAGGGCTCGGGACACCGGCACGCCATCGCGGGCGAGAGCCTCGGCCTTGGCCACCACCTGTTCCCAGCGCAACCGACCCAGCGAGGCATGAAGCAGAGCCATGCCGCGCAACAAAGTCGGTGCCGCGACGCCGCCATTGCCCTCGGCCTGAGGGAGGAAATCCAGCGTTCGCACCGTTTTCATCTTCGAGTCGTGAACCACGCACAGGCCATAGCCGCCCAGCCCGGCGCGCGCGGGCAACGTGACCGCCAGGGTCAGGCCCATCGCCACGGCCGCGTCGGCAGCGGTGCCGCCGGCCTCTAGCATTTCGCGACCGGCTTGCGCGGCATGGGGTTCATCGGCGGCACCAAAGCCCATGGCGAACCTGGGTTCCTTGCCGGAGCTGATGCAACCGGCCAGCAGCAGCGCACTCGCAATTCCGGCCCAACGGTGCCAGACTGAGCGTTGGAACGGGGTCGCTTCGGGTGCGCCCCGACATGAAGAGGGAGAGGTCACGGTGCGGCGGTCCATTCGGTCTGTGATCAGGGTCGGCATGGCGGCGGCGATGGTGGTCACGTTGGCCGGCGTCCCGGCGGGTGCCCAGCAGCGGCGTACGCAGTTGGAGTTCATTCGCGACGCCGAAATCGAGCATACCATTCGAACCTTCGCTCGGCCAATCTTCGATGCCGCCGGCATCGATGCCGAGGCCGTGACCTTCGTGTTGGTCAAAGATCCGCAGATCAACGCCTTCGTCGCCGGCGGCATGAATATGTTCTTCCACACCGGCCTGTTGCAGCAGGCCGACGAGCCGGGGCAACTGGTGGGGGTGATCGCCCATGAAACCGGGCACATTTCGGGCGGACACCTGATTCGCGGCCAGGATGCGATGGAAACCGCCGCCGCCGAATCGCTGTTGTCGCTGCTGCTGGGGGTTGGCGCGGCGGTGGCTTCGGGCAATGCTGGTGCCGCCGCAGCGGTAATCACCGGCGGCCAGGAACTGGCCAAACGTCAGTTCCTGGCCTTTAGTCGGACCCAGGAGTCGTCGGCTGACCAAGCGGCATTGTCCTCGCTCGACCGTGCGGGCTGGTCGGCGCGCGGGTTGGTTGTGTTTCTGGAGAAACTGGCCGGGCAGGAATTGGTCTCCACCGACCGGCAATCGGAATACGTCCGCACCCATCCGCTGACCCGCGACCGAATTAATGCGGTCAAGGCTCACATCGAGCGTTCACGGTTTTCCAACGTGCCGGTATCACCGGCGTTCATCGATCTGCATGAACGTATGCGTGCCAAGCTGCTCGGCTTTATTCAGCCGACGGTGGCGCTCCGCCGCTACCGCGAGAATGATACGGGCATTCCGGCCCGTTATGCGCGGGCGGTGGCCTATTACCAGCGCAACGAAATCCCGACCGCGTTGACCATGATCGACAGCCTGATCGCCCAGGAGCCCAACAACCCCTATTTCTATGAGTTGAAGGGCCAGGTGCTGATGGAAAACCGTCGTCTGGCCGATTCGTTGCCGCCCTATCGCAAAGCGGTGGAACTGGCCCCGGATGAAGGCCTGTTGCGGATGTCGTTGGCGCAGGCTTTGCTGGAAACGCTGACCGACAGCAAGATCAACGACGCCGCCCGGTCCCGCAACGTCGATGAGGCGATCCGTAATTTGGAAGCGGCGCGAAACGAGGCCCGACGCGCGCCGCTAATCTGGCGGCTGCTCGGCACCGCCTGGAGCTATAAGGGCGATCAGGGCAAGATCTCTTATTGTCAAGCCGAAGAAGCTCTGGCCCGTGGTGACCGCAGCAAGGCCATATTTCATGTTAAGCGTGCCAAGTCTGAATTGCCGATTAACTCACCTTATTGGCAGCGGTCTCGCGACATTGATTTGATGCTTGATCCGGAGCAAAAGGCTGATAAGGCCGATAAGGAACCCAAGCGCAATTGAGCCGAATGAGCGGGTTCAGGAGTCTCGATTGGGCTGCCGCCCAAACCCGCCTGGGGGAACCTCCCAGTCCCCCCCCCTTTTTTTCTGTGAACTTACTAACCTCAGACCTCGAAATCGGTCTTGATGTCCTCGGCCCGGGCTTGAGCCTCGATCACCGCCACCGCTGAGATATTGACGATGCCGCGCACCGAAACCGACTGGTAAACAATATGCGCCGGCCGGGCCAAGCCCAGCATCAGGGGGCCGACATTCTGACCGTCACTAAGCGACAAAGTCATGGTGAAGGCGATGTTGGCCGCGTCCAGAGTCGGCATAATCAACAGATTAGCTTCACCCTTCAGCCGTGAATTGGGGAACAAATCACGGCGAATATCTTTATTTAGGGCGGCGTTCGCGTGCATTTCCCCTTCAACTTCAAAATCAGGATTACGCCGCAGAATTTCGCTTAGGGCTTCCCGCATTTTGCGTGCCGATGGGGTATCGCGGTTGCCGAAATTGGAGTGTGACAGCAGCGCAACCCTGGGCTGAATCCCGAATCGACGCACGGTGGCTGCGGCCATGAACGTCATGTCCGCCAGTTCGGTTGGGGTTGGATCGGGTGTAACCTGGGTGTCGCAAACGAAATAGGTGCCGCTGGGCAAAATCAGCACATTGAGTGCGGCGGCGTGTTTGACGCCGGAGCGCAGACCGATGATATCGGTAATGTGTTGGAAATGTTTCTGAAAGCCACCGATCGCGCCGGCGATCATCGCGTCGGCCTCGCCCCGGAGAACCATCATCGCCGCAATTGAGGTGGTGCTGGTGCGCATCACCGATCGCGCCAACCGTGGCGACACCCCGCGCCGCTCCATCACCCGATGATAGGCATTCCAATATTCATTATAGCGCGGATCGTTGTCCGGGTCGCACAGTTCAAAATGCTCATCCACATGCAGGCGTAGCCCCAGACGCTCCAGCCGTTTCAGAACCACCTCTCGCCGTCCGATTAGAATCGGTCGCGCCAGACCTTCATCAACCACCACTTGCACCGCGCGCAACACCCGCTCGTCCTCACCTTCGGCGTAGACCAGCCGGCGCGGATCGCGTTTGGCGCGCGAGAACACCGGCCGCATGGTCTGGCCGGAGCGGAACACGAACTGGCTCAACCGCTCGCGATAGGCTTCGAAATCGGTAATCGGACGGGTGGCGACACCGCTGTCCATCGCCGCCTTGGCCACCGCTGGGGCGATTTCCACGATCAGGCGCGGATCGAACGGCTTGGGAATGATGTAGTCCGGCCCGAAGCTGAGTGGCGGCCCGTCGCCATAGGCCATGGCAACCACATCGCTGGCCTCGGCCATGGCCAGATTGGCGATGGCCACGACGGCGGCGTATTTCATCGCCTCGTTGATCGTGGTCGCGCCGACATCCAGCGCGCCACGGAAGATGAACGGAAAGCACAAAACGTTGTTGACCTGATTGGGATAATCGGTGCGGCCGGTGGCGATCACCGCATCGTCGCGGACCAGACGGACCTCCTCAGGCAGGATTTCGGGGGTCGGGTTGGCCAGCGCCAGCACCAGCGGTCTGGGTGCCATCCGTGCGACCATCTCTGGCTTCAAGACCCCGGCTGCCGACAGGCCCAGGAAAATGTCCGCGCCTCCGATCACCTCACCCAGAGTGCGGGCGCTGATATCCTTGGCGTAACGCTGCTTGCGTGGGTCCATCAGTTCGGTGCGGCCTTCATAGACCACGCCGACGATATCGGTGACGGTGATGTTTTCAACCGGAATGCCAACCAGATCAACCAGCGCATCCAGGCAGGCCAGTGCCGCCGCCCCGGCCCCCGACGACACCACCTTGACCGTCTTGATATCCTTGCCCACCACCTTTAAGCCATTCATCACCGCCGCCGCGACGATGATCGCGGTGCCGTGTTGGTCGTCGTGAAATACCGGAATTTTCATCCGTGCGCGCAGCTTGGCTTCAACTTCGAAGCATTCTGGTGCCTTGATATCTTCCAGGTTGATGCCGCCAAAGGTTGGCTCTAGCGAAGCGATAATATCAACCAGCTTATCGGGATCATTTTCGGCAATTTCGATATCAAAGACATCGATACCGGCGAATTTCTTGAACAGAACCCCTTTACCTTCCATCACCGGCTTGGCTGCAAGGGGACCGATATTGCCGAGGCCAAGCACCGCTGTCCCGTTGGTCACCACGGCAACCAGATTGGCTCGTGCCGTCAGCGTGCTGACTTCTTGCGGGTCGGCGACGATGGCGTTGCACGCTGCAGCCACGCCGGGCGAATAGGCCAGAGCCAGATCACGTTGGTTGGCCATCGGCTTGGTCGGCACAACCGCGATTTTGCCCGGAGTCGGGAAACGGTGGTACTCCAGGGCGCTTTCGAACAGGTTTTTGCTCTTGCTCATGGTGATGGTCGCGCTCGTGGTGTCCGGGACGGGGTTCGGGGGGGGCGAACCGTCCCAAGGAATGCGGGCCCAGGGGCAAAGCCCCGGTTGTCGAAGGCAAGCGTTTGTCGTTAGCGAACCATATCTACGCCTTCGAAGTGGTGCAAGCCCAGCGGCGACAATTGAAAGCCGCCAACTTCGGAGCGGAGTGGCGTGATTGAAATCGAATGGGCCAGCGGCAGCCACGGCAGCTCGTCGCGAAACAGGCTGCGCGCCTGGGCCAGGGCCTGGTTCCGGGTGACGGTATCGGCGGAACGGTTGACCCGGTTCAGAATTTCGACATAGGCCGGCGGACACCAGCGCGACCAATTGGTTTCCAGGGGGCGTCCGGCCCCCTCGCATCCGGCCAGCCCAGTTAGAAACCGCCCGGCATCGGCGGCGTCGGCGGTCCAAACGGCCAGCAGCAGACCGTAAGCGCCCTCGCGCAGCCGGCGACGGGTGTCGTCCAGGTTGGGATTGACCACCGTGACCTTAAGTCCGAGTCGCTCTAGTTCTTCGGCCACCAGCATCCCGGCCCGCAGCGGTGCCGGCAGCACCGGCCGCGCCATTGGCATCACCAGGAGCTCGACTTCGAAGCCTCCGCCCTGTCCGGCCTCTGCGAGCAGTTTACGGGCCCGTTCGACATCGGGGGTGATTAGCCCCGCCCCTGGTTGATCGTCGTTCGGGGTCAGAGCGGCTGGAAACGGTGCCAACGCTTCCATCTCCACCCCCTCGCCGGACATGCGTGCGACCAGCGCCGCGCGGTCAAGCGCGGTCGCGACCGCCAGGCGCACCCGCTTGTCGCCGAACGGCTTGCGCGTGGTGTTGAAGGCTAGAAAAGCCAGATCCAACCGTGGCTGGCGGGAAAAAATCAGGTGTTCGGCCGCTTGGCGGGACAACGTCGCCTGCTGTTCGACCGTCGGCCGCGCCATGACCTGGCATTCGCCCGTGCCCAGTTTCGCCAGCCGCTGGGCCGAGTCCGGCACCACCGCGAACACCAGGGATTCGAGCGGGCCCCGCCCGCCCCAATAGCCGGCGAATGGCCGATAGTTGATCCGGACCTCGCGTTGGCGGCCGACAAACTGATAGGGGCCCGTGCCGATCGGTTCCTGATCCAACCGTTCCGGCGTGCCCTTGGCCAGCAGGG
>CAUYTZ010000154.1:0-4135 GCA_963575695.1 uncultured Gammaproteobacteria bacterium | reverse complement strand
AAGCCTGAAAAATGCTTCAGGAAAACAACGGCTTCTCCAAGACATCCTGCCCCGTCCATCGTGACCTCCGCTCCGAATCAGTGTGCCGATCGATTCGAAACACAGGCCCCTTGTCAAGAACTGTTTCACCCGATTGCCCTGTAACCGCCGGCCTCCGCTATAGCTGGTGATGTGTGGGAGGGCTCGGTTTTTACGCCATTTACCCCCTCTCCCGCTTGCGGGAGAGGGTTGGGGTGAGGGCTGTCTCCACACAGGAAAAGACAGCCATTTCACGGCGGTGATTTGCCCCCACCCAACCTCCCCCGCAAGCGGGGGAGGGGTTATCCTAGCGCATATGGATCTTCGTCCCCCGAATCCCAGGTTAGGGTTTATGAGAACGGGCCCTTGACGGCCACCCGTGGTCGCCTATAGTCTTCAAAAGACGAGAGACGGTCGCCGCGCTTTTCGAGCAGAGTGGCGTGGCTGAAAAGGGAACACGGTCGGTCTGAAACGATATCAGGCTTAAGCCGCGGCTGCCCCCGCAACTGTAAGCGGCGAGTCGCTGTCGAACACGCCACTGAGGCCGGAGATTCCGGACTTGGGAAGGCCGGCAGACGATGATGACCCGTGAGCCAGGAGACCTGCCGTTTCCTCTGTGTCGTAACCACTGATCCGGCCGGGGTGTGCCGGAGGGGAGTTGTGCCGGTGCACATTATGGAAGGCTATTTGCCGCTGGCCCATGCTGTGGCCTGGACGGTGGCTTCGGCACCGTTCGTGGTCGTGGGCGCACGCAAGGTTGCCCGGATCTCTGAAGTCAATCCTGGGGCGAAACTGCTGCTGGCCACCTCGGGCGCGTTCGCCTTCGTGCTGTCGGCGCTGAAACTGCCGTCGGTGACCGGCAGTTGTTCCCATCCGACCGGGGTCGGGTTGGGATCGATGCTGTTTGGACCGCCGGTGATGGCGTTGCTGGGCACGATCGTGCTGCTGTTTCAGGCCCTGCTGCTGGCTCATGGTGGTCTGACCACGCTGGGGGCCAATGTTTTTTCCATGGCCATCGTCGGGCCGTGGGTGTCGTGGGCGGCGTTTCAATTGGTTCGGCGCGGCGGCGGCTCGCTGGCAATAGCGGTGTTCTTGGGTGCGGCGCTCGGCGATCTGGCCACCTATGGCATGACCTCGCTGCAACTCGCGCTGGCCTTTCCCGATCCGATTGGGGGATTCGGCGCGGCGCTGGTTAAGTTCCTGTCGATTTTCGTGTTTACGCAGGCACCGCTGGCGGTGATCGAGGGTATGGTCACCGTGGTCATGGTCAATCTGATCGTGCAATACGGTCACGACGACCTGATCGGCCTGCCTTTTTCGGCGGGTGACGCCTCTTGATGGGACTCCCGACATGAGACTCCTGGCTCGGCCGAAACCGGTTCAGACCGGGCGCACCAACCTGATGCTGCTGTTCGCCGTGGTCTTGATCGTGATCTTGCCGATGGTCTGGTCGATGGCCCCGCCCGAGGGAGAGGGACGGTTTAAAGGTGCCGATGATTTGGCTATGACCGCAATCAACACGATTGCTCCCGATTACGTACCGTGGTGGCAATCGCTGTGGAAACCGCCTAGCGGGGAGATTGAAAGTATGTTGTTCGCTTTGCAAGCAGCTTTGGGTGCGGGCATGCTGGGCTACTACCTTGGATTGCGGCAGGGCAGGGGGCGGCTGGAGCAACACTTGGAGCGGCAACGGCACGGCGTCGAAGCCAAGCGGCGGAAGCTGGAGCAGGCCAACCGTGGCGGATTGGGGACGGATGGCCCCGGTTGATCGCTATGCTTGGGCCTGTCGCTGGCGGTCTTATCACCCGATGGAAAAGACCGTGCTCGCTGCGGGACTGCTGGTGGTGGCGTTGGTCCTGCCCCCGGCCGGCTCGGCTGCGCCGGTGATGATGGCTGCGTTCGCCGCAACGGTGATCGGTGCGGGCGTTCCGGTGCGGGCGTTTCTGAGTGTGTTGGCGATGCCGGCCGGTTTTCTGTTGGCCGGACTGCCGGCGCTGGCGGTGTCGATCGATACCGCCGCTGCCTTTCCGCTGGTGATAACTGCGGAGGGCTTGCGGCAGGCGGTGTTGGTCTCGGCGCGGGCGTTGGCGGCGATGTCGTGTTTGGCGTTGCTGATTCTGACCACACCGGTGACTGATCTGGTGCGGCTGGCGCGTTCGGCCGGTTTGCCGGTGGCGATTGCCGATCTGGCGTTCTTGATCCACCGGCTGATCTTCGTTTTTTTGGAGCGGGCCGAGGCCGGACACCACGCACAGGCGGCACGGCTGGGTTATGTCAGCTTCCGGGCGTCGGTGCGTTCGCTGGGTATGCTCGGGGGCGGCTTGTTGCTGCGCTCGTTGGATCGTGGGCGGCGGCTCAATTATGGGCTGGCGGCGCGTGGCTATGATGGTGAACTGCGGGTGTTGGCGCCGATCATGCCGGTTTCTTGTTCCCGTCTTGCCTGGGCTTTCGTGATGATTGCCGGGGTTGCCCTCCTGTCCTGGGAGGTTGGCCGATGACAGGTTCCGGCCACGATCAGGCGGCCCCGATTATGGAAGTGGTGGGGCTTGAGCACACCTATTCCGGTGAGGTCCAGGCGCTGGCCGGCTTGACTCTGACCGTGCCGCGTGGGGCCAGACTGGCGGTGTTGGGGGCCAACGGCTGCGGCAAGACCACGCTGTTTCTGCACATGAACGGCAGTTTGCGCCCCAGCGGCGGGCGGGTCGAACTGGAGGGGCGGCCGGTGGGCTATGGTCGCCGTGAACTGCGCGACTGGCGTGGGCGGGTCGGGCTGGTGCTGCAAGACCCGGATGATCAGGTGTTTGCGGCGACGGTGGCCGAGGATGTTTCGTTCGGGCCGCTCAATCTGGGGCTGGACGAGGCGGCGGTACGGGTGCGGGTGGCGGAGGGGCTGGCGGCGTTGGGAATCGCTGATTTGGCCGAGCGGCCGACGCATATGCTCAGCCATGGGCAGAAGCGGCGGGTGGCGCTGGCCGGGGTGCTGGCGATGCGGCCGCAGGTGCTGCTGTTGGATGAACCGACCGCTGGGCTGGATGTGCGCGGTTCTGAGGCTTTGCTGGCCGCGCTGGAGCGGCTGAACGCGGCTGGGACGACGTTGGTCTTTTCCACGCATGACATTGACTTGGCCTATGGCTGGGCCGATCAGGTGGCGGTGCTGGATCGGGGCCGTTGCCTGCGCCAGGGACCAGCGGATCGGGTTCTGGCCGATGGCGCGTTGCTTGAGCGGGCTGGGTTGCGGGCACCGCTGCTGCTTGATTTGGCCTTGGCCTGTCGGCGGGCCGGGATGCTGGGGGCCGGGACGTTGGGAGAAGCTGATCCGTTGCCACGTACCGGAGCGGCGCTATGCGCGATTTTGGAGAAAGGCTTGGTTCATGTCTAAGCACACCGCTGGTGATCCTCACACTGGGGTTTCCGACCGGGTTGGAATCGTGCTGTGCGGGCATGGCACTCGCCATGCCGATGGGGCTCGCGAATTTAAGTTTGTCGCCGATGGTGTCCGTGCGGCCTTGCCCGCGTACACCGTTAGTCACGGATTTTTGGAGTTGTCGGACCCGCTGTTGCCGGAAGCGTTGGAAACGTTGTACGCGCAAGGTTTTCGCCGGTTGGTGGTGACGCCATGCATGTTGTTCGCCGCCGGCCATGCCAAGACGGATATTCCGTTGATGCTGCGTGCGTTTCAAGCTTTTCACCCGGACGTACGCCTAACGTACGGCCGAGCGCTGGGCATTGATCCGGGCTTGCTGGATGCGGCGGCGACCCGAATTGGCGAGGCGCTGGATTTGGCTACCCCTGGTGTGCCGCGCGAAAAGACTTTGCTGCTGGGGATGGTGGCGTGTTTTTTGGGGGGGGTGGTGGGGGGGGGGGGTTGTGCGGGGGTGGGGGAGTAGGAATCAGGTTGACGCTGCAAACTGTCCAGCGGAACCTGTGACTATGTTTGCGAGCCCGTTCCAGTCCAGGTCAACACAAATCACGCGTACGGTTTATTATGGTCCCCAATTTTCAGACAACATGATAAGCTCTGAACCATCTTCCAACTGTAAGGAGTTGATATGAGCAATATACGTAAACAACATACAAGTAATTTTAAATCCCAAGTGGCACTTGCGGCCATTCGAGG
>CAUYTZ010000153.1:0-13059 GCA_963575695.1 uncultured Gammaproteobacteria bacterium | reverse complement strand
GGGCGTGTGGTCGGGCTGGGGAGCCGGTTCGGCATCGTGTTCTGGCGCGGATGGTGCTTTCGCGCCCGGGGTCGGGGCCGGTACGGGTTCGCTGACCATTTGCACGGGAGCGGGTTCCGGAGTAGGTTGAGCCTCAGCCCCCACGGCGGGCGCCGCGGGGGCACTTGGGGCCGGGGGCGGCAAAGGGAGCGTATGCATTAGCAAGTGATCGGGTTCTTCTCGCTGTCGTCCTCGTCGATCGGGGCCGGGGTCGGGGCCGGTACGGGTTCGCTGACCATTTGCACGGGAGCGGGTTCCGGAGTCGGTTCCGGTTCGGCAACCACGGCTGGAGCGGGGGAGGCAATTGGGGCCGGGGCCGGTACGGGTTCGCTGACCATTTGCACGGGAGCGGGTTCCGGAGTCGGTTCCGGTTCGGCAACCACGGCTGGAGCGGGGGGAGCGATTGGGGCCGGAGTCGGGGCCGGTACGGGTTCGCTGACCATTTGCACGGGAGCGGGTTCCGGAGACGGTTCCGGTTCGGCAACCACGGCTGGAGCGGGGGGAGCGATTGGGGCCGGAGTCGGGGCCGGTACGGGTTCGCTGACCATTTGCACGGGAGCGGGTTCGCTGATTACAGGAGCCGGAGCCGGGTCTACGACCACCGCTGTGGGTGTGGTTCCAGTCTGAAGCATAACCAGCTTAGGATTAACAAAAACATCCTGGTAGTTGGCGGCGATGGCGGCCACCCGGCGTGCGGTGTCCACGCTCCAGGCAAGGCTGGATATCGTCGCGGTCTTGGCTTTGGCGAATATGATCAGCGTAAGCGATGCCGGGATCCGTTTGGTTGCGGCGTACTCACCAGCAATAGAGGCGAAATCGAGAACTAGAACAGCGATCAATAGAGCGGCGACGACCCGGAACAAATTCTTGACGGCGGTCATAAGCCATACCTCGTATGCTGCGGTCTTGCTTCAAGTTTCGCCGCAATGGTCTGAAGCCTGTAACCGCCTTCTCCGCTAGAAATCCTATGAATTTGATTTGGATTTGTCAATATTAATTGCGCTTGAACATGCTTGTCTCTTTCGTCTTGCCCCCACTCCCCCCACCTCCAGGGGCTGGTCAGCGAACACCGCATCGACTCCGTTGTCGCTTCGGCCTATGGTGTTCGTCACGCCCTGGCTTCGGCCGTGCATCAATTGGTTGATACGGGTTTCTTACCCCCGGACACCCCAGCCCTTGCCCATTTTTTCTGCGCCGCCTCGTCTTATTGATCCCAGGGCTTCCCTTTCGGAAGCGGGGCGGCGGTCGTGGTCGTCGAATTTGCGGGCACTGATTATATCTTCGGCGATACTTCTCGTTCTGGTCGTGGCGCTGGTTGTGGTGCCGGTCCGATTCGGTTCGGCCCAGCAGGTCGGGGCCCAGCAGGTTGGGCCAAAGCCGGATGTGGTCAGGGTGACACCGGCGGAACCGCCGCGACAAGAGTTGCGCCGAATCGAAGACACGCTCACTTCGGAAAAGAGCCGCCGCGATTCCCTGGAGCGGCAATCAGGTTCATTGGAAAGGGAATTGGGTGAATTGCGCGCTAGGCTGGTGCGCATGGCCGACGAAGCCGCCCGTGCCGATCAGGATTTGACCGAGCTTGAGCAGAAGCTTGAGGGCTTGGCCGGTGATGAGCAGGTTCAAACCCAGCACTTGGAGGCCGATCGCGCCCGGATCGTCGAACTGTTGGCCGCTCTTCAGCGTCTGGCCCTGGTTCCGCCTGAAGCGTTGCTGGTTCGTCCGGGGGCACCGGTGGAGGCGGTGCGGGCGGCCATGTTGTTGCGGGCGGCGGTGCCGGCGCTCAACCAACGCACCGTGGCGGTGATCAACTCCCTACGCCAACTGGCCATCACCCGGCGGCAACTGGCCGAACACAAGCAACGGGTGGCCAAGGCGCGAGCGACACTGACCGAGCGCCAGCGCGACTTGTCCAAACTGGTTGAGCGGCGTGAAGTGCTGTTGCAGCGGACCGAGGCCGAAAAGGTTGAAGCCGCCGCGCGCATGGCCAAACTGACCGCGCAGGCGAGTGATTTGCGTCAGTTGCTGGAACGACTCGAGGCCGAACGCAAGGAAGCCGAGCGCAGGGAAGCGGAACGCAAGGAAGCGGAACGGCGCGCCACCGACCGCCGAACCGCCAGCCAGCGCGCCGCCGAACAACTGTTGGCCGACGAGCGGGCCAAGGTTGAAGCGGCCGAGGCACAGCGTAAAGACGAAACCTCGGTCGAAGCTGCGTCCTCGTCGGGCGAAGCGGTCGGTAGCACACCCGGCACTGCGGTCGCGGTCGAGGCGACTCAGACCGCTAGCGCGACTCCGGCCGTTGCGACTCCGGCCGTTGTGCCGACCAAGGCCGGCGACCCGCGTCTACCGGTGGCGGGACGGGTGGTGATCGGTTACGGTGAGCGCGACACTCAAGGCGGCACCAGTCGTGGTCTGCACTTGGTCGTACGGCCAGCGGCGGCGGTGGTGAGTCCCTATTCCGGCACCGTTCGCTTTGCCGGACCGTTCAAGACTTTTGGCCACCTCTTGATCGTGGAACACAGCAATGGCTATCATAGCCTTCTTGCTGGCCTCGGTAGTATCGATGTGGCAGTGGGACAAAAGGTTACGGCGGGTGAACCGGTCGGTGCGATGGCCGATCAAGCGGACGGCGCACCTGAACTCTATTTCGAACTTCGACGCAACGGTCAGCCGATCAATCCATGGCGCGTTCCAGGCGCCCGGGACGGCAAAGGACAAGGTTAAATCATGACATCCCTGCGCGCCGCCGCCCTGTTCGCCCTGCTGCTGCTGGCTCCCGCCTGCGCTACGGCCGAATCGAACACTTCCGATACCTATCGTCAGCTCAACCTATTCGGCGACGTGTTCGAGCGTGTCCGCTCTGAATACGTGGAAAAGGTTGCAGACGAGCAACTGATCGAAGCCGCGATCAACGGGATGCTGACCTCGCTCGATCCGCATTCCAGTTACCTCAACCGTAAAAGTTTCCAGGATATGCAGGTGCAGACCCGCGGTGAATTCGGCGGACTCGGCATCGAGGTGACGATGGAAAACGGTGTGGTCAAGGTGGTGTCGCCGATCGACGACACCCCGGCCTACCGTGCCGGGTTGCAACCGGGAGACCTGATCACCCATCTTAACGGTGAGCAGGTGGTCGGCATCACCTTGAGTGATGCCGTGGAAAAGATGCGTGGGTTGGTCGGCACCGAGATCAAGCTGACCGTGCGTCGTGGCGAAAGTGGCGAGCCGTTTGAGGTGGCGATCACTCGGGCTGTGATCAAGATCCAATCGGTACGGTCGCGAGTTGAAGGTGAAATTGGCTATATCCGCATCACCACCTTTAATGAGCAGACCCAGACCGGGCTGGAAAAGGCCGTCGCCAAGATTAAGGAAGAACTGGGCGACAAGCTCAAAGGCTATGTCCTGGATCTGCGCAACAACCCGGGCGGATTGCTTGATCAGGCGGTGTCGGTGTCCGACAGCTTCCTCACTCAGGGCGAAATCGTTTCCACGCGCGGCCGGCGTTCGGAAGACGTTCAGCGGTACAACGCCAAAGGCGGCGATCTGGCTGGCGGTTTGCCGTTGGTCGTGCTGATCAATGGTGGCTCGGCCTCGGCCTCGGAAATCGTCGCCGGTGCGTTGCAAGACCATCGCCGGGGCTTGGTGTTGGGCACTCAGTCGTTTGGCAAGGGCTCGGTTCAGACGATTATTCCCCTGCCCGGGCACGGTGCTATGCGCCTGACCACCGCTCGTTACTACACCCCATCGGGACGCTCGATTCAGCAACTGGGCATCACCCCCGACATTATTGTTACCCAGGCCAAGCTGGAAGAATTGGATCAGCCGGGACGGCGGCGCGAAGCCGACTTGCGCGGGGCGTTGCGTAACCCGGATGGCCAAGCGGCCAAACCACCGGCCGTTGCCCCCGCGCGGTTGCCGCAACCCCAGGCACCGCAACCCCAGGGCGGCAAGGCTCCGGAAGGTGCTCACCCGCCGGCGGCCCCAGCAGCGCCTGGTTCCGGTGTTCCGGGATCGTCGGTTCCCCCTGGTGAAGGCGGCGAAGCGCCGGCTCCGGCAGGGGCGCAACCGGGACAGCAGCCTCCGGCTCAACTTGGACAGCAGCCTCCGGCTCAATCGGGACAGCAGCCTCCGGCTCAACCGTTCGACTATCAGTTGGCCAGAGCCTTGGATCTGTTGCGTGGGGTGGCGCTGTTCAATTCTCGGTCGGTTAACTGAGCCAGGAGCGGGGCCGTGTCGGAAGATATCTTCCTGGAACGGCTCCGCCGGGAACTGGGTGAGTTGGGCGAAGACCTGCCGCCGGGGATGACCAAGCGGCGGGCCGATGTTGGCGCCGGTGGCAAGCTGTCGGTGTGGCTGTCCGACTTGCGGGACCGCATGGCGCGGGTTCCGTTTCTGGTTGGGCTAAAACTGCCACACATACCGTTGCCGCCGGTGGTGGTTGCCACCGTTGCCAAGCTGGCACCGGTCGTGGTCCCGGTGGTGGTGGCGGGTGCGCTGGGCTGGTGGATGGTCTCTGGCCAGGAAGAGACCGTGCGCCGGCTGGCGGCCGAGGTTCCGTCGGTTGAAGTGGCGATCACTGGCGGTGCTCCGCCTGGCGGTGCTCCGGTGGAAGCGGGCGCAGGCGGGGGGGCCGTAACGCCCCCCGTGACGGCAGCCGGAAACGGCGCGTCCGTAGCTTCGGAACCTACCAGTCCATCCCGGGTGGTCGATCCCCCGCCCCCCGCCCCAACCCCGGCTTTGGTTCGTGGTCGGGTGGCGATCGTGATTTCGGAAATGGGCAAATCGGGGGCCGCGACCAATCTGGTGCTCGATCGGCTACCGGCGGCGGTGACGTTGGCGTTCGTGCCCTATGCCGAGCGGCTCGACCTGTGGTTGGAAACCGCCAAACGCCAAAACCACGAAGTGCTGTGGTCGTTGCCGATGGAGCCGATTGATTTTCCGCGTGAAGATCCCGGACCCAACTCCTTGCTGACCATGATTAGCAAGGAGCGCAATCTAGAGCGGTTGCTCGCCGCTCTGGGCAAGGCGAACGGTCCGGTGGGCGTGACCACGTTGACCGGCAGTCGCTTCCTGGCCGATGCTGCGGCCCTGCGTCCGGTGTTGGAGGCGCTTAAGGCGCGCAATTACGTGTTCCTCGACAGCGGCATTGCCGGAGCCGGCGCGGCGGCGGCGGTTGCTGATCAGGTTAAGGTGGTGTGGGCCCGGGCCAACCGGATTCTCGATCTCGATCCTTCGCGCTCGGCGATCGATCAGCAATTGCAGGAACTGGAAAACGCCGCTCGTGCCGAAGGTGTGGCGATCGCCATTGGCCAACCCTATCCAAGCACGATCGAGCGCCTGTCGCAGTGGTTGCCGACCTTGCGTGACAAGCGGTTGGATCTGGTGCCGCTGTCGGCGATCACCGGGGTGCAAAAACCGATTACCCCCGGCCCGCCGGTGGTCCATCCCAAGCCGCCACCGCCGCCACCGCCGCCGCCTTCGGAGGCCGACGCCAAGAAAGCCAAGCCGAGTAAGGACGCTAAACATGGCGGTGGTGGAGGGCATGGTGGTGGTCATTAGATCATCGATATGAGAATCGCCGTCGGGGCTTGACCAACCGCCAGAACTGGCGTACAAGCCTCCACTCATCCGGAAAGATAGAAAACCGTAGGGTTTGCCCGTGGCCAATCATAAGTCTGCAGAAAAACGCATTCGCCAGACCGAAACGCGTACCGAGGTTAATCGTGCGCGCCGCAGCCGTATCCGCACCTTCATCAAGAAGGTCGAAGCCGAGATCGCGGCCGGCAACAAGGACGGCGCAGCCGTGGCGTTCCGTGCGGCACAGCCGGAAATGCAGCGTGGCGTGACCAAGGGCGTGGTTCACGGCAACACCGTTGCGCGTAAGCTGTCCCGTATGTCGGCACGCATCAAGGCGCTCTGACCTTCGACAGCACTCTTCGTCCAATTCTGAGCGTGTTGCGCTCCGTGTTCTGATCAGAACACGGAGCGTTTTGCGTTGTTCGCGCAGCCTGTTTCGGAGGCGGACGGCCAAAATCGACTTATTTATCCACAGGCACTTTTTCCTGTTGCGGCACTCATGCCCTCAGTCTAGAATTAAACCCTGATGATGATGCTGAAGTAGTTATGCGAGTTTGCGCAAGTAACTACTTAAGGCATAGAGGCATCTCATGATTTTGTCTTTGGCTCTTCACTGGTAGAATCCTCGCGGGTTCACTGGAGCGCTTGCGCAAGGCGACCTCCTGTACCTTTCTGAATTTGTTGAGAATTCAAAACCTCTACCTGTAAGCTGTTTGCTATCGCTTCGGCTTATCGATCAAAAACAATGGCATCCAAGCGTTGGTATCGAGTGGGGTTCGCCGGTAATCGCTGAGTCGGCATCACCCGGAACCCTGTTCCGGATGTTGACGACTGCCGCGTGAGTTTCCGCAACGGTTGATTGGCCGGTGTGGCGGGCCGCGAGCGGCTAGTCCGGCGGGCCGCGAACCGTGTGGCCCGGAGTTCTACCGCCCCCTCGGCACGGCGACCGCAGGGCATCGCCGTCGGCAACACGACGCGTTATTTTGAGGACGAAGAATGGTGTACGCCTCCTTGGAACGGCAATGGACCCGCATTCGGGGCCGATTGAAGGAAGAGGTTGGGGAAACCGCCTGGCGCAGTTGGCTTCAGCCACTGTCGGTGCAGGGGTTTGACCATGGAGAATTGCGAATCATCGTTCCCACCCGCTTCATGCGTGATTGGGTGGCCACTCATTATGCCGACCGGATTCGGGCATTGTGGAATTCGGAAAATCCGGATGTCGAATCGATCGAGGTGCTGGTCGGTGTGGCTTCGACGCCATTGGCCGCTGGTGTCGGCGAGTGCGATGACGGTGGTGACGAGGGCCAGAGCGATTCGGTGCCGATCCCCAATGGTAACGCTGATAACCTGGGCCCGGCTGAAGTGATCAGGTTGCCTGCGGCGGTGATTAGTCTGGACGAACAGGATGAGATTTCCGCTCCGCTCGACCCGCGGTTCACGTTCAAGAACTTCGTCGCCGGTAAGCCGAATGAACTAGCCTACTCCGCCGCGCGTAAGGTCGCCGAAGCCAATTCGGTCAGTTTCAACCCGCTGTTCCTCTATGGCGGCGTTGGGCTGGGTAAAACCCATTTGATGCACGCCATCGCCTGGGAGATTCGCCGCCACCAGCCCAACCGCCGAGTCATCTATCTCTCGGCGGAAAAATTCATGTATCAGTTCATCCGGGCGATCCGGTTTAAAGACACCATGGCTTTCAAGCAGCAATTCCGCTCGGTCGATATTCTGATGATCGATGATGTTCAGTTCATTGCGGGGAAAGACAGTACTCAGGAAGAGTTCTTTCATACCTTCAATGCCCTGGTCGATCAGAACCGCCAAGTGATTGTTACGGCCGACAAATCGCCCACCGACTTGGAAGGGCTGGGGGAGCGGTTGCGCTCGCGGCTGGGTTGGGGGCTGGCGGCCGACATTCATCCCACCACTTATGAATTGCGGTTGGGGATTTTGGAATCCAAGGTTGAGAGCCAGGGCCGGGATGTGCCGAAGAAGGTGCTGGAATTCCTGGCTTATCGCATCAGCTCGAACGTCCGTGAATTGGAAGGGGCGCTCAACCGCATCGTCGCTCATGCCGAGTTGGTCGGGCGGCCGATCACGCTCGAAACGACTCAGGAGGTGTTGGCCGATCTGCTGCGTGCGAATGACCGTCGGGTTACGATCGATGAAATTCAAAAGCGGGTGGCCGAGCACTTCAATATCAAGTTGGCCGACATGGCTTCGCCGCGCCGGGCGCGAGCGGTGGCGCGGCCGCGGCAGGTGGCGATGTTCTTGTGCAAGCAGTTGACCTCGCGCTCGTTGCCAGAAATCGGGCGCAAGTTCGGCGGTCGCGATCACACCACGGTGATGCATGCGGTGCGCAGGGTGGAAGAGTTGCGCACCACCGACTCGGCGTTTGCGGAAGATGTCGATTTGCTGCGTCGGGTGTTGGAGCATTAGGATCTTCGGCGACCAGGGCGCTGCCCTGGACCCGCCAGGGGCCTTCAGGCTCCTGGACCCACTTTATCTATATTTTACTTGGCCGCTTCCAGTTCCTCGATGGCCAACAACCAAGCCTCCTCCGCGCTGGCCAGACGCTTACCAAGTTCGCCCAGATCCCGTTGCAGCTTGGTCTGAGTTTCTCCCGATCCCGCCACGCCATACAATCCCGGATCGGCCAGCTTGACTTCGAGTCGCGCCTTCTCCGTGGTTAGTTTCGCGACCAGCTTTTCCGCCTCGCTAACCTTGCGCCGTAGCGGCGCGGTTGCGGCGCGAGCATCAGCGGCGGCACGACGCAGATCCTTGCGTGACGCGGCCGACTCGCCACCGTCTCGATTGCCACCGCCATTGTTCCCACGCGTTGCGGCCAGCCGTCGCCGGTAATCATCCAGATCACCATCGAACGCCACCACGCCACCGTTTTCAACCAGCCACAACTGATCGGCGCACAATTCGATCAGCCGGGCATCATGGCTGACCATGATCACGGCACCTTCGAATTCGTTGATCGCCTCAGCCAGGGCGGCACGACTGTCGATGTCCAGATGGTTGGTCGGTTCATCGAGCAGCAGCAGATGCGGCGACTCACGCGCCATCAGCGCGAACAGCAGCCGCGCCTTTTCACCACCGGAAAGATTGCCGATCACGGTTTCGGCCTTGGTCTGGCCCAATCCGAAACGGCCGAGCAGGGCCCGAACCTGTTCCACGGTGGATTTGGGCAGCAAGCGTTGCGCCTGCGCCAGCGCGGTCAGCTCCAGCGACAACTCTTCGGCCTGATGCTGGGCGAAATAGCCGACCTTGAGCCGTGGCGAGCGCCGAAGCTCGCCCCCAACCGGCTCCAGCCGCCCGGCCAGCATCTTGACCAGAGTCGATTTGCCGTTGCCGTTGGCACCAAGCAGGGCAATCCGGTCGTCCTGGTCCAGACGCAGATTAAGCCGCTTCAGCACCAGCGGGCCGCCATAACCAGCGGCCACGTCTTCCAGCACCACCAGCGGTGGCGGCAGCGTGGCCGGGACCGGAAAATTGAACGGTGCGGTGCGCTCTTCGACCACCGACAACTGCGGCGGCAATTTCTCCAGCGCCTTGACCCGGCTTTGCGCCTGCCTGGCCTTGGTCGCCTTGGCCCGGAACCGATCGATAAACGCCTGCAACCGCTTGCGTTCCAGTTCGACCTGATCCCGCACCGACGCTTGGCGCTCCAGATTGGCCCGCCGAGTGCGCTCGAACTGGTCATAGCCGCCCTGATAGAGCGTGAGCTTGCCCTGATCCAGATGCAGAATCGCGGTCGGCACCGCATTGAGCAAATCGCGGTCGTGGGATACCAACAGCATCGTGCGCGGATAGTATTTAAGATAGCCCTCCAGCCACAACGCCGCCTCCAAATCGAGGTGGTTGGTCGGCTCGTCGAGCAAAAGCAAATCCGGTTCGGTGAACAGAGCCGCAGCCAAAGCCACGCGCATCCGCCAGCCGCCGGAAAACTCACTGCACGGCCGCGCTTGCGCTACGGAGTCGAAGCCCAGGCCAGACAAAATCGCCGCCGCTCGTGCCGGAGCCGCATGGGCCCCGATATCACTGAGTCGAATGTGGATTTCAGCGATTCGGTGCGGGTCGCTGGCGTGGGTGGCCTCGTCCAGCAAACGGGACCGCTCGGTATCGGCGGCCAGCACGGTTTCGAGCAACGAATCCGGCCCACTCGGCGCTTCCTGGGCCACCTGGCCGAGACGGCAACCGCTGGGCAAGGATAGCGCGCCGCCGTCCGGGTGCAGCGCACCCGAAATCAAGCGCAACAACGTGGTCTTGCCCGAGCCGTTACGCCCAACCAGGGCAACGCGATGGCACCGCGGCACGGCAGCGCTGGCGCGATCGAACAACAGGCGGCCGCCGTAGCGGAAGGAGAGATCATTGATATGGAGCATGGCGAGTGGGAATAGCATGGCCCAGACCCAGACCCAAGGCCGCTTGTTACCCAAGGCGAGGCAAATTTCACCCGCGCCAGCCAGAGCGGCGTTGCCGCCCCCTGGTGTCGGCGTTATAACCCTGGCTCACTGGCGAAAATACGGGAGTTTAACCACCATGACCGTTGAACGGACGCTTTCGATCATCAAGCCCGACGCTACCCGTCGCAACATCACCGGTAAGATCGTCGCCCGCTTTGAAGAAGCGGGTTTGCGGGTGGTGGCGCAAAAGCGGATGAAGCTTTCCCGCGAACAAGCCGAAAAATTCTATGGGGTTCATGCCGAGCGGGCGTTTTTCGACAGCCTGTGCAAGTTCATCACCTCTGGCCCGATTGTGGTCATGGCGCTGGAAGGCGAAAACGCCATCGCCCGCAACCGCCAGATCATGGGCGCGACCAACCCAGCCAATGCCGCCCCCGGCACCATCCGCAAGGATTTCGCCGAATCGATCGAAGCCAATTCGGTCCATGGCTCTGATGCGCCGGAAACCGCGCTCGAAGAGATTGCATTCTTCTTTAGTAAATGTGAAATCGTCGGCTAAAGTAAAACTGGACGCGGCAATCGAACGGTCACCCCCCTTTCTTTGAGGGGGTGTCCGCAATTTGCCGCCTGATCACGCACCAAACCGACGACAGGCCCAAACCGACGACAGGTATCGGCGGTTTCTAGCCAGGAGAGACATGATGGATGAACAACAGCAACCAATCATCGTGTCGCTGCTAGGGCCAAAACGCGAGGGCAGCCTGGATCTGGGCGATCCCGATACGGTCAAGTTTGTGGTCCGGCAGTTTTCAGACCACGCCCTGGGATCGTTCCATCAGGTGGCCAAAGGCGAATTGGAGTTGGACGAGGCGGTTGAGCGCATCGGCCGCATCGCACGCGGAATGAATGATTTGTTTCTAGGCCTAAGTGGCTGGCGAGGGGTGTTTTTCCGCCCGTGGAACACCATCGGCCAACTGGGCAAGTTCGTGTGCGAGACCCTGAGCTTCGATTGCCCGCCCGACGAATGCGTCGGCATGCTGCTGATTTCGATGGCGACACAAATCATGCTCGCCTTGTCCCAGGCTCCCGACCATTGGCATGGCCGGGTTGAAACCCTGATCGACGAAACCCAAAGCCTGTTGTTGGGGGTGGTGCCCGATCCCCTTGCCCGCACGCGCCGCTAACCCCTGCCCCCTCCCTGTACCCATTAACCGCCATGCGAAGAACCGCTTGATTTGTCGCCATACGCCAACCTAGAAGAAATGGCGACGCAGGCTATGTTGTTATTCAGCAACATCCAGGGATTTTCCAACCACGGTAACGGCCTACCAATTAGAAACCACTCGTTATCAATCAGTTAGAGGACGTTGCTCGCCACGATCGGTAGGTACGGACCGCGAGTCACGGTTGAAACTGAACGACAATAAAGCTATCGTCATATTGTGGGGTGATGGCCGACGATGCCGAAAGTCGAGCGGATCAGAGGGGAACCTCTGGCCGGGAGATCACGGGAGAAGTCGTCCTGTTAAGCGTCGTTGGACCACGACTTCGAAGGGTCAAAGGTTCGAGCATCAATGACAGCCTTAGACCAGATCTTTCGGCCGGACACCCGGTCAAAGTCTGGACGGGATCGAGTGAACCGGAGAAAGAGGAAAAGATATGACAAAAACTAAATTCGTCGCCGTCGCGCTCGGGGGTTTGATCCTGACGGGTTGCGGTCACATGGAGCTCATCGGTCACACGATGAGCGCCCGTGAATGGGGCGACCCGCTGGTTTATGACGCAGCCAAGGCCCAGAACCCGGTTGGCTCGCCGTTTACCGCTGCGCTGGCCAAGGGTTACCTGGAATTCGCCGCCAACCAGAAGGAAGAGGGCGATCTGCGTAATTTCGAAGTGTTCGCGCGCAAGGCTCTGCTCGCGGCCCAGGGCGTGGTCGTTGACCCCGAACTGCCGGATCGCTGGGATCTGGACAAGATCAACTACGCCCCGCGCGCCGTCACCGTCCCCTATGCCGATGCCTATGAGGCCCGAACTCGCCTGCTGAACGCGTTCTGGAAGTGCACCCGTCTGCGCGCTCCGGAAGCCGCCGCCAAGGCCCAGGTCTCTTACGACATGTGGATTGAAGAACTGGAAGAGGGCTGGGAAGCGGCTGAAATCAACGAAGCGAAGGCCGATTTCTTGGCCAACGTCGAGTTGGTTGAAAAGTCCTGCCCACCCCCGGCCTATCCGGAAGCCTACGTCGTGTACTTCGACAGCGGCCGCGCCGATCTGAAGAAGTCCGGCAAGGCGATCGTCGCCGAAGTCGCCCGCATCGTGAAGGCCGCCCCGAAGGTCGGTCAGATCAAGCTGGTGCACACCATCGGTTGGGCCGACACCCGTGGCCGCGCCGACGCCAACCAGAGACTGTCAGAACGCCGCGCCGCCGTGGTGCGTGATGGCCTGATTGCCTCCGGTATTCCGGCCGATGCGCTTTCGACCGAGGCTCGCGGTGAAACCCACCTGCCGATCCACACCGGTGACAGCACTGCGGAATTCCGTAACCGCGTCGATCACGTCATCATCTACGTGAAGCCGGTTCCGCCGATTCCGTTCTCGCCTGCGCCGAAGGAGTAAGCTTGCACCCCGGAAACGGGAACGCAAGATACTGGTAATGAAAGACCCGGCCGGAAACGGCCGGGTTTTTTATTGCCTTAACCTTCGGCCAGGCGGCGACCAGGGCTTTGTCCTTGGGTCCACAGGAGCCTAAAGGCCCCTCTGGACCCACTTTATTTGGGACGAACTCTATACAACACCATCCTGGAACGGTGCCACCTGCGGCATCCTGACCAGAAACTTGGTGCCCTGCCCGACACCACTCTCAACAGTAATGGTTCCACCCAGCAGCTTCGTCACAATGTTGAGCCTCTTGCAGAAATCTGGAACGGAAGGATTTTTTCGGCTTTCTTGGAAGCCAATCGGACCTATCCCGGCATCTTCAACGGCTTGAATGCTCTGAAGATCTGATCGACGGTAAGAGCCAGCATTCCAAACATCAGAT
>CAUYTZ010000152.1:0-16758 GCA_963575695.1 uncultured Gammaproteobacteria bacterium | reverse complement strand
GGGTGGGCGATGATGGCGAAGGTGCGGCGTTGGCTGATGGCGTCTTCGTTCATTTTCGACAATCAAAAAGGGCGTGGGGCCAGGGGGCTATGGCTCCTGGTGGGGTGCAGGGGCAAAGCCCTTGCCCGCCGGAGGCAAAGGCCCCTGGCCCCGATTAAAGACGGGCAAGCCCCGCGCACAGTGCCACCATATCCACTTCGGTTGTGGTTTCGGTCACCGCCACCAGCAACAGATTGGCCAGATCCGGCCGCTCGGGATAGAGGCGCGACACCGGTACCCCGGCCAGGATACCCTGTCCCGCCAGCCGTTCCACCGCTGCCGCTGCCGAGCAAGGCAGGCGCACAGTGAACTCGTTGAAGAAGCTCTGGTTGATCACGCGTACACCCGGGACCGCCGCCAATTTGTCGGCCAAAGTCACCGCCAGGGCGTGGTTGAGCGTGGCCAGATCGCTGAATCCCTTTTCACCCAGCAGGCTGAGGTGAATCGAGAACGCCAGTGCGCACAACCCAGAGTTAGTGCAGATATTGCTGGTCGCCTTCTCGCGCCGGATATGCTGTTCGCGGGTGGACAGGGTCAGCACCCAGCCGCGCTTGCCGTCGGCATCGACCGTCTGTCCGCACAGCCGCCCGGGCATGTTACGGACATACTGATCCCTGGTCGCGAACAGGCCGACGTGCGGGCCGCCGAAGTTAAGGGCATTACCCAGCGACTGACCTTCGGCGACCACGATGTCGGCGCCCATCGCTCCGGGGGGAGTCAACAATCCTAGCGACACCGCTTCGGTCACGACCACAATCAGCAGGGCTTTTTGGGCTTTACACCGCGCGGCCAGGGTGGAAAAATCGTGGGGATGGCCAAACACGCTGGGGGTTTGCACCACCACGCACGAGGTGGAGTCGTCCAGTGCCGCCGCCGGGTCTTCGTTGCCTTCGACATCGGCCGGCAGCGTCACCGCCTCGAAGCCCAGAAACCGGGCCTGGGTGGTGACGGTATCGCGGTAATGCGGGTGCAACCCGCCCGACAACACCGCCTTTTTGCGCCGGGTGATGCGGTTGGCCATCGCCACCGCTTCGGCACAGGCGCTGGCACCGTCGTACATCGAGGCGTTGGCCACCTCCATGCCGGTGATCAGCGCCACTTGGCTTTGAAATTCAAACAGAGCCTGCAACGTGCCTTGGCTGATTTCCGGCTGATAGGGGGTGTACGAGGTCAAAAACTCGCCGCGCTGAATCAGATGATCGACTGCGGCTGGAATATGGTGGCGATAGGCCCCGGCTCCCAAAAAGAACGGCCCGGCCCCGGCCGGACGGTTACGCGCGGCCATCTCGGTCAAATCGCGCTCGACCGCCAGTTCGCCTTGATGCGATGGCAGGCCGGCGAACGGCTGCGTGCGCCGCGCCGTCGCCGGCACGTCGCGAAACAGCGCTTCCACCGACTCGACACCGATCACGGCCAGCATTTCTCGCCGGTCATGATCGGTCAGCGGCAGGTAACGCATTACTCCAGCCCTTCCAGGAAGGTTTTGTAATCGGCTTCGTCCATCAACTCGTCCAACTGCGTGGCGTCGTGAATGCCGAGCTTGAAGAACCAGCCGTCGCTCACGGGGGCGCTGTTGATCAAGGCCGGCTCTTCGTTGAGGGCACGGTTGATCTCCAGCACCTCGCCATCGACCGGCGAGTAGATCTCACTGGCCGCTTTGACCGATTCGACCACCGCAGTGTCCTCGCCCTTGATCACCTTGCGGCCGATTTCGGGCAGTTCAACGAACACGATATCGCCCAACTGGCGTTGGGCGTAATCGGTAATCCCGACCACGCCGGTGTCGCCGTCAATGAGAACCCACTCATGGTCTCTGGTGAACTTAAGCATGGCCATATCCATGTTTTCCTTATGGCTTTCGCCCAGCCGTCCAGCCGTCCAGCGGCTTTCCGAAGAGGAGGCGAGGCTATCCGCGATAGAAATTATTGGGAATGAACGGCAATTCGCACACCCGTGCTGCCAGGGGCCGACCGCGCACGGTCAGGATCAGCGGCGTGCCGGTGGCGGCATAGCCGGTAGAGACATAGCCCATCGCGACCGGCCCATTGACTGAGGGGCCGAAGCCGCCGCTGGTGACTTTGCCGATCGAAACCCCGGTTGAGTTGACGATCGGGGTCTCTTCCCGCGCCGGAGCCCGTCCGTTGGGATGAATGCCGACTCGGCGTCGTGGCGCACCATGCTCCAACTGATAGAGCAGCACCGCCACGCCGGGAAAGCCGCGTTCGGCCCGGCGACGCTTGCCGATGGTCCAGGCCAGGCCGGCTTCAACCGGCGTGGTGGTTTCGTCGATGTCCTGGCCGTACAAGCACAAGCCCGCTTCCAGGCGCAGCGAATCGCGCGCACCCAGCCCGACCGGCTCCACTTCCGGTTCAGACAACAGCGCCCGGGCGACGGTTTCGGCATCCCGGTCTGTGACCGAAATCTCATAGCCGTCCTCGCCGGTATAGCCGGAACGGGATATCAGGACCGGCTTTCCGGCGAGCGTCGCCGACATCTGGGTCATGAATCTCATCAACCCCGCCATCGGCACATGTCGAGCCATCACCTCCGCCGCCGCGGGTCCCTGTAGGGCGATCAGCGATCGCTCGGTCAGCGGTTCGATCTCAATTTCTTCCGGCAACATGGCGCGCAGAAAGGCCAGATCGGCTTCGATCCGCGCGGCGTTGACGACCAGGAACAGATGGTCGCCGGCATTGGTGACCATCAGGTCATCGATGATGCCGCCGGCTTCGTTGAGCAGCAGGGTATAGCGGGTGCAATAAAGGGGGAGGCCGAGCAGCTCCCCGGGCACCAGCGACTCCAGGGCCGCAGCGGCACCTTTGCCGTGCAATCGGATTTGGCCCATGTGCGAGACATCGAACAGCCCGGCCTGGGCTCGGGTGTGCAAATGCTCCTTGAGGATACCGGGGGCAAAATGCAGCGGCAAATCATAGCCGGCAAACGGCACCAACCGCGCTTGAAGCTCGCGGTGCAAATCGTTTAGTGCGGTTTTTCGGATATCCGCAGGGGCCTGACTCACGAAACACTTCCTCCGGCACAAGGAGCGATAGGCACCGACAGACCCCCCGGGCCCGGCGCCGGCTGACGGATGCGGGCGAACAACGGGCCGCTCGTGCGTATTGGATTGGTGGTCTCAGGCAGAAATATTGGTCGGAGCGACTGGATTCGAACCAGCGACCCCCAGTCCCCCAGACTGATGCGCTACCAGGCTGCGCTACGCTCCGACCGTCTTAGCGGAGGCGGAGTATAGCGATTGCGCTTTAGACTGACAACCTTTTCCGGAGGCTTTTCCGGAGGCTTTCACTCCCAAGGTTTACCCCCACAATGCGGGTTCCGGCGGTGCTACGGTCGCGCCGTGGTAAGCCAAGCCCGGTTGACGGTCGGTGGCCAGCAGCAGCGGTCCATCCAGATCAACTAAGTAGGCACCCTGGGCGACCAACAGCGCCGGGGCCATGGCCAATGAGGTCGAAACCATGCAGCCGACCATAATCTTGAACCCGGCCGCTTCGGCCGCTGTCTTCAGCGCCAGGGCCCCGGTCAGGCCACCGGTTTTGTCCAACTTGATGTTGACCACCTGATAGCGGTCGCGCAGCCATTCCAGGCTACCCGGGCCGTGGCAGGATTCGTCCGCGCCCAAGGGCACCGGGCAGGACAGCCCGGCCAGGGCGGCGTCGTCCGCGGCCGGCAGCGGCTGTTCGATCAGCTCCACCCCCAGCGCGGCATAGGCATCACCATCTCGGCGCAGGGTGTCGAGGGTCCAGCCTTCATTGGCGTCCACGATCAGCCGTGCCGAGGGTCGCACCGCACGCACCGCGCGCACGCGCTCGATATCGGTCGAATCGCCGCTGAGTTTCAGCTTAAGTAAGGGCCGGTCGGCGGCAGCCGTCGCAGCGGCGGCCATCGCCTCCGGTGTTGCCACGCTGAGGGTGTACGCGGTGATCAGTGGCTGGGGCGGGCTATCGAGACCAGCCAGGGACCACACCGGTTGGCCGGTCTGTTTGGCTTCCAGATCCCACAACGCGCAATCGAGCGCGTTCCGTGCCGCCCCGGCCGGCATCGCCGTCTGCAACTCCGCTCGGGTCAGGCCGGCGGCAACGGCTTCGGCCATGGCTGTGATCGCGGCGATCACGCCTTCGACGGTTTCGCCGTAGCGGGCATAAGGCACCGCTTCACCCCAGCCCCGGACTTCGCCCCGGGCACCACCGGCACTGATTGTCACCACCACGACTCGGGCTTCGATCTTCGCGCCCCGGGCAATACGGAATTCACCCGCGATCGGAAACACCTCGCACCCGACCGCCAGTCGTCGCCGATCCAGGGCATCGACCATCGCCGACGATTCCTATTCCTCGATATCCTGGGCCATTTCGTCGCACAACTCGTCGGCCATGTCGGCAAACAGGGCCGGATCGATCGTGAGACCGCGCTGTTCGCAGATGCGGACGAAGATGCGATAGGCGTGCAAAATCGCCACGTCGAGCGTGATGTCGTTGGCATCTTCACTGCCGGGATCGTCGATGCCGTTTTCTTTTAGGGAGTCATCGATGTCGTGTTTGGCTGCGGCCAGCACCGCTTCCATAGCATGCTTGTGCAAATTGGACATGGCGACCATTCCCGTGAACAAGGGCCAAAGGATCGGGTAAAAGAGCGGTTAAGAAGGGCCGATTCAGTGTGCGCTGTCAACGTTCATATTGCCAGCCGGTGGAGTGGGGCGATAGTGTTCCCCCCGCGAGCGTAAAGAGCACACTCAGGAGCGCCTTGGCGATGAAAGCAGCGGTCATCGTATTTCCCGGTTCCAATTGCGATCGTGATGTCGCCGTCGCGGTGGAAGCGGTTATGGGTGTGAAGCCAGCGATGGTTTGGCATCGGGATGGCGACCTGCCGGCGGTGGATTTGATCGTGCTGCCGGGCGGGTTTTCCCATGGCGATTATCTGCGCAGCGGCGCGATGGCGGCGCGGGCACCGGTGATGCGGGCGGTGGCGGCGCGGGCCAAGGCCGGGGTTCGGGTGCTGGGTATCTGTAACGGTTTTCAGATTCTGACCGAGGCGCAGATGTTGCCCGGGGCGTTGATTCGCAATTCCGGGCTAAAGTTTATCTGTCGGTCGGTGGCGCTGAAGGTGGAAAACACCGACAGCGATTTCACCCGCAGCTACCGATTCGGCCAAGTGGTGACGATTCCGATCGCCCATGCCGACGGCAACTACCGCGCCGACGCCGACACGTTGAAGCGATTGGAAGATAACGGCCAGATCGCCTTTCGTTATGTCGATAATCCCAATGGTTCGGCTAACGATATCGCCGGGGTGTTCAACGAAAGCCGGACGATTTTGGGTCTGATGCCGCATCCAGAGCGGGTGGCGGAGTCGCTGCATGGCGGCACCGACGGCCGGGCGATGTTTGAGGCACTGGCGGTGGCTCTGGCGGCCTAGAAAGCAGCGCGGGGCCAGGGGCCTATTTGTTCACGGCACAGCCATGCCCCTGGCCACCGCCGGACGCGCCGCCAGCGCATCATGCCAGCGCTTCAGATTGATCAGGCCATCCAGCCAACCGGGATGTGCCACGGCACTCGCGGCGACAAATGGAAAACAGGCGATGTCGGCAATCGAATAGCTGGTTCCGGCCAAATATTCCGTCTGCCCCAGCCGGGCCTCGATCGCCTCGTAGCAGCGCTTGACCTCGCTCGAAAACATCTCGATCGCATACGGCAGTTTTTCTGGCGCGCGGACCGTGAACCGGAACAGATTGACCGCCGCCGGCCCCAGATCGCTGATGGCCATCTCGAACCAGTTGAGCGACTCGAGTCGTTGCTCAGGATTGTCCGGCAACAACCGGCCTTCGCGCAGTGCATAATGGAGCATGATCGCGCCGGAGCCGAACAACCGCGCCTCCCGCCCGTCGGCCAGGGTTTCGACTGCGGCTGGAATCCTGCCCAGCGGACTGATCTTCAGGAACTCGGGCGTCTTGTGTTCGCCGCGGATCAGCGACACGCTGCGGGCGCGGTAGGCCAGCCCCAGTTCCTCAAACAGAATCGACGCCTTGTGACCGTTGGGCGTGGCAAAGGTGTAAAGGGTGATCATGGCATACTCCAGTGCGCCCATTCACCCCTCTCTATTCATTGAAGGGATCAAGAAGCAAGGTTCGTTATCGTTTGGACAGGGACGATGGGGGCGTGGCCTGAGTGAGATCAATCAGGCGCACGCCTGAAGGATGCGGTTTTTGTTGGAAATCTGGTGACTGATGACTTCGGTCGAAACATTGAACCGGCTGGCGATCCGGTCAGTGTCGTTTCCATCTTTCGCCATGGACAGGATTTCGTTGATCGGGGCGAGAAATTCAGCGGCGAAGGCGCGGCTGGCGGCTTGGCGGTCGGCGTTCCAGAGGTCGTTTATGACGGCGCGCGGCGTGCCGGGAAAGCAGATAGCGTCCCCTAACGCTCGAGCGAAGGCAAAAAGTTCGGATAGTCTTGAGATGCGCGTGTTATCGCGATTCCTGAGATGGATATGGTTGCCATCATCTTTCGTGGTGACAAGGGCCCGGAGACTGTTCACGTCGGGCGCGCGGCGAAAGCTCTTGCTTCCGAAAATGCCCGCCAACTCTGCGACGCTGGAGAATTGACGGCTCTCTTCGATTCTCAGGGCCAACCGTACCGCCCGCGCCCGCCGATAGCCCAAGGCCCAGTTTTTGCCTTCCGATCTCGGGGAGGTAACGCCGGCCACCTGTCGGGAGATGTCGGCCAATTCCGGCAAGCGGGAGTAATGCCGTAGGCGGCGTTCTGCGAAATCGATCCATTTCAGCGAATCCTGGCGTCGACTGGAGGAACCAATCCCAGCCAGAAACTCAATCAGAAGTTCGCCTGAAAAAAGATCTCCGGCAGCCTCGATAAGCGCCGCATCCTCTTCTGAAAGCGAGTAGGGGTCACATCCCAGAGATCCCGCTGCTTCACAGAACACTGTTTCTTCAGGGTTTTTTCGGGAAGCCTGCACCCGCTTCCAGCGTAGCGCCGCTCCAGAATCGGCAAGGTGAAAACGCTCCAGTCGGGACAGCGTGGCGTCGACAAAGCCGGCAAGAATCTCTTCCGCTTCGGCACGGGTCATCACTTCCGACGCAACAGTCCAAAAGCTTATACCTGGGTTTGTATATTGATATGCTTCGGCCCAAACTTCAAAAGCCGCGCCGTCGAATTTAAAGCGAATGTCGGGAACCGCATAGCCCATCCGGTGCTGGATTAACCTGAAGTCATGATCTCGGGCACCGAAAATGCGCCACCAGTTATGGGCCACTCCATTGGCCAAGTGGTATGCTGCCAAAGTTAGGAGATCATAGTTCTTGCCGTCCAGGGCATCACGATGAAGACAAGCATTCTGTTCCGCGATCCATAATTTAAAGTCACAGACTGTGCCCCGCTCTTCCTGCGCCGCATTCTCAGCGTCGTCCAGCCAGTCAGGAATAATACGCATTGTACTCATCCTTTTCAACTGGCCAGCCCTTGTATTGGCCCGCCGCAGGATTGGTGCAGAAGCCGAACCAGTATTTTTCATCCGCCTCGTGCCAGATGTGCTTGGGAAAGTCCTGATCGCCTTCGGTGAATTCGTATTGCCCTTTCACAATGGCTTCCTGGACCCAGGTTGTCGCACGGTCGCGATCGTCTTCTTTCACCAGGGGACAAATCGTGGTTTTCTGCTTCTTTGGCCGTGTTGGTATGCCGTTTTTACTGTAGGGTGCGCCAGGGAGACCGCCCCACCAGCGTTCCTCTTTGTGCTCGGTGCTGCCCACATAGGACGCCCGGACGGCAAGCGCTTGTCGTTCCGTTTCGTTGCGCGGTCCTTTGACAGGCTGAAGAGGCGGACGTTTCAAGATAATATCCCAACCAATGGCTCATTATCGCACACTTTTTACCCTCGTATCGTGAACGGACTCTCGTCCGGGGGGGCGAAGCTCTGGGCTGCGCCCCCATTCACGGCTAGCGCAGCGACGCGACTCGGCGTTCAACCGCCGCCCTGGGCACCAGCATGGTATAGTGGCCGTGGGCCTTCATATTGCCAGCACCGACCTCGGCCTCTGGGCCATGGCCCCAGAACAGGTCGCCGCGCACCGCTCCCTTGATCGCGCCGCCGGTGTCTTGTGCGACCACCAGCCGACGCAGGGTGCCGCCTGGAACCGGAGCGTCGTGCAAATCCAGCCACAACGGCACCCCCAGCGGCACATGGCGCGGGTCCACCGCCAGGCTGCGCCCGGGGGTCAGTTCGGCCAGAGCCCCGCGAGCCCCCAGATCGGGCCGCAAGCGGAAGAAAATGTAGCTGGGATTAAGGTTCATCAGCCCCTGAGTCCGGTCGGGATGGTCCAGCATCCATTTGCGGATGGTGTTCAGCGACATCCGGTCCGCTGAAGCCACGCCCTGGTCGATCAGATGCTTGCCAACCGGAAAATAGGCGTGGCCGTTTTGGCCGGCGTATTGAATGCCAACTGTGCTGCCATCGGTCAGATGAATCCGGCCCGAGCCTTGGATTTCCAGGAAAAAAGCGTCGATCGGGTCATCGACCCACACCAGTTCCAAGCCCTTGCCGGCCAACGCCCCCTTGGCGACCGCCGCCCGCGCCGGCAACTGTTGGCCGGCCCGCTTCTGCGGCATACGATACAGCGGCACCCGAAACCGGTCACTGCGGGTCAGGCTGCCCTGCAACTCGGGCTGGTAATAACCGGTGAACAGACCTTCCTGGCCCGGATCGGACGAAACCGGCACCGGCGTGAACCAAGTCTCGAAATAGTGTCGCGCGACGCGGGCATCATTGGTCGGCACCGATTTGGCGGATTCGCAGGCCTGTCGCCAGTCGCCCGCCCGCCCACCGGCCCCACCTGGACCGATTTCGCGTCCGGCGTCCTGGCGCTTCAGCCACTGACAGGTGTGCAGCAGCGCCGGAATCGCCTGGGTGTGGTTGTCTTCCCGCCAGCCGACCAACGAGCGGTAGTCGGGGGCCACGGTGTCGTCACCAGCACTGGTATCAGGTTGTGGCCCACCGGCACAGCCGGCCAGCAACACAACCGCCAGCAAGACGGTGAACAGGCCACGACGCCGCCAGATTTGGCCCGCGTAATCGCGCATTTCATGGGAAGACGCCATTTCCACCCTATTCGCAAAACCGTTAATCTACTGGGGCTGGCGGAATTTGAAATTATGCTGTTTCACTGCCAGCGGCCGCGAGCGTGATTTTTACCGGCGGCTCCAAGCAACGTCAAGGACCGATCCGGAAAAAGTTCTGGATTCACCCCTGGCTTTGTTGTTTAAATAAAAAGTTTGTCGGATAATCGCCGTGCTTGGTTCGGGGGCGACAGTGGTCCGACACATGCTGCGGTTGTGATCCCGACGGCAACCACGAGATTTTGTGATTAAACGTTTGACCTTGACCGTCACTGCCGTCGAGCCTAGGCTCGACGGCAGTGAATGCGGTGCCGTGGCGGCCAAAGATGTTGGAGCGAGATATGCGCAGACTGGTTTTTGCCGCGATGGTTGCCCTGATTGGGGTGATGCCGATGGCCGTCGCGCAAGCGCAGCCGCAGGCTCAGGCCATGACTCGGGCGGCGACCGATGTCGCTTATCCACTGTGGATCGGCTTTGGCGCGATTACGGGTGTGACCGCGTTTAATCTTTGGTTGTTTGGGTTGGAGGCTTTTCCGTTTCTGACCGGGGTGATTCGTCCTGGTGTCGCGGTTTCGGCGCAGGCGCAGATGGCTCTGGCCCGGTTTTATGCCGTGGTCAGCGGTGTGACCGGGGCGTTGATCGCCGATGCGGCGTATATGAGCGGCAAGCGCTGACCCGACCAAGGGTCGGCACGAGGCTTCGGCCAGGCAAGGATTAGCGGTGCCGGATGGCGTGGGAAACTGCCCACGGCCGTGGCTGGTGCCAGCGTGAAGGAGGTTCCATGCGCAGACTGGTTTTCGTCGCCGTGATCGCGGTTCTGGCTTTCCTGCCGTTCGCTGTTTCCGGTTCCGCCCAGGCGCAGACTCAGGCCCAGGTGCCGACGCTCGTCAAAAGCCAGGATCACCGGCTGCTCGCCGCCGGAGCCGGGGCGATTCTGGGCAATCTATTCTTCAGTATGGCCGGCATGACCGCCGGTTATCCCGCCGGTCTGCCGTTCGTGGCTGCCGCCCGGGCCCCGGTGCCGGTTGATTTCCTTTATGGCAGCCGGATCATCCTTACCGTATCGATCGGCGTCGGGGCTTTGGCGGCTCACTACCTTTATACCCTGACCCATTAAGGCGGCGGGCGGGCGACAACGGTATCGGCGACCACAGTTTTGGGGGAGACATAGAGATGCGCAAACTGGTGGCCCTGGTGGCCCTGGTGGCCCTGGTTAGCCTGGGGCCGGTCGTGGTCGGCACCGCTCTGGCCCAGACCCAGACCCAGCCCCAAACTCAGGCACCGACCATCGTGCGGGCCGCCTACGATCCGGTCTATCCGCTGGTGTTGGCCGCTGGGGCGCTGACCGGTGTGGTTTCCTTCACCTTGTTGTCGGGTGGGCTGTGGACGTTGCCGCTGCCGGGGGCGGTTGGACGGCTGGCCGGAGCGCCGGCCGGTATTGCCGGAATCAATCGAATCTATGCGGTGGCGAGTGCGGTGGTCGGAGTCTGGATCTCTAACTGGTTGTATACCGGGCGATAACCGAGTCGTCTTCTGCGGGCCGGCCCTGTGCCTTTTTGCCAACAGGTTTTGGCAAACCAGCGGCCTCCGCTTGAAATTAATCCATTGTTAACCAAAATAACCCAACGCTAGGCGGCTGGCGAGTTTTGGCGTGTTTGTGGTTTGGGGGCTGGGCCCTTGCGTCAACGGTCGGCGTGGCTCTGCTGCGCTCGGGAAATGGGTCCGGAGTTGGCGGCGGGAACTTGCGACACAGCCTCCGAACAGCCGGCCCGAGGAGAGTTCGATGGCGACCCACGCCACGTCGTTCGCAACCGATAAACAATTTGCCCAGCGGCTGGATCAGGCCCGGATTGACGCGTTGCGTCCGCTTGATCGCAGTGAGGTCACTGAGATCGTACGTCAGATCATCGGCAGCCTAGAGGGTGATTTCACGGCGGCCGATCTGAAGCTGTACAAGGAACTGGAAGAACTGGCGCGCTACATCCAGCACGCTAAGGCCGAAATCGCCCAGTTGTGCCCAGGTGAAATCTGCGACAGCCACATTCCTTCGGCCACGGATGAACTGGATGCGGTGGTCGGCGCGACCGAAGCCGCCACCAACACGATCATGGATGGCTGTGACGCGATCAGCGCCATCGCCACCGGGTTGGCCCCCGAAATCCGCGACAAGTTGATTGATGTTACCACTCGGGTGTTTGAGGCCTGTAATTTCCAAGATGTTACCGGCCAGCGCATTACCAAGGTGGTGCGGACGCTAAAACATATCGAGGAGAAGATCGACGCCCTGGTCGTGGCGTTCGGTGAACAGGGTGACGCTCGCGGCCCCAGTCAGCTGGTGACGGCACCGGTATCGATGGGGGCACCGCCGTCGGTTACGGGCGATGAAGCCGCCCTGCTGCATGGTCCACAATTGCCCGGTAAGGCGGTCGACCAGGATGAAATCGACCGCCTGCTGGCCAGCTTCGACTGAACGGCCATGATCGGGCACGGAAAGGCCGTGGTCAGGATGCCGTCAGTGAGCCGGTCCCCGGTGCAGCCGATCGGCCGGGGTACGGCGCAGATGTTTCTGTCGCTGTTTCTGCTTCTGCTGGTGTTCTTCGTCGTATTCAATGCCCAGTCCAAGGCCGGCGGTCATCGTACTCAGGCGGCGCTGGGCAGCGTCGGCCGCTCGTTCGCGCCGGTGCGGGTGCTGGTGGACGAGGCCGGTGCCTCCGGTTGGGGGCGGGCGTTGCTGTCGGCGGCCAGCGGTGAACTGTCTCAGATCGGAGCCGTACTCGGCGGCGAGATTGCCGACATTCACCTGGAAGAACGGCCGGCGATGGCACCGATGCGCGGCCGGGTGCTGGTCGTTACCCTGAGTAGCGACAGCCTGTTCCTGCCCGGCACCGCGACCGTCCGTCCGGAGCGGGCCGAGTTTTTCACTAAGTTGGCTCAGGCGCTTGACCGTCATCCGTCCGGCATGAGGTTGGAAGCCGAATTCTTGGCCGGATTCGATGCCGATACCCGCGATCAGCCCGGCCATCCCGGTTCGGTCGCCCGCGCCGCCGCTTTCGTTCAGGCGCTGCTGGCGGTTGGGGCACCGTTGTCTGCGGTTTCGATCGGTCTGGAAGCGGGCCAAACCGGTACCGCCCGGCTGATGGTCACAGCGCGTTTGCTGGACGACACGGCGTTGACGGCGCGGGGCGTGGCTACCGGCACGGGCGCTCGCTCGGGTGTGGGCAAGCGGAGGGCGGACGATGGCCGTTGATGAGCGCGGTTCGCCGTTATCGACTCGGCTGCTATCGACTCGGCCGTTGGGGGCGGTGCGCTACGGCCGGACACTCTCGCGGCCAGTTTCGGTTGGCTGGCTGATCAGCTTTAGCGATATGGTCTCGCTGCTGCTGGCGTTCTTCGTGCTTAAATTCGCCATGAGCGAGCCGGTGCAGCCGCGTTGGCAGGCGTTGGCGGGTTCGGTGCCGGCGGCGGCCGTTCGTCCGGGGCCATCCGGGGAGGCGGCGGCACCGTTGCCATCCGGGCTGGCGTTGCGCGATCCTCGCTCGCCGGTTAACCTGGACTATCTTAGTACCTTGATCGCCAACCAGTTTGCGGCCAATCCTGAACTGCTGGGCGTAACCACTCAGCGTCAGGACGATCGGGTGGTGATCGCGCTGGCCGACGCCTTGCTGTTTGAACCCAACCGGGCCGTGTTCACCAGCCGTGGTGAACGGGCCCTGTTTTTGCTTGGCGGCACCCTGGGCCGGCTTGGCAACCGAATCGAGGTGGTTGGCCATGCCGAGCGCGAGACGTTGCCGTCTCTCTCCTCAATTCCGGCCTCAATTCCGGCCGGTGCTGGAGCCGGCGATGGTGTCGGGATTCCCGGTCCGGCGCTCGGGGCCTGGGGAGTGGCTTTGGCGCGCGCGGTGGCGGTGGCGGCGGCGCTTCGTGACGGCGGCTATCAGCCGACTCTGGCGGTGCGTGCGGTTGGGGCCGCCGACTCCGCGACGACGGGTCTGCGGCCGCGACTGGTCGATATTGTGATTCGTGAGCAGCGGGGAGGCTGAGGTGATCAGGGCGCGGCGCGGCCTGTTCGGCGTTTTGGCGGCGGCGGCGTTAGTCGCGGTTGTTGCCGGGCCATTGCTTGCGATTCCCTCAGCCGTCGGGCTGACTCTGCCGCTGACTTCGGGCCTTAACGACCCCAAGCCCGGGCCAGTGACTTCGCCTACCCGGCCGCGGCCGACGCCGGTCAGTCCGTTGCGGTCGCGGCCGACGACCACGCCGACCCCGACGGTTACTTCGGTTCCGGCCCCACTCCCGCCCCCAGCCCCGCCCGAGTCGGCGGTTAAGGTGCGCGGCGGCGACCATCCCGACCACAGCCGGGTGGTGTTCGAATGGCCGGCGCAGATTGGCTATAGCCTCAGCCGCGACGGCGGGACGCTCAAGCTGGCCTTCGACCGACCCGGTCGGGCTGATCTGGCCACGCTGCGCCCGGGCCGCTTGCGTAACGTGCTCGGTGCCGAGCGCGGCGTTGGGGACGGCAATGCCCTGGTTATGACCTTGACCATTCCGGCCGCAGCCCAGGTTAAGGAGTTTCGTAGCGGTAACACGATCGGCCTCGACATCTTCGACCCCCAACCGGGAGCGTCGCCGCCGCCGCCGCCGCCGCCGCCGCCACAACCAAACATTCCCGCCGTTCCGGCGGTCCCCCCCCCGGCTCCTGTCGCCGCTGCTTCCCCGGCCCCTGTCGCCGTTGCTCCGCCCGTTCCTGTTCCTGTTCCTGTTCCTGTCGCCGCTGCTCCCCCGGTTCCCGCTCCGGCGGCTCCACCTTCTGTCGTCGTTGCTCCTGTTCCCGTTCCTGTTCCCGTTCCCGTTCCTGTCGCCGCTGCTCCGCCCGCTCCTGTTCCCGCTCCCGCTCCGGTAGCACCGGCTGCGGGTGAACCGCCACCGGTGCTGAGTTTCGAGGCCCCAGCCGGAGCGGCGGTGGCGTTTTATCAGCGCTCCGGCCGGCTTTACGCCATCTTCGATCGCCAGTTGCCCGCCGCCGCTGGCAGCTTTACCGGCCACACCAGCGGTCTGGTCGGTCAGGTTGAACCGGTACCAGTTTCCGGCGGCACCGGCTTTCGGGTGGCAATCAAGCCGTGGCTACAGCCTACGGTCGAGCGCTCCGGCACCACCTGGAAAGTCGCTTTCTGGTCCAATGCCGATACCGGCCGGCGCGAACTGCCGATCGAAGCCCAGCCCGAATTCACCTCTGGCGGCCGATTGGTGGTCCAGGTGCCAGGGGTGGAAAAGGTGATCCAATTGACCGATCCCGAGGTCGGCGACCGCTTGGCGATTGTGCCGCTGTCGCAGGCGGTGGTGGCGGTGTCGGCGCGCAACCGTCATGCCCAGGTCGAATTCGTGCCAGCGTTGCAGGGCATCGTGGTTCGTCCGACCGCCGATGGCGTTACCGTGCGTCCGATCAAGGACGGGATCGAGATCACCGCTCTGGGGGGGTTGCAGTTGTCGCCGTTCAGCGACACCATTCTCTATCAGGCACTGCCCTCGACGGAATTGTCGCCGAGCGAAGCCGGCCAGCCGCTGGCCTATACCACCGTCTCCCCTAACGATCCGGCTCACCGCTTGTTTGATCCCAAGGGTTGGCAGCAGGGCGAGGCCAAGGATTACAATGAAACCCGCCAGCGGTTGATGGGATCCCTGGCCGAAGTGCCGCTACCCGGCCGCAACCGGGCGCGACTGGAGTTGGCCCGGTTCTATTTCGCTCGCGGCATGGCTCACGAAGCCCGTGGCGTGCTGGAGGTTCTGGCCCAGAGCGAACCCGATCTTAATGGCTGGCCAGAGTTTCGCGCCTTGCGTGGGGCGGTTGCGATCGCTGCGGGTGATGCCGAAGGCGGGATGCTTGACGTAAGCGGTGCCGGGCTGGATACCAATCAGGAAGCGACGCTGTGGCGCGGCTATGGTGCTGCCCAGCGTCACGATTGGCCAGCGGCGGCGCGCGATTTTGTCGCCGGAGATGCGGTGCTGGCCACCTATCCCGAGCCCTATTTCCGGCGCATGTCGTTGACTGCGGCCGACGCGCTGTTCCGGGCCGGTAATGCCGAGGCCGGAGCCAAGGTGTTCGACCGGCTGGTCAAGCGGGGCCCGGGGGAGATCACCGATCTGCCAGCGGTGCGCTATCTGCGTGCGATGACGTTCAAGGTCAAGGGTAAGAACGATGGCGCGATTGAAATCTGGCGTCAACTGGCCGATGGCCCGGACCGCTATTACCGTTCCCGGGCCGGGCTGGATCTGATCAATCTGGAACTGGATGCCAACCGCATTAACCCGGAATCGGCTGCGGAACGGTTGTCGCGGCTGCGCTTCGCGTGGCGTGGCGACGATTTGGAACTGGAAGTCCTGCACCGCCATGGTCAGGTGCAATGGCAGGCCGGAGCCTATGCCGAAGGCCTGAATACCCTGCGCGAAGCGGCGGGCTATTTCCCAGATACGCCGCAACAGGGCGAAATCACCCGGGAAATGGGCAAGCTGTTCGCCGATCTCTACAAGGATGGTGCGGCCAAGATGCCGCCGTTGAAGGCGCTTGATCTCTATAACCGCTTTCAGGAACTAACCCCGGTTGGCAGCGAGGGCGACGACGTGATGCTTGCGTTGGCCGAGCGTTTCATCGAAATCGATCTGCTTGGACGCGCGGCCGATTTGCTTCAGTATCAGGTCAAATACCGTCGGACCGGCCTGGATCAGGCCCGAATCGGGACCAAGCTGGCCCGGATTCGCCTGCTCGACGCTAAACCCGATCAGGCGTTGGCGGCACTGATCGCCAGCGAGGTTCCGGGTCTGGCCCCCGAATTGGCCGACGAGCGACGGCTGATTCAGGCCGCGGCTCTGGCCGAACAAGGCCAGGGTGAAGACGCGTTGGCGTTGCTGGCGAGTATGCCCAACAGCAAGCAAGCGGCGATGTTGCGCGTGGATATTTCCTGGCGTAACCGCAAGTGGGAACAGGCAGCGGCGGCGCTTGAACCTGTGATTGGTCCACCGCCAGCCAACAACAAGCTTGATGCCCAAACCACGCAACTGGTGTTAAACCGGGCCGTGGCTCTGGCCTTGGCCGGCGATCGCGCCGGACTGGAAGGGCTGCGCGGCGCGTTTGGCTCGGCGATGGCGGCCGGCGGCGAGGCCGGGGCCTTCCGCCTGTTGACCCGGCCGGATGCGGCGGCGGACGGTGCTGCCGGTTTGGCTTCGATTCGCTCGCGGGTGGCGGAAGTGGATGTTTTCCAGAACTATCTCAAAGGCTATCGTGGTCGTAATCAGGGCGGGGTTGCGTCGCCGCCGGTGGCCAACTGATCTGATAACTTTCAAGAGAAGATGGGGTCTGGGGAATTCATTCCCCAGGCGGGTTTGGGCGGCAGCCCAATCGTTCAATGGAGAGTTTTACCATGACCGTTCGCCGTAAATTGATTGCCGGAAACTGGAAGTTGAACGGCCTGCGTGCCGAAGGATTGCCGTTGGCCATCGCGTTGGCCGAAAAGCTGAAGGCGGCGGGAACCGTTGGTTTCGATCTGTTGGTCTGCCCACCGGCAACGCTGATCTGGCCGGTGGCGGAAGCCGT
>CAUYTZ010000151.1:0-3351 GCA_963575695.1 uncultured Gammaproteobacteria bacterium | reverse complement strand
TGAAGGTGGTGAAGATGCGCTCGAACCAAGCCCGCAAGCGCCGTTTGGCCACCGGATCGATCGTCTCCGCCTTGGCATAGGCCTTGAGAGCGCGATATAGCTTCCAGACCCTGGTGCGGATTTTTTTGACCAGCTTGTGCGCAACGCTAAGCCGCCGGCCAGCCGCAGCGACAGCCGCGAGAGCTATCTGGTTGCGACCGGCTTCCGGCGCTGATGGGCCGCTGTTATCAACCAGATAGGTGTCATTGCCGGCGGCTCCTATCAGAGTGTCGGCCCCCAGGCCGCCGTCGAGGGTGTTGGCACCGCTGTTGCCGGTCAGCGTGTTGTTCAGCTCATTGCCGGTGCCATTGAGCGCCGCCGCGCCGGTCAGGACCAGGGCTTCGACATTGGCGGCAAGAGTCAGGGTGATCGAACTCTTGATCGTGTCCACGCCTTCGCCGGCGTTTTCGGTCACGATGTCGCCGACGTTATCGACGATGTAGGAGTCATCACCCAGGCCGCCGATCAGGGTGTCGGTGCCGGCGGCGCCGTTGAGCGTGTCATTGCCGGCGCCGCCGTTCAGCGTGTTGGCGGCGGCGTTGCCGGTGAGCAGGTTGTCAAGGTCGTTGCCGATGCCGTTAATGACGGCGCTGCCGGTCAGGGTCAGGGTCTCGATATTGGCAGCCAGGATGGTGCTGACCGAGGCCTGGACCAGATCGGTGCCTTCCCCGGCGTTTTCGACCACGCTGTCGCCGGCATTGTCCACGACATAAGTGTCATTGCCAGCACCGCCGACCAGCAGATCGGCGCCGCTGGAACCGCGGAGCGTGTCATTTCCGATGCCGCCGACCTGGGTAGTAAGCGCACCGCCGCCGGTCAGCGTGTCGTTGCCGCCCTGGCCATCGAGATAGGCGAAGCTGTAGCCGGCCGGGACGGTGATGGTATCGTTGCCAGCGGAGGTGGCGACCGAAGTCACCAACACCGTGCCGGTGCTGGTCACGCCGAAGGCATCCTGAACCGTGTACTGGAAGGATGCGCTGGCGGCGGTGGCTGTGAAGCTGGTCTGGCCACCGCTGAGTGAAACCGTGCCATTGATCGCGCCATCGACCGAGATCACGGTCAGGCTGTCGCCGTCATCGGGATCGCTGTCGTTGAAGGTCAGCACCGACACCGGTGCCTGGATCACGGTCCCGCGCGAGACATACCAGCGGTCGGCCCCGATCACCGGCGCGTCATCGGAGCCGGTGACGGTCACGGTCAGGATCGCGGTGGCGCTGCCGCCGTAGCCGTCCTCGACCGAGTAGCCGAAGCTGTCGGTCACCGACTGCAACGGCGACAGCGCGGTCAGCACCGGATCGGACGGGTTGACGGCGTAGGTGTACGTACCGTCGGCGGCCAGAGTCAGCGTGCCATAAGTTCCGGCCAGGGCATTGCCGACCACGCCTGAGGTCGTACCGAACGCCACACCGGTCACGGCCGGGGTATCGCCGGTGTCAGGATCATGGTCGTTGGCCAGCACCAAGCCGCTCGCGTCCACCTCGGCTCCGATCCCGGCGGCCTGGGCGGTGGCGGCGTCATCCACCGCAACCACCGCATCGTTGACGCCGTTGATGGTGAAGGAGATCGCCTTGGTGGTGCCGTCGAGCGTGGTGACGGTGAAGGTCTCGGTCCTGCTGCGGCCGGCACCCAGGAACTGGACCGCATCGTTGGCCACGGCGTAGGTGTACGCGCCATCGGCAGCCAGGGTCAGGCTGCCGAGCGTGCCCGGATCAGCGCTGACCGTGCTCTGGAACCCGGTCTCACCCGCATCAACATCCGCAACCGTCAGCGTGCCGGAAACCGACAGCGCGCCAGTGGCGTCCACGCCAGCATCCTCGGTCACCGCATTCGGCGCCGGGTCGCCGATCATCGCCGCATCATTGACCGTAGCCACCGTGACCGTGACGTGCTGGGTGGCCGTGCCACCATGACCGTCGGAAACGGTGTAGTCGAAGCCGGCGGTGCCGTTGAAGTCGGCGGTGGGCGTGAACATGATATTTCCCTGGGCGGTCAGCGCCACACTGCCGCCGGTGGCATCGGCGACCCCGGTTACCGTCAGCGCATCGCCATCCGGATCATGGTCATTGACCAGCAGTACTGCTGCGGAAATCGTCAGCGGGGTGTCCTCGGCAGTGCCGACCTGATCCGCTGCCGCCGACGGCGTACGGTTGAGAAGCGGGGCCTCGAACGCGGCCCGGGTCCAGATTGTGCCGTCGGCAAACCGGATCTCCTCCACGCCGGTACCGTCGTCCAGGAACTGACCGGCGATCGTGGTCCGGGTGCCGTCATCGAGCGTGATCACCAGATCATTGCCGGTGCGCGTCAAAACCACCGCTGCGGGCAGAATCTCCGCCCCCAGCACCAGCGTATCGGTGTCGCCGACATTGCCGGCATCCAGCACGACATCGTCGTCGTCGCCACGCAGAATGGCATAGGTGTCCGAACCGGACCCGCCGCTCAGGGTGTCGGCGCCCTCATAGCCGTTGATGGTGTCGGCTCCGGCTTGGCCCAAAAGCGTTTCACCATGAGAGGTGCCGATCAAGCCGTCATTACCCGTGGTTCCGGTATAGGCCAGGCCATCACCGGTCAGATCCCACGAACTCCCATCGGAAAAACGCACGGTCTCAATTTGGTTGGCGACATCCCCATACTGGCCGACAATCCGAATCTGGTCGGCGCCGTCGGCGACCGTGACCAACAGATCCTGACCATCAAGGCGCAGGTTAACCTGGGAAGCAAGGGCGGCAACCTCAAGCGTATCCGTGCCACCACTCTCGGTGATCCGGTCATATCCAGAGCCAAGCCCGACCAGGTACGTGTCATCACCGCCGCCACCGGCCAGGAGGTCGTTTCCTCCACCACCAGCCAGAGTGTCTTTGAGAGCGGTTCCAACCAGGATGTCACCACCATCGGTACCGGTGAAGGTCAGGTTGCCGCTGGTCAAATCCAAAGTGCTGCCATCGGCGAAGGCCACGGATTCAACAGCGCTGCCATTTTCAAGGAACTGATTGCTGATGGTAAGAGTATCGTCGCCATTGCCCAAAGACAAAACCAGATTGTTGCCAACCCTCATCAGATGAACATCATTTTGCGTGACGCCATCTTTCAGGGCGATCACATCCGCCCCATCGCCAGATCCTTGCTCGTCAATCCGATCCTTGCCATCGCCAAAACCGAAACGGTAGGTGTCGTTGTGAATGCTCAATAACCGGTGGCGTTGGGCTGGTTCCGCGATGGGTGCGACAAATCGACTCAGGGGGATTCCAAAACATTTGGCGATGTGCATTTATTGACGCATGACGTCAACCGCCCCACCATCGATTGATCTTGAAG
>CAUYTZ010000150.1:0-1175 GCA_963575695.1 uncultured Gammaproteobacteria bacterium | reverse complement strand
CAGGGTCGAATAGGTGACGCCCCCGCCGATCCCGACCACGGTCACCGGCAGGTTCTGGTAGCACAAATCATCGCGGACCATTTCAAACGGGCGAAACAGCGCGAAGGTTGCTATGGTGTAGGCGAAGGGCCGCAAGCCGCTCTCCGGCTTCAACCCGCTGGCCCAGGGTGACGGCGACGAAGATCAAGATCAGCCGGCACGAGCGGCGGGGGCAAGGTGGTCATAGTTGCCCCCCCTTCAATTCAGCATGAGCCGCGAGCCAAAGTCGCTTGATTTCCAGAGCCTGAACCTTGAGCGCTTCTGCGATAAAGCACAGAGCGTCACCCAAATCACTCTCGTCTTCAGCCATAAATTCGAGGACTTTAACAGCCTTGACCACGAGCTTGATCGGGTGTTCCATGGACATGAATGGATACTCGTCCTTGGGCGGATTGGTGGCGTTTTTGATTGGGTTTCATGGTCCACCCTCCCCTTAGATCGCGTTTTTCGAGGCGGCGACCAACACGGCCAGCGCTTCGCCATGGGCCAACCAATCAGCAACGGCGCTGTTCAGTTTGGGGTCGGTCACGACAGGACGGCCACGCAGTGTGCGGGCGGTGCGGACTACCCGGCCGAAGTCGGCCAGGATGCGGTGATGGGGGGTGGCGGGTTTCATTGCGCACACGGGCGCAGAACCGCTATACGCGGTGGTAGCCATGATGCAGCCTCTTCATGCAGGCGGTTATGGTCAGGGCCGGCGGCGGTGTTTGTTGCACCACGTCGGTCCGCGTCATTCGTGCTCCCGGTCCGAGTCGGCTGTCAAGGGCAATCTTCACCCCTCCACAGCGGTCCACTGAAGATAAGGTCCGCTGATTGACAGCCCCCGCCCCCAGGCGCATGTTTAGGGGGTGACGATGGGAGCGCAGCACCATGGACAAGTCAGACAAGATACTCGCGGCTATCGAGCAACTGGCTCAGAACCTGACGGGACAGATAGCCGCGGTAGACGCCAAGTTGACCGGGCAGATAGCCGCCGTGCGAACGGAACTGAAGGCCGATATCGCAGCCGTAGCGGCAGATGTTGCGGTTTTGAAGACAGATGTCGCCGAACTGAAAGAGGGTCAGGCCATCATCCTCGACCACCTGGACGTGGCGGAACTGAAGGGCCGGGTTGAGGAACAGAGCCGCACCATCGC
>CAUYTZ010000149.1:0-10148 GCA_963575695.1 uncultured Gammaproteobacteria bacterium | reverse complement strand
ACGACCCCTTGATGACGCTGGAGCGCCTGATCGCCGTAGCTGCGGAAGTTGACTTGACCTTGGTCGTTCTCGTTGTCAAATATCTTTTCAAGGCTAGCGACGTTGACCGGACGCGTTTGCGGGCGGTGCTAAAGAGCATTCAACAAGGCCATGAGGAAGACGTGATGCTTACGGTTGCGCAGGAAATCATCGCAGAAGTTCGCCCCAAGAATCTTGCCGAGGGCAAGGCAGAGGGCAAGGCAGAGGGCAAAGCCGACACACTCCTCCGCCTGCTTTGCCGCCGCTTCAAAACTGTGCCTCCCGACGTCGAAGACCGTGTTCGCGCCGCCAGCAGCGACCAGCTGGACGAGTGGAGCGATCGCTTCGTTGACGCCCGCGAGTTGGCCGAAGTCTTCGGCATTGATCAGAAGCATTGAAGTTACGCACTGACAGGCGGTCGGGATTTGAACCACGGTGACGGGGTTTGCTGCGTCGATAGTTCCAAATCCCAGTTCGGGACATACGGCCCCGAAGATGTAGGCCGACGCCCGGCGCTGATCATGGGGCACCCGTGGCCTCGTGCCGCGTCGCGCCCATAGCCCATAGTCGGGTCAGAGTTCCCTGTTGGCATCGACCTGCGCAAAAGCGACGGCTCCAGCGTGGTCTTGTTCGGCGACCAGAACTTCACCGGTTTGTGCCTGCTCCGTCTCCCCAAGGACTTACCCAAGGACGCGTTCGCATACTGATTGGAACCGGCAAGCCTTTCCATCCTGGGTCTCTCTTTATGGCCCCTTTATGGAAATGGCCGGCAATCCGCATGGCGCCTTAACTGGCCATGGTTCCAGATTGAGTGATGTCGCAGTGCCCTAAGGGAGGCCGCCATGCTTGATCTCGCCTTTGTCGTCCTGATCTGCGGTTCGTTCGCCGGCTTGGTCGGTTACGTGCTGCTGTGTGAAAAACTGTAAGGACGCACCGTCATGACCTTCGATCTGATCGTGGGCGGCGCCGTGGCGCTGGCCCTGCTCGCCTATCTTGGCTGGGCGTTGGTTCGCCCGGAGAAATTCTAGGGGATGGAGAGCCAATCATGACCAGCCATGGGCTGTTGCAAATCCTGCTGTATACAGCGGTGATTGTGGCCATCACTCCAGTGCTCGGGCGCTATATGACCCGGCTTTATTGCGGGGAGCGAACCCTGTTCGATCCGCTGCTGCGTCCGGTGGAGCGCGGGCTTTACCGCTTGTCCGGCATTGATCCGGACAAGGAACAGCACTGGACCAGTTACACCATCGCCTTGCTGGCCTTCAGCCTGGTCGGCACGGTGTCGTTGTACGCGATTCTGCGCCTGCAGGACCGCCTGCCGCTCAATCCGCAGGGCTTTGCTGGCATGCCGGCCGATCTGGCCTTCAACACTGCGGTCAGCTTCGTCACCAACACCAACTGGCAGGCTTATGCCGGCGAGTCCACGCTCAGTTATTTCAGCCAGATGGCCGGGTTGACGGTGCACAATTTCGTTTCCGCCGCCTCCGGTATTGCCGTGTCGCTAGCGGTGATCCGCGCGCTGGCGCGGCGCTCCACCCGGACACTGGGCAATTTCTGGGTGGATCTGACCCGGACCACACTCGGCCTGCTGCTGCCGCTGTGTCTGGCGATCGCGTTGATCCTGGTCGCCATGGGCATGCCACAGAACTTCGACGCTTACGTCACCGCCACGACCCTGGAGGGCGGACAACAGGTGATCGCGCAAGGGCCGGTGGCCTCGCAGGTGGCGATCAAGATGCTGGGCACCAACGGCGGCGGCTTCTTCAACGCCAACGCCGCGCATCCCTATGAAAACCCCACCGCGCTGGCCAATTTCCTGCAAATGGTGCTGATTTTCGCGATCAGTGCCGCCTTGACCAATGTTTTCGGGCGCATGATCGGCGATCAGCGCCAGGGTTGGGTGATTTTGGCCGCGATGGGTTTGTTGTTCGCGGTCGGCGTGGCGGTGGCCTATTGGTCGGAGGCCCAGGGCAACCCGCTGCTGACCGCGCTTGGCGTTGATGGTGCCGGCGGCAACATGGAGGGCAAGGAGGTTCGTTTCGGCATTCCCGCCTCGGCCCTGTTCGCCACCGTGACCACCGACGCTTCGTGCGGCGCGGTCAACGCCATGCACTCCAGCTTCCTGCCGCTGGGCGGGCTGGTGCCGCTGGTCAACATGATGCTGGGCGAGGTGATCGTCGGCGGAGTCGGCGCCGGCTTCTACGGCATGATGGTGTTCGTGGTCGTGACCATCTTCCTAGCCGGGTTGATGGTCGGGCGCACCCCGGAATACGTCGGCAAGAAGATCGAGGCGCGCGAAACCAAGATGGCGGCGCTGGCGGTGCTGGTTTCGCCGGTCGCGATCCTGGTCGGCACCGCCCTGGCCTTGGTCGTGCCAGCGGCGCAGAGCGGCATCGCCAGCGGCGGCCCGCATGGCTTTTCCGAAGTGCTGTACGCCTTCACTTCGGCCGGAGCCAACAACGGCAGCGCCTTTGCCGGGCTGAGCGCCAACTCCCTGTTCTACAACATAGCTCTGGGGGTGGTCATGCTGCTGGGGCGGTTCGCCATGATCGTGCCGGTGATGGCCTTGGCCGGATCGTTGGCGGGCAAGAAGATCGTGCCGGCCACCGCCGGCACCTTCCCCACCCACTCGCCGTTGTTCGTGGTCCTGCTGGCCGGAACCATCGTGGTCTTTGGTGGACTGGTGTTTTTCCCGGCCCTGGCGCTGGGACCGATCGCTGAACACCTGCTGCTGCTCGCCGGCCAAACCTTCTGAGATTAAAGGGCTGATATCATGAGCAAGCATCATCCCGCGCCGCTGTCGCTGTTGGACGGCACCATTCTCAAACAGGCGACGCTGCGCTCGCTGACCAAACTCGACCCGCGCAGCCTGTGGCGCAATCCGGTCATGTTCATGACCGAGGTGGTCTCGGGTCTGAGCCTGCTGTTCTTCCTGCGCGATCTGGCCCAGGACGGCGGCCATGCCCTGCTGTTCGGCCAGATCGCCGCCTGGCTGATCTTCACCGTCCTGTTCGCCAATTTCGCCGAAGCGATCGCCGAAGGCCGCGGCAAGGCCCAGGCCGACAGCCTGCGCCGGGCCAAAACCGAAACCATGGCCAAGCGGCTGGAAACCAGTTGCCCGGTCCCGGTCGAAGTGACGGCGAGCAGCCTGCGCACCGGAGATATCGTTCTAGTCGAGAGCGGCGAGGCCATTCCCGGTGACGGCGATGTCATCGAGGGCATCGCTTCGGTGGACGAGTCCGCAATCACGGGCGAATCCGCGCCTGTGATCCGCGAATCCGGCGGCGACCGCTCGGCGGTGATCGGTGGCACCCGGGTCTTGTCCGACTGGATCAAGGTCGAAATCCGGGCCAATCCGGGCGAAAGCTTCCTGGACCGCATGATCGGACTGGTCGAAAGCGCCAAGCGCCAGAAAACTCCCAATGAAATTGCCCTAACCATTCTGCTGGTCGGGATGAGCATCGTGTTCCTGATTACCACCGGCTGCCTGGAGGCGTTGGGATCATGGGCGGGCGCACCGGTGCCGGTGGTCTATCTGATCGCGCTGCTGGTGACGCTGATTCCGACCACCATCGGCGGCCTGCTGTCGGCGATCGGCATCGCCGGCATGGACCGGTTGGTGCGGCACAACATCATCGCCAAATCCGGCCGCGCGGTCGAAGCGGCGGGCGATGTCGATATCCTGCTGCTGGACAAGACCGGCACCATCACCTTTGGCAACCGCATGGCCGCCGAGCTGGTGCCGCTGCCGGGCGTGCGCGAGCGCCAACTGGCCGAAGCCGCGCTGCTGGCCTCGATCAGCGATGAAACCCCGGAAGGCCGCTCGATCGTCGCGCTGTGCACCGAACGCTATGGCCTGAAAGATCTGGCTGCGGCACCGCCGACCGGTCGTTTTATCCCGTTCAGCGCCCAAACCAGGATCAGCGGTCTGGACTATGGCGGCGTCGAGGTGCGCAAGGGTGCCGAAGATGCGATTCTCGCCTATGCCTGCGCCAGCCAAAAAACGGGAGCCGGCCAGAAACCTGGAGCCGAACGCGATCCGGCGATGGCGGCGGCGGCGGATCGCATCGCCCGCTCCGGCGGCACGCCGCTGGTGGTGGCGCAGGACCGGCGTCTTCTGGGCGTAATTCACCTCAAGGACGTGGTCAAACCCGGCATTCGTGAACGCTTCGCCGAATTGCGCCGAATGGGCATTCGCACAATCATGATCACCGGCGACAACCGGTTGACCGCAGCCGCGATCGCCGCCGAGGCCGGGGTCGATGACTATGTCGCCGAAGCGACACCGGAAAAGAAGCTGGCCCTGATCCGCAGCGAACAGACGCAGGGCAAGCTGGTGGCGATGTGCGGCGACGGCACCAACGATGCCCCGGCTCTGGCTCAAGCCGATGTCGGTTTGGCGATGAATCTGGGCACGGCAGCGGCACGCGAGGCCGGCAACATGGTCGATCTGGATTCCGATCCAACCAAGTTGATCGAAGTGGTCATGATCGGCAAACAACTGCTGATGACCCGCGGTTCGCTGACCACCTTCAGCCTAGCCAACGACGTGGCCAAATACTTCGCCATCCTGCCGGCGCTGTTCATCGCCGCCTATCCACACCTGGGCGTGCTCAATGTCATGCGCCTGAGCACCCCGGAAAGCGCCATCCTGTCGGCGGTGATCTTCAACGCCCTGATCATCATCGCCCTGATCCCGCTGGCGTTGAAGGGGGTGCGCTACCGGCCGCTGTCCGCCGCCGGCCAGTTGCGCCGCAATCTGGTGGTCTATGGTCTGGGCGGGCTGGCGCTGCCGTTCGCCGGCATCAAGGTTATTGACCTGCTGATCACCGCTTTGCATCTCGCCTAAGGAGACCGTCCATGCTCTCACAACTGCGTCCAGCCCTGGTCATGACCGTGCTGCTGACCGTGATCACCGGCATCCTTTACCCTCTGGCGGTGACCGGCTTGGCCCAACTGCTGTTTCCATTCGAAAGCCACGGCAGCCTGATCGAGCGCGACGGGATCGTGATCGGCTCGCGCCTGATCGGCCAGGGCTTCACCGGCCCCGGCACTTTTCACCCACGCCCATCAGCGGCCGGAGACAAGGGCTATGACGCCGCCGCGTCCAGCGGCTCCAATCTGGCCCCGACCGCCAAGGCCTTGGTTGAGCGGGTGGGGAAAGATGTCGCCGCTTATCGCGCTGAAAACGGTCCCGGCCCGGCACCGGCCGACGCCGTAACCACTTCCGGCAGCGGCCTTGATCCCCATATCTCGTTGGCCAACGCCCTGCGCCAGGCAGCGCGGGTGGCCCAGGTGCGCGGCCTGGATCCGGCGCTGGTCCATCGTTTGATCGGGGTCCACACCGAGCGGCCGGCGTTGGCCATGCTGGGCGAACCGGGGGTCAATGTGGTCACGCTCAATCTGGACCTGGATGCATTGCGGCCCGAAAAATAGGGCTATTGCGTTTACCACAAGTAAAGCAGGGAAAAAGGTGAAGCTCCGATGGCCGAAGATCTTGATCAGGATGGCGGAAGGCCCTCTCCCGATGCGCTGCTGGAAGCGGCGCGCAAAGAGCGGCGCGGCCATCTCAAGATCTTCCTTGGTGCCGCGCCCGGGGTGGGCAAGACCTACGCCATGCTCGAAGCGGCCCATCTGCGCTGGCGCGAAGGGGTGGACGTGGTGGCCGGGGTGGTCGAAACCCACGGCCGCGGTGAAACTGGGGTGTTGCTGCAAGGGCTAGCGGCGGTTCCGACCCGAACCATCGACTATCGTGGCAAAGCCTTTGCCGAAATGGACCTTGACGCGCTGCTGACACGGCGGCCGCAACTGGCGTTGGTCGATGAGTTGGCCCACACCAACATTCCCGGCAGCCGGCATCTCAAGCGTCACCAGGATGTCGAGGAACTGCTGGAGGCCGGCATCGACGTCTACACCACGCTCAACATTCAACACCTGGAAAGCCTGAACGACATCATCGCCCAGATCGCCCGGGTGCGGGTGCGGGAAACCATTCCGGATCGGGTGCTGAAGGACGCCGACGACATCGAACTGGTCGATCTGCCGCCCCACGAACTGATCAAACGGCTGAAGGAGGGCAAGGTTTACGTGCCGGAGCGGGCCCAGCGCGCCATGAGCCATTTTTTCGCTCCCGGCAACCTGACCGCGCTGCGGGAACTGGCGCTGCGCCATGTCGCCGAGCGGGTGGACGACCAGATGCTGTCGTTCATGCGCGCCCACGCCATTTCCGGGCCATGGCCGACCCGTGACCGGATCATGGCCTGCCTCAACGACAACCCGTTGATGTCCCGGGTGGTACGCACCGCCCAGCGTATGGCCGAGCGGCGCAAGGCGCCGCTGCTGGGGGTTTATGTCGAGACCTCCAGCCACGACCGTTTGAGCGACGCCGCCAAGCACCGCATTCGCGCGGCGTTGCAAATGGCCGAACAGGCGGGGGCAGAGGTGCTGACCGTGCCCGGCGAGGATGTCGCCGCAGAACTGATCCGTCTGGCGCGGGCGCGCAACGTCACCCTGCTGGTGCTCGGACGCAGCCGGCCGCGCTGGTTGTGGCCGTTTTCGCGTGGTGCCATGCTTGACACCCTAATTCATGGCGACAGCGCGCTCGATCTGCACATCATCACCGGCTCGGCGGAAGAAAAGGCGCTGCCGGAACTACCCAAAGCCTCCGAAACCCTGCGCGGGGTGCGCAGTTGGTTCGAAGGCTGGTCGTGGCTGGGAATTCCGGCCAGTCTGGGCGGCGCCGCCGCGGCCACCGCCGCCGGAACACTGCTGGAACCGGTCATTCCCGCCGCCAGCGTCTCCCTGCTCTATCTGCTGGTGGTGTTCTTCTGCTCGATCAAATTCGGTCTGGGTGCGGCGCTGCTGGCGGCGGTGATCGCGATCGGCTCCTATAACTTCTTCTTCCTGCCGCCGCTCTACACCTTCACCATCGACGATCCGCAGAACGTGGTCTCGCTGGTGGTGTTCCTGGTCGTGGCGATCCTGTCCAGTCATTTGGCCGGCCGGGTGCGCAACCAGGCCCGCGCCGCCCGCACCCGCGAGGCGCGCACCGCAGCGCTCTATGAATTCAGCCGCAAGATCGCCGGCGCGGTCAAGGAGGATGACGTGCTGTGGGCGGTGTGCCATCACGTTGCCACCATCCTACGTGTCCGCACCGTGGTGCTGATGCCGGGACGGAGCCAGGAACTGGAGATTCAGGCCGGCTATCCGCCCGAAGACCGGCTGGATGAAAAATCGATGGCGGCGGCGATCCGGTCATGGGAATACAATGAGCCGGCCGGTTGGGGCACCGGCACCCTACCCTCTTCACAATGGTTATTTATGCCGTTGCGCACCGCTCATACCGCCATCGGCGTGTTGGGCATTCAGTTCTCCCAGCCGGAATCCGGTTTGGCTCCGGAGCAACGCTGGCTGCTGGACGTGGTGGCCGGACAGGCGGCGCTGGCGATCGAGCGCACCCAGTTGTTCCAGGATATCGAAGACGCCCGGCTGGCGGCGGAAACCGAAAAGCTGCGTTCGGCGCTTCTGTCCTCCATTTCCCATGATTTGCGCACGCCCTTGTCCTCGATCATCGGCGCGGTCACCAGCCTGATCAACTTCGGCCTTCGCCTGGACGAAAAAGGGCGGCGGGACTTACAGCACACCATCCGCGAGGAGGCGGAACGGCTCAACCGCTTCATCGGCAACCTGCTCGACATGACCCGGATTGAATCCGGCGCGATGCAACCCAAGCACGAATGGGTCGATCTAGAGGATCTGATCACCACCGCGGTCACGCGCCTGACCTCGGTGCTGGCCCGACACCCGGTCGAATTTGAGATCGCCCCGGATCTGCCGCTGATTCACGTCGATTACATCCTCATCGAACAAGTGCTGGTCAATCTGCTGGAAAACGCCGCGAAATATTCTCCAGACGACGCAGTGATCACCCTAACGGCCAAGACCGACGCTGCCGTGGTGATGGTTGAAGTCATCGATCAGGGCGTCGGCATTCCCAAGGACAAATTGGAGCAAGTGTTCGACATGTTCTACCGGGTCAAAGTCGGCGACCGCCAGATCGCCGGCACCGGTCTGGGACTGTGCATCTGCCGCTCGATCGTTCAGGCCCATGGCGGCACCATCGTCGCCGACAGCCCGGTGCGGGATGACCAGGGCACACGGATCACCGTCCGCTTCCCGCTGGAGCCACAGCCGCGCGCCCTGCCCGAGGAGGTCGAGTGATGACCGACCGCGCCCGGGTGCTGGTGCCTCGAGTCCTGGTGATCGATGACGAGCCGCAAATCCGGCGCTTCCTGCGCGTCAGCCTGGATGCCGACGGCTATGGCGTGATCGAGGCCGGCGACGGCGGCGAAGGTTTGAAGGCATGCGTACGCGAAAAGCCAGATCTGGTCATCCTGGATCTGGGCCTGCCCGACCGCGACGGCATCGAGGTCATCCAGCGCATCCGCGAGTGGTCGGCGGTGCCGATCATCGTGCTATCGATCCGCACCGGAGAGGCAGACAAGGTGACGGCGCTCGACCATGGCGCCGATGATTTCGTGACCAAGCCGTTCGGCATGGGTGAATTGCTGGCGCGGATGCGCACAGCTTTGCGTCACCGGGTTCAGGTCGAAGGGGCCGAACCGGTGTTCGTCTCAGGGCGGCTGCGGGTCGATCTGGTCTACCGCCAAGTTTTGGCAGCCGGCCAACCCGCCCGGCTCTCGCCAAAGGAATACGATCTGCTGCGTCTGCTGGTCCGCCATGCCGGCAAGGTGCTGACCCACCGCCACATCCTGCGCGAAGTCTGGGGACCGGCCCATGAGCACGACACCCAATACCTGCGCGTCCTGTTCCGACAGCTCCGTCAGAAGATCGAAGCCGATGCCACTCACCCTCGGTTACTGATCACTGAGGCCGGGGTCGGCTATCGCCTGCAAATCCTGGAGCAGGAGCAGCCAGAATAGCGACGCCGGACAAGACGCCTTGGCCGGACGATTCGGAACCCCAATCGTGGTTCATATCCCGACCGCCTGCCAGTCCGCTACTTCAATGCTTCTGATCAACGTCGAAGACATCGACCAACTCGCGGGCATCAACGAAGCGATCGCTCCATTCATCCAACTGGTCGCTGCCGGCGGCACGAACACGGTCTTCAACTTGGCTGGGAAGCGTCTTAAACCGGCGGCGAAGCTGGCGGAGGAGCATTTCGGCCTTGCCTCTGGCTTCGCCCCTGGCTTCGCCCTGTCGTCTGGCTTCGTCCTCGCCGACCAGCATGCCCTTCTGCATGCCGATCCACATCTCACGCCGTTCCTGGTCCTCCAGTTCTTCGGACGTCAGGGCACCCTTGTTAGCGATCTGCATGGCATGATCAAGCGCTGGGTCAACCGACAGAACTTTTGGAACTGCATCAAGTTTGCCGGCAGTCTTGAGGAAGTACAGCCAGCGGTCGAGCGTGGTCGCAAGTTCACCCTCTGCCTTAGTGAACTTCGGCAATTCGACGAAAACCAATTCCATATCCTGGTGGACAATCTCCGGGTTTTCGGCCGCACGCAGACGGAAGGAGCCGATGATTCCAGCCAAGTCCGGAAACATCACAAAATCGGTGATCGTGATCGCGATCACCTCGACCAGATTGCGGTAGTCCTCGGCGCTGGCGATCTGGCCAACGTAAGCCTTACAGGCGTTGAACAGAATACGCTTCTCGAAACCGGGGGCGACCAGCACCTGCATCTCAATAATGAACGACCGGCCACGCTCGTCCTTGGCCCGGACATCAACGTAGCTATCCTTCCAGCCCTTGATCCTTGGCGCTTGGTAGGGATCAAGGATGGTGACTTCAACGATCGCGTCCGGGCCACTCAGGGCGAGCACGGCATTGAGGAAACTGATCAGGATATCCCGGCTGGCGTCCGAGCCGAAGATCTTCTTGAACGCGAAGTCGGTTTTGGGATTGAGGAAGCGCATGGAATCTACCGGGATCGGGAAGCGAGTGACGTGAAGATTACCACACGGGGATTGAGAAGTCCCGTATCGCTCGCAGATGCGCGGGTGGCGTACAGCGACATGCCATCATGCGGAATGTGTCAATGACTTTGAGACAGTTTGGGCGTCCCGCCGGCACGACAACAAGCCGTGCCTTTTGGATGGTTCTG
>CAUYTZ010000148.1:0-1466 GCA_963575695.1 uncultured Gammaproteobacteria bacterium | reverse complement strand
AGGGCAGCGATCCACAAGCAGAGCGAAAGGCCGAGCAGCTTGCAGAGACGGTGAGTGATCTGTGTGAAGCTTACTTGTCCGCGTGCCGCAAGGGGCTGATCATGGGCAAGAAGCGGTTGCCCAAGAAGGAATCGACACTCGCCATTGATGACGGTCGCATCCGTCGGCACATCATGCCTTTGCTCGGAAAGCGCAAGGTCAAAGACCTGACTACGGCGGACATCAACAAATTCATGCGGGACGTGGCTACCGGCAAGACAGCCGTGGATGAGAAAACAGGCTCTCGCGGAAGGGCCATCGTCGAAGGCGGGAAAGGCACCGCCGCCCGCACTGTGGGGTTGCTCGGGGGCATCCTATCGTTTGCGGTATCAGAGGGGATCATCACCACAAACCCCGTTCGCGGCGTTAAGCGGCCGGCCGACCGGAAACGTGATCTGCGCCTGACGGAGGACGATTACCGCAGGCTCGGATGCGCCCTGACTGAAGCTGAGTCTGAGGGCGAAAACCCGCAGGCGCTCCTCTTCGCGCGCCTGCTGTGCCTAACCGGGTGTCGGCGCGGTGAGATAGAGCAACTGAAATGGTCTGAGGTTGATATGCCCGGCCGCTGTTTCCGGCTTCAGGATAGCAAAGAAGGCGCGTCAGTGCGGCCGATCGGTGGGCCGGTCATTGCGTCGCTGTCGTCCTTGCCGCGACCAGGGGCCTATGTCCTGCCGGGGAGAATGGCCGGCAAGCCGTTCCTGGGGTTTCCCAAGGCATGGCAGCGCATCACCGATCGGGCCGGGCTTGATGGTGTGACGGCTCACACGCTGAGGCACTCGTTCGCGTCGGTCGCCAACGACTTGGGGTTTACAGAGCCGACCATTGCCGCAATGCTCGGCCACTCCAGCGGCACGATAACGGGCCGGTATATCCATCACCTCGACTCCGCTCTGGTCGCTGCCGCCGACCGGGTGGCACGCCGGATTTGGGCGTTGATAACCGGAGAGCAGTCCACCGTAATTGAATTAGCGACTGCCCGCCGCAACGGCTGAGACGATTGAATTGCTATTGATATCGCACAATGGTATCATCAAGTATGATCGGGAAGCATCGGCCGCACCCACAAAGGGAAACCGACAAGGGGGCGCTGAAGTCGGTACGGCGCTTTTTGCGTGAGGCAGGGATTACGCCATGACAACCATGCGCTACGAGGGCTATGTCGCCACAGTCGAATTGGACGAAGATGCCAACCAGTTCCACGGCGAAATTATCAACACACGCGACGTACTGACTTTCCAGGGCCAGACCCTCGATGAATTGCGGACGGCTTTCGCCGAAACGATCACTGATTACCGCGAGTGGTGTCGGGAGCGAAACAAAGAACCCGAGCGGCCATATTCCGGAAATTTCATGTTGCGAGTTCCACCTGACCTTCACCGCCGGATCGCTTCGGCTGCCGCACGTGTTGGAAAAAGCATCAATGGCTA
>CAUYTZ010000147.1:0-1648 GCA_963575695.1 uncultured Gammaproteobacteria bacterium | reverse complement strand
GGAGTCTTCCAGCAACCGTTCAGCGGCGGGCAGGGCCGGCAGCTTGGCCCTGATTTCGGCGATGTCGGCCTTAACCTTTTCGATTTCGGCTTCGGTGGCTTCGGACACCCGATAAATCAGGCTGTGAATGGTCGAGGCCGGGGTGCCCTTGCGGGTCATGACCAGCGTCGCTTTTCCAGTAAACGCCGCGTAGAGCACGCCGCCGTTGCCGCCAATGATGCTGCCGTCGGCACTCTTAACTGTGGTTCAAAGGCCAAGTTCAGCGATAGCATGCCGAACAATGGTGGTTTTTCCTGAACCAGCATAGCCGAACACTCGAAATACCTGTTGTACGCTGGTACGATTGGTAAACCAGTTCTTGACCAGCGCGATGGCGGCAGCCTGATTGGCCGACGGGGTGATGTCGCTCATGGCATCCTCCAACAGCGGTCCTGCCAGGAGCACATCCGGCATTCGAAGTGGTCACTGTTGGCGGTGTAGCGGGGAAGTAATTCTTTGGCGTCAGTGGCGGCAAGGATAGTCAATGCACGATCGGACAAGCGCTGGGCCAAAGCGCCATCGAATGGTGCCAGTTCGTGGTGCAACTCGCAGGTGTCTTTGTTTAGCGCGGTGAATAGCGCCGGGGCTTCGGTCAGGCCCATGTAAGCTTGATAAATCGCGATCTGGCCGGCATAGACCGGTTTCGACACCGCCACCCCGCGCTTGACCGTGTCCTGCCAGGATTTTCGGTTCAGCGCCTTGTGCTCCCACAGGGCGGGGGTGGCCATTGGAACGCCGGCCGGAGCGGAAACGATCACGCCATCGATGTGGCCCTGAATCCGACCACCGGCGACGCTGAAGCCGAACTGGCGCCCGTCGCTGCGGTGGGTGCGCAAGTCAAATCCGGCGGCACGCAACCAAAGAATCGACAGATCCTCGAAGCGGTGGCCGACGGCGAAGATCCGCAGCAGTTGGCCATCGAACTCCCGGCCCTGATCTTTGGGCGTCAAAGTAAACTCGAACTGAAGCGCACGCGGACAGGTCACCCCAAGCCGGGACGCGCCCAAGTAACGCCGGGGCGGCTGGTCAGCATTGTCGGCGACCAGAGCAGCATCGATCCGGCCGTTGATCGCCTCGATCACCGAAGGCGGACGGTAGCCAGAGCCGTGGTTCAGGTCGATCATGATCGTTGCCTCAAAACGGAATCGGATCGTTGAGATCATCCGCCGCCCTTTTGGCCTGTCCGACGACCTGGAGCAGGTGGGCGCGGTAGCCGTCGAGCGCGAACCGCAATCCGGCGATTGATGGCGGCGGTTGCCAGGCATTCCAGTTCGAACAGGGTCAAGGTGCGGAGCGGTCGGTTGAGTTTGACGCTGGCCATCAACCACTCGCCGACCGCCAACGCGGCCTCCCGGGTGGCGTGCGCCTGAAACGCATTCTCGGACATCGCCATCCAGGGCCAGGGCCGGTTCATGCCGGTACTCTCTGGGCAGGGCGGCCATGCCGGCCGCGGTTTTGGACAAAATTTGCACACCCTGCTGGCCCGGCTTGGCTAAATACCTGAGGAAAAATGGCCCCCATGTCAACACCGGCCGAACTGATGGCGATGTCCGAGAATGCGTTTCAGGCGCACGCCACCCGGGAGGCCGCGTTGGCGGTCGGCGAGTGG
>CAUYTZ010000146.1:0-10970 GCA_963575695.1 uncultured Gammaproteobacteria bacterium | reverse complement strand
CGATATGGCGCTGTCGTTTTTGCGTAATTACCTGCTGCTGTGGGCGACCAATAAGATCGACGCCCGGCTGGCGATGCGCACCTTCGATCATTTGATGCGCCTGCCGATGCACTTCTTTGAACAAAGTTCGGCCGGCGTGCTGGTCAAGCACATGCAACAGACCGAGTCGATCCGCGAATTCATGACCGGCAAGCTGTTCATGACCGTATTGGATGCCAGCGCATTGCTGCTGTTCATCCCGATTTTGCTGTTTTACAGCGTGCCGATGGCGCTGATCGTGCTGTTGATGTCAGGGTTGGTCGCAGCGGTGATCTTCATCGTCATGCCGGTGTTCCGCCGCAATCTGGAGCAGTTGTACCGCGCCGAAGGCGAGCGCCAAGCGATGCTGGTCGAAACCATTCACGGCATGCGCACGGTTAAGGCGCTGGCGATCGAACCCGACCGGCGCGAGCAGTGGAACGAGCGCACCGCTTATGCCATCGACCGCCATTTTGCGGTCGGGCGGATTTCGGTCGCCACCAACGCCGTGGTCGCGTGGCTGGACAAGCTATCGTCGGTGGGGGTGGTGTTCTTCGGTGCCCTGTTCGTGTTTCAGGGCAAGCTTTCAGTCGGTGAATTGGTCGCGATTCAAATGCTCGCCGGCCGGGTTGGTGGGCCGCTGGTGCAACTGGTCTCGGTGGTCAATCAATTCCAGCAAACTTCACTGTCGATTCGCATGCTGGGCGAGGTTATGAACCGACGCGCCGAACAGGAATCCTCGGTTGCCACGCTGCGCCCACGCCTGACCGGCAACATCGTGTTTGAAGACGTATCGTTTTACTACCCTGGGGCAACGGTGCCGGCGCTGGACAGCGTCGGCGTGTCGATCAAGCGCGGCACCGTGGTCGGCGTGGTCGGGCGCTCAGGCTCGGGCAAAACTTCATTCACTCGGCTGTTGCAAGGCCTGTATCTGCCCCAGAAAGGGATGATCCGTTTCGACGACTATGATATCCGCGAAATCGACCTGGCCCATCTGCGCCGCTCGATCGGGGTGGTGGTGCAGGAAAGCTTCCTGTTCCGCGGCACGGTGCGCGACAACATCGCCATCTCCAAACCCGGGGCGTCGTTCACCGAAATCGCCGAAGCGGCCAGGGCCGCCGGGGCTGATGAATTCATTCGCCGCCTGTCCCAGGGCTACGACACCGCGCTGGATGAAAACGGGGCCAACCTATCCGGTGGCCAGAAGCAACGGCTGGCGATCGCCCGGGCCCTGCTGCCGCAACCGCTGATTCTGATTTTCGACGAGGCAACCAGCGCGCTCGATCCGGAAAGCGAGGTCATTGTTCAGGATAACCTTGACCGCATCGCCCAAGGCCGGACGCTGATCATCGTTTCGCACCGGATGTCCAGTCTGACCAAATCCGACACCATTCTGGTTTTCGATCATGGCCGAATCGCCGACGCCGGCCGCCACGGGGAGCTGGTTGAGCGTTGCGAAATCTATCGTCATTTGTGGCGTCAGCAGACCCGATTCATGGAGTCGGCGACACCATGAGTGAACCCAAACCGGATGAGATTAGGCCCGCCGCAGAGGCCACGGAACCAGCGGCCAAGCCGGCAAGTCCAATCAAGCCGGCTAGGCCGCTGGCCTCGGCGCGGCGGAATGAGTTGCTGGAATTCCTGCCTGGGCTGGTCGAAATCCAAGAACGGCCAGTGCCGCGCGCGGCCACGCTGACCCTGCTGACCATCGTCGGCCTGATTGTGTTTGCCATCACCTGGGCCTCACTGGCCCAGATCGACCGGGTGATCGTGGCCGAAGGCCGTCTGATCACCTCGTCCAACAAGATTGTGGTTCAACCGCTAGAATCCGGAATTATCCGGGCGATCAATATCCGAGTTGGCCAGGTGGTGCGCAAGGGCGATATCCTGGCCCTGCTCGACGCCACCTTCGCCGAAGCCGACACCACCGCCAGCCGCGAATCCCTGACCAGCTTAGAAGCGCAAGTCGCGCGACTAGAGGCGCAGTTGTCGGGCAAACGAGCGGCGGCACACTTTTCCGAACACGAGCGGGAAAATACGCTCCAAGCCGACATCTTCACCCGCCATCAGGCCGAAGTCGCCGCCAATCTGGCTTCGCTGGATGGTGAAATCGGCGCACTCAGCGCTGAACTCGAAACCAATAAGCGTGAACAGGTCGATGCGCTGAAGACCACCGAGATTACCAGACAAGTCGAGCAGATGCGGCAAACCTTGATCGAACGCAACGCCGGTTCCCAACTTCAATTGCTGGAGGCCAAAAGCCACAGAATTACCGCCGAACGCGACTATAACCGCTTGATCAACGCCGCCCGCCAAGTTGGGCAGAAACTCAACGCTACCCGCGAGCGGCGCGGCGCGTATGCCGGCGAAATGATGGGCAAGATCGCGCAAGAATTACAGGCAACTCGACGTGAACGCGACAAGGTGGCCGAGGATTTGAAAAAGCATGAGCGCCGGTCTAATCTTGTTCAGCTAACGGCACCAGACGATGCCGTGGTGTTGGAGCTGGCGCAACGTTCGGTCGGGTCTATGGCCAATCAGGCCGAGCCGCTGATTACCTTGGTGCCTTTGGGCGCGCCACTGGAAGCGGAGGTCGAGGTTCTTCCTCAGGACGTAGCCTTGCTACGTACCGGCGACCCAGTGCGGATAAAGCTGGATGCCCTGCCCTATCAGCAGCACGGCACACTGAGCGGTCGCCTGGATGTCATCAGCGGCGATGTGATCAAGGCCGATCGCGGCCCCAATGGTCAACAGATGTTCATTTATCGGGCCCGGGTGGCGATTACCGAAGCGGCTTTGCGCCATGTTCCAGAGTATTTTCACCTAATTCCAGGCATGGCCGCTTCGGCTGAAATCAAGATCGGCTCACGGCGGGTGATTACCTATTTTATCTATCCCATCTTCCGGGCCCTGGACGAAAGTTTTAGAGAGCCATGAGCGGAAATCGCCTCCGTCCCGCCAACATCCTCTATGGCTTGGAAGACCGGCCGCCGTTGCCGATTCTGCTGCTCAGTACCGCGCAGCAGACCGCCGCGATCGCCGCGATTAGCTTCGCCACCCTGATCACAGTGCTGGATGCGGCTCAAGTCGATCTGGCCACCGCGAGCAACGCGCTTCGCGTAGCCATGCTCGCCCTGGGCGTGGTCACTGTGCTGCAATGCGCGCAGCTTGGCCGAATTGGTACCGGCTATCTGGTGCCAGCGGTGTTCGCCACCTCCTACCTGCCCGGCATGCTGCTGGCGGCGCGCGAAGGTGGTCTGCCGCTGGTGTTCGGTATGACCATTCTGGCCGGCTTCACCCAAGCGGCGCTGGCCAAAACCCTACCGCGTCTGCGCGCGTTCTTCCCAACTGAAATCGCCGGCTTCGTTGTGTTTATGATCGGGCTGGGCATGGGTACGGTCGGTATCCGCCAGTTGCTCGGCGTCAGTCTCGCCGCCGGCACCGGTGCCGCTTCCGCCCGGCTGGAGCCAACCTTGCTCGGTTCGGCGACTCTGGCCGTAATGGTGGTGATTTCGATCTGGAGCAAGGGCAAGCTGCGCACCTTCTGTGTGTTGGTCGGCATCGTCGTCGGCTATCTGCTGGCCCTGGCGATGAATCTGCTTGATCCGGTCGCGCTGGCGGCGCTGCCGCAGACGGTGCCGTTCAAATTCCCGGTTCTGTTCGCGTTTATGCCCACCTTCTCCCTTAAGCCGGAACTGGTGCTGCCGTTCCTGGTCGGCGCGATCGCGTGCAGCTTGCGCACCATCGGCGACGTGACCACCGCTCAAAAGCTGAATGATGCCAAATGGCTGCGCCCAGATCTAATCTCAATCGAAGGCGGGCTGTTCGCCACTGGCCTGGGCAATGTTGTCAGCGGCCTGATCGGCTCGATCGGCTCCAACACCGCTTCCAGCGGCGTCGGCCTGTCCGGAGCCACCGGCGTCACCTCGCGTCGGGTCGGCTACGCCATGGGTGTGTTGCTGACGGTGCTGTCATGCCTGCCGCCGATGGCGGTGCTGCTGACGGCGATGCCACGGCCAGTGTTGGGTGCGGTGCTGATGTTCACCGGCTGCCTGGTGATCATGAACGGGTTGCAGATGGTGCTGTCGCGCTTGATCGATGGCCGCAAGACTTTGGTCATTGGCTTGTCGCTGATTCTGGCTATTTCCGATGACATGTTTCCCAATCTGTTTGATTCGGCACCCTACTGGTTGCAGCCGTTCGTCGATTCTTCGGTGGTGCTGTCGATCCTGTCGGCGCTAACGCTCAATTTCCTGTTCCGGATCGGGGTGCGGCAAAAGGTCGCTATACCCTTTCACCCGGGCCAAGACACCGCCCAGGAGATGTTTGAATTCATGCAGCGAATGGGTGGTGCCTGGGGCGCACGTCAGGACGTGATCCACCGCGCCACCCGCGCACTGAGCGAATTTGCCGAAATTGCACCAGTCTTGATCACCCCCGAGACCAAAGCGACCATCGCCGCCTCGTTTGATGAATTCCATCTACAACTGGAACTCAGCTACACTGGCCAGCGGTTCGAGACCGTCAACACCGCCCCGACCGGTGAGGAGTTGTTGGACGACGAGTCGGCCTTAACCCGCTTGGCCTGCCTGCTGATTACCCGCGCCGCCGACCGGATCTCGATTAAGAACGACGGAGATGTATGCCATGTTTTCATGCACTTCGACCACTAACCTCTTCCAGTTCATTAAAAGCCCTTGCCATGCGGCCGCTTTCGGTTATAGTGCGCCCAGGGTGGATGCTGCGGGAACTCGACCGGGGATCAAGGCTCGGGACACGCAAGCAGGTCTGCAATCTTTGATTACTGGGAGAATTCGGGTGTGCAAGATCAGTCCGTTCCTGATCATCGGAATCGCCGCCGGCCTGTGGGCTGCGCCGGTTGCCGCCCAGGTGCCCGGTTCCGACTCGTTTGCCCGCACGCATATCGTCATCTACGCTTCGACTCTGGTCTCGGGATTTGCCGGTGCTATCGCCAAGCATCTGCCGCTATCGGCAACCGCAGGCGATGCCGTCCCCCAGGTTACACCCATGCTGGCGGACCCGGCGATCAAGGCCTTTTGTGCCGGGGTCGGCCCCAATTATCCCGATGTTGTCGCCTCGCCACGCAGGATGGCCAAGCGGGAATTCGAACTGTGCGATCAAAATGGGGTGATCGACATCGTTGAATTGTCGCTGGGCTTTGATGCGTTGGTTGCCGTGGTCAAAAAGGGCAACCCGGTGTTCGACCTGACGCCGCGCATGTTGTATTACGCGACCGCAGCCCAGATTCCGAAAGAAGATGATTTCGTTCCCAACCCAATTAAGCGCTGGAAGGAAATTGATCCGAAGCTGCCTGATTTGGAAATTAGGGTGATTGCTTCAGAAAATGGCACCGCGATCAATTACTCCTTTAAAGAGTTTTTTCTGGAAAGTGGCTGCCGTGGTTTGAGGCAGTTCAAGGAATATTACAGCGCCGAAGATCGGGTCAAGCAATGCACCACATTGCGCGAGGATGGTCTGTTTCAGGGCATCAAGGCACCGATTGCGGTCAACTTCAAAGATCCCCTACGCAACGCTCCGGCGGGCACGGTGGCGATAATTCCCCACACCGTCTATCGCCGCAATATGTCGTGGCTGGATGTGTTGCCGGTTTCCGGCCAGACCCCAAGCGATGAAGCGATTCGGGGTGATGACTACGACGCCGTGTTCCCGGTGCGGATCTACGTTAAGCGTAGCCACATGGAATCGAAATACGGTGGCAAGAATGTGGTCGCCGGCCTTTACGAATTCATCCGGGAAGCGATGAGTGAGGAAGCGATCGGCAATGGCGGCTACCTGGAAATGGAGGGATTGGTGGTGGATGACCTAGAGGACAGGAAGACTGATCGAGAAAAGGCTTTGAGGCTGGAACGGTTCAAGCGTTAACACGGACACATGAAAGAGAAGTATGGCGGCAAGGTGATGCCGGCAGGAAAACCAGGATGAAGCCGGCTTTTGCCTGGGCTTGGAGAATGAGCATGATTTTCTTCCGCGAAACACTTTTTGGCGCAACTGTGGCGCTGGCCGTCCTTGCGAACGGCGGGGCCGTGGCCCAGACCGCGAGCGGTGCCGACGTGTCTCCGCCGCTGCTGGTATCCGAAACCTTCGCCGGGGACATGATCTCGACGACGGCCGACGTGATCGGGGCGGCGTGGTCTTATCTGCTGGGTAACGAAGGCGCTCAAGACGGAAACAAGGCCACGCATGATGCCGGCGAACAGCGGGGAGATAACGACTATCTCCACCTCATCGCTTTCGGGGGCGATGAAGTTGATCAGGCTTCGGCCGGCCCCAACGCGGTCAGCCGCGCCTGGGACACCATGGTCTACTACTTTAAATACGCGGTCGATGCGGTATACACCGGGTTGACTCCCCCCTCCCCCGCCAGCTTCGCCCGCAAGCCCAAGGTCAAAGACCCGTATGACTTTTGGACTTTGCTGGGCGACGCCGGTTATAAATTGGGTGAGATCGAGGCCGGTGGCAGCCTTCTTTTTAGTGTCAATTTTAAATTTAAGCATATCCGGGAACTGTCCAGCGGTGACATTTCTTATCTTGAGCGCAAGCTAGAGCGACATTCCAAAAAATTCAGCGGCCCAATTTCTTTTATTCATCGAACAATTATTCATGCCATTCTTGAAGTTAACAGCGGTGATGATTACGTGGTTGAATCTTTGAAGATTGCCTTGTTTCCGATTCCCAGTGCCACCTTCACCATGTCAACCTGGGAATTCGGTCTGAGCCGGGAGCATGATGAATTGCTGCGGGCGGTTCAGGGCCGCAAGCTTAAGAGCCGCCAGAGCAGCGACGACAACTGATACCAGCAAACCTAGATACCAGCGAGCCTAATAATTGACACACTGGTTGCCGGAGGGGTTGCCGGGGGTTTTACCCCCAGACCTCCGTAGCCTGGACGCGGCCCAGGCCGCCCTGGCTGCGTGGCGCGAAAACGACCGGCGGCTTGACGCGCTGCTGCGCCAGGACATCCCGGTAACGATCGCGCTGGATCGGCACGCCGGACACCTGTGGCAGGAAAAACGGGTCGAGGACAGCGCTGCCCTACTCAAGATCGCCGTGGCCCTGGCTCCGGAACAACCGTGGCTGTGGTCTAATTTGGGTGCCGCCTTCAACGCCGTCGGCCAAAATGAACTGGCCCGCGCATGTGTGGACTATTCCCTCCGCCTCGCCCCACATCAACCTCGGGTGTGGCTATTCTTGGCCACTCTGTGCGCCACGATCGGGGATGACGCCGCCGCTGAATCCGCGTTCCTTACGGCCCTTGAGCAGGCCCCGGAGTTGGCCGACGGCTGGTTCGGACTGGCGCAATTGCGCCACCGTCAACGCCGGTTCGAAGACGCCGCCCTATGTCTAGACTCTTGCATCGCCTGCGGTGGTGGTGATGCCACCATTTATGGCCTCCTCGGTCAAATCCGTTACCAGATCGGGGCTTTTTCCGCCGCAGCGGATGCCTTTTCTGCCGCCGTCGCACTGGCCCCTGAACAAAGCCACTATCGCCACATGCTGGGCTTGGTCAGAACCCTGACCGTCGCGATTGCCGGCGGCGATGCTACGCAGGCCAGCACCGCCTATCGTACCGCCGCCGGAACTGCGGCCATGGCGTTAAAACTCGTTTTCCGTACCGCTTTTGGCCTGCTCAACGGATTCGGCCACCAAGAAGCGGCGCTTCGCCTGGGCCGAGCTTACCTGGAACTTGATCCAGACAACCCAAGCACGCACTATATGCTGGCGGCTGTGACCGGAACGGACCTGACCCGTTCGCCCGATGACTATCTGGTCGAACATTTCAACGGCTTCGCAGACAGCTTTGATAGCCAACTGGTCACTATGCTCGGCTACCGGGTTCCCGAAGCGCTGTGCGTGCTGGTCGAAGCCGTACTGACGGCGGATGACCGAAAATTGGAAGTGGTCGATGCTGGCTGCGGCACCGGGCTGGCCGGTCCCTTGATCCGTGCCAGGGCGAACACTCTAACCGGCCTTGATCTCGCCCCACGCATGATTGAAAAGGCCGCCGCGCGCGGTGTCTATGACCACCTGGTTGAAACCGAGGTCACGACCTGGCTTGCCCGGCATCCGGCCAGCACCGATCTGATTTTGGCCGCCGACCTGCTGGTCTATATCGGCGATGTCCGTGGCTTGTTCGCCGCCGCCGCCATCGCCTTGAAGCCAGACGGGCTATTGGCACTCAGTATCGAAACGATCACCGGTCGCGACTATCAATTATTGTCCTGCGGACGTTTTGCGCAAGATCCGGAATATATCGCACGGACCGCCGCCGATCACCGGCTGATCGTGGTCCGAACGCAAACCATCGACCTGCGCCTGGAAGCCAACCATCCGGTTGCCGGACGCTTGTTCCTTCTGCGCCGGATATAACCGGTCTCTGGACCTATTTTCTTGCCCTAACTTCTTGTCGCTCGGATACCATATACCCGGATGCATACCTGGATGCCATATGCTTGGTGCGTTGCGTCGTCCGGTTAGGCACGATGATGGTGAAAACAAGAAAGGTTCCCGGGATCTTGTGTCTCGGTCCTACCGACCAGGAAGCGAGTGGGAGGATATGAACACACCGGCACGGCCGACTTCGGCCAGCCCACCGAGTGGTTCCATTCTTGTCCCGATCGGCAACGCCCAACGGCGCCTGCTGGCGGGGGTGCGCGACGTTATGGCGCTTGCCGGCACTGGCCAGCAGCAACTTGACCACATCGTTCACTTGGTCGCGACCGAAATGCAGGCCGAAGTCTGCTCGTGCTACGTGCTGCGCCCCGGCGATGTGTTGGAGTTGTTCGCCACCATCGGCCTCAATCCGGCTGCGGTCCATACCACCCGTCTCCGGGTCGGCGAGGGCGTGATCGGCGATATCGCCGCCCATGCCCGGCCGTTGGCGCTAGCCGACGCACGTCGCCATCCCGGCTTCGCTTTTCGTCCGGAAACCGGTGAAGACCCGTTCCTGTCGCTGATGGGCGTGCCGGTTTTGCGTAGCGGTCGGGTGCGCGGTGTGCTGGCGATTCAGCACCGATGCTGTCGAACCTATAGTGAAGAGGAGGTTGAAACCCTTCAAACCATCGCCATGATCGTGGCAGAGCTGATCTCCGGCGGCACGCTGATCGGCTCGCAGGAAATGTCTTCGGTCGGCGACGCGGCTCTGCTGCCGTCGCGACTGGAAGGGATCAGCCTGAACAGCGGCATAGCGATGGGGCTGGCAATCCTGCATCGTCAGCAGTTGAGCTTCCGCGAAATGGTCGCGGATGATCCGGAACACGAGTTGGACCGACTGCGGGAAGCCGTGACCGGCATGCACAGCGCGATTGATGCGCTGGTCGCCGCTGCCGCCAGCGATGTCGAACCGCGCGACATTCTTGAAGCCTATCGCATGATCGCCGAAGATGGCGGCTGGCTAACCCGGATCAGCGATGCGATTGAAACCGGGCTGACTGCGGAAGCTGCGGTGCAGCGGGTTCAAAACGATACCCGGGCCCGCATGGGTCAGATCGCCGACCCTTACATCCGAGAGCGGCTGCTCGATCTGGATGATTTGTCCTATCGCTTGCTGCGTCATCTGTGTGGCGGCCGCTCGGCGGCGGACGGGGTGGCGCTGCCGGATGACTTCATTCTGGTCGCACGCTCGCTGGGACCGGCGGAACTGCTCGATTACGACCGTACCCGACTGCGCGGACTGATCCTGGAGGAAGGCTCCGCTTCCAGCCATGTGGTGATCATCGCCCGGGCGTTCGACATTCCGGTGGTTGGGCAATGCCATGGCGCGCTGGCGCGCATCGATCTGTTTGATCCGGTGGTTGTGGACGGGGTCAATGGCCAGATCTTCGTCCGGCCGGGCGAAGACATTCAGGCTGCGGTCACGGAAAGCATGCGGCTCATAGCGATGGCCGAAAAGCTGTATGCCGAGGCCACTTCTCTACCCTCAGTAACCAAAGATAAGATCGCGGTGTCGATACAGCTTAATTGTGGCTTGCTGATCGATGTACCCCATGTTCACGACAGTGGTGCCGACGGTATCGGGCTTTACCGCACCGAAATTCCGTTCATGGTCCATTCAAACTATCCCGACGTTGCCACCCAGACCGAGCTTTACTCCAGGGTGTTCGAGCACGCCGCAGGCAAGCCGGTGGTGTTTCGCACCCTCGATGTCGGCGGCGACAAGCGGCTGCCCTATTTCGCCACTGAGGCCGAGGACAATCCAGCGCTGGGTTGGCGGTCGATTCGCATCAGTCTTGACCGGCCGGCGATGTTGCGTCAACAACTGCGGGCCCTGTTGCGCGCTGCCGCCGGAAGGCCGCTGGCGGTAATGTTTCCGATGATCGCCGAAATCGCCGAGTTCGACGCCGTCCGACGACTGGTGGATATGGAACTGGCCCGGGCCTCCGTCGATGGCATCGCCCTACCTGCCACCCTGCGGCTGGGCGTGATGGTCGAGGTGCCGGCGTTGTTCTGGCAGTTGCCGGCGCTGCTGCCCCGAGTCGATTTCCTGTCGGTCGGTTCCAACGATCTGGCCCAGTACCTGTTCGCCTATGACCGCACCAATCATCGGCTTGCCGACCGCTATGATTCGCTGTCGCCGCCGATGCTCAACGCGCTCCGATTCCTGGTTGAACAATGCGATGCCGCCTCGGTGCCAGTTTCGATCTGCGGCGAAATGGCCGGTCGCCCGCTCGACGCCATGGCCTTGCTCGGCATCGGCTTTCGCCGTTTGTCGATGGCTCCACCTGCGGTCGGTCCGGTCAAACGTATGCTACGCAGCCTAGAGGTAGGACAGGTTCGCGACTTCCTGGCCGTGATCTGCTGCCAGGGGGAACACAGCCTGCGCGGGCGATTGAAGGCCTTTGCGCTCGACCATGGGATTGAGTTGTAAGGACGGAGGTGGTAATGCGCAGGATAGAACTCCAACCGCGGACGGA
>CAUYTZ010000145.1:0-3281 GCA_963575695.1 uncultured Gammaproteobacteria bacterium | reverse complement strand
AGATGTTGCAAATCGCCATCGGTCGCGCTGGCCCGCTCGGCTCCATGACGGGCTGGCGGCCGCTGATGCCGGTGGTTCAGTGGACAGGGATTAAGGTGTGAGTTGTCTTTAAAAAATGGGCCAAATAAAGTGGGTCCAGGGTAAAGCCCTGGTCGCCGAAAGGCCGTGTTTTTCCTCCGGAGGGCAGGGGTTTCGCCCCCTGCACCCCCACCAGGGGCACGGCCCCTGGACCTATTTACTTTTGTGCTAGCGCCTGAGTCAAGTCGGCCAGAATATCGTCAATGTGTTCGATACCAACCGACAAGCGGACATAGCCTTCCGAAACACCACTGGCCAGTTGTTCTTCGGCCGTCAACTGGGAATGAGTGGTGCTCGCCGGGTGAATCGCCAAGCTGCGGGCATCACCGATGTTGGCGACATGATAGAACAACTTCAGCGCATCGATGAACTTGCGCCCGGCGACATTTCCGCCCTTCAACTCAAACCCAACCAGACCGCCGTAACCGCCTTTAAGATAGGTGTCGGCGCGGCGGCGCGCTTCGCCGTCCTGAATCCCAGGGTAGATGACTTTGATCACGGCCGGATTGAGCGTCAGGAATTCGGCCACCGCCGCAGCGTTACGGCTATGTTCGCGAATCCGCAGCGGCAGGGTTTCAAGGCCCTGAATCGTCTGGAACGCGTTGAATGGGCTGATCGCAGCCCCCAAATCGCGCAGCAGCGTCACCCGTGCCTTAAGGATATAGGCGATCGGCCCCAACGGCTTGACCGCTTCGGTCCACACCGCCCCATGATAGCTGGGATCGGGGGTGTTGAGCAGCGGTTGGCGCACCGGATGCGCTTCCCAATCGAACTTTCCGCCATCGATGATCACGCCGCCGATCGAGGTGCCGTGGCCGCCGATGTATTTGGTGGTCGAATAAACCACGATCGCCGCGCCATGATCGAGCGGACGGGCCAGAATCGGTGCCGCAGTGTTGTCCACGATCAGCGGAATGCCCAACGGACGGCCAATCTCCGCCACCTCGCGGATCGGAAACACGATCAGCTTCGGATTGGGCAAGGTTTCGGCATAATAGGCGCGGGTGCGGTCGTCGGTGGCGCGGCGGAAATTTTCCGGATCGGATGGATCAACGAAACGGACCTCGATCCCGAACTGTTTCAGAGTGTTGGCGAATAGGTTCCAGGTGCCGCCGTAAAGGTCGGTGGAACTGACAATGTTATCCCCGGCCTGAGCCAAGTTCTGAATCGCGAAGGCCGAAGCCGCTTGGCCCGAACTGACCGCGAGTGCCGCCACCCCGCCTTCCAGTGCCGCCAAGCGCTTTTCCAGCACATCGGTGGTCGGGTTCATGATCCGGGTGTAGATATTGCCCAGCTCTTTCAGCGCGAACAGATTGGCCGCGTGCTCGGTGCTGGCGAACTGGTAGGAGGTGGTCTGATAGATCGGCACCGCCACCGAACCGGTGGCCGGATCGGCACGATAGCCGGCATGGAGCACGAGGGTTTCCGGATGCTGGGCGGAAGAGGACATGGTCGAACCCCTGGTTGATGGAAATTCTGGCCGCGATCATCGACGATCCCAGCGGCCAAGGCAAGGTCATCCTCGCAAGACTTGAAACGTTAAACACTTTGTCGCTGTGGTTTGAACCGTTCCCCGTTTGGCTCACGGTCAGAATCCCACTTCACCTCTGGCGACGATCCGATATACTCAAGTTGTGGTATCGCAATGCGGACTTTTGATCAGGATGTGGAACCTGACCAGGGTTTGCCTTGGCGTGGAGGCCTGCCATGATTCGTTACATGTCCGAACACTGGCAGGGGGAACACTCCCTGGCCCGCAGTTTTTGGCTTAACTCGCTGACCGGGTTGCTGATTTGCGGGACGGTTGTGGCCCTGACCACGGATTACGCCCGGCGGGGTTCGATCGAAGATGGCGATACCCTGCTCCAAACCCTGGTCATGGTCTGGATCGGGATGCTGATCATTCTGACCTGGGAAGCGGTTGGGTGCTGGCGGGCGGCAACCGAACACATGGCCCAAACTGGCCGCATCGTGTCGCCGCTACTGGTCAAAGGCCTCGTATCCGTCGTGGCGCTGGTGATCGGGGTTGAGATCGCCGATGCCGTCGCCGCGCTAGGCGAAATCGTGGTGATGACTCGCATGGCCCGGGAAGCCAGTGTGCCCGTGCCGGAAAGTCAACCGGAGCGACAGGCTTCGCTTCCGTCCCCCGACCAGCCCACGAGGCCGCGCCAAAACATTTATCGGCCCGATGGTTCCGATTCAGTCGTGGCGGCCAACCACCCCGCGTTCTCTCGGGTTTCTCGCGAAGAAATTAAGATGTCTGGACAGATACTGGTCGGGATGGAGATGGCATTCAGCAAGATCTTGTACAGTGATCCAGCCGTTTCCATTATTAGACTTGAAAGTCCCGGGGGCAGTGTCGGTGTGGCCATGGACATGCTGTCAAGTATTATGAATCTACGCCATAATACTGAAGTTCTTAGTCATTGCCTCAGCGCCTGCACCTTGATCTTCGCTGGCGGCGACATGCGTATCGCCAGTCCCAACGCCAGATTTGGTTTTCACAAATTCAGCGCGTCTACGGCGACCAAAGCACAGCTTGAGGATGCGGAAATCAAGGTTCGGGAATACTTGATCAAGGCGCGCTGGCTACGCCGCGATTTCATGGAGCACGCCTTCCAGGTGCCTTCATCCAAGATGTGGTATCCGTCAATGCGTGAAATGGTTGAGGCGAATTATGTTACCCATATTCTTGATGATGGACGCCCGGTCATCGCCGATATTTATTGCCGGTACCACAGGTGTTGAGGTCGGTCGGATGGGTTTTATTAAAATAGAGTGGGTCCAGGAGTCTAGAATCCCCTGGACCCACCTTAACGAGAGGCAAAATTAGGAGTTGCGAATCCGGTCGATAAAGCCATCCACCTCACGCTGCAAACTCGATGACTGCCGCGACAACTCGCCCGCTGCGCCCAGAACGCTGCCGGCCATTTCTCCAGTTTCGGCTGCGGTCTGAATAACGTTGCCGATTGTGCCCGACACTTCCTGGGTTCCGGCCGAAGCCTCTTGAATATTACGGGAGATTTCCCGGGTGGCCGCCCCTTGTTCTTCCACCGCGCTGGCGATGGTGGTGGTGATTTCGCTCATCCGGCCGATGGTCTTGGAAATGCCCTTGATCGCATCAACTGCGGTGCCGGTCACCGACTGCATCTGCGCCACCTGGCTTTGAATGTCCTCGGTCGCCTTGGCGGTTTGGTTGGCCA
>CAUYTZ010000144.1:0-8608 GCA_963575695.1 uncultured Gammaproteobacteria bacterium | reverse complement strand
TTATCCCACCATTTGCAAAGGCCGTTTTGTCGCCAATGAGCAGGTCTATCATGTCATGGAAGAACCCGGTTCCCTGAACATTCTGGAAATGCTGGCCGAGGTGATCGAGGCGGGGGTCTCCTCTCTCAAGATTGAAGGACGTTGCGCCCGCTGGTCGCGTGCCTGGTGTACAGCACGATGGCACTTTCAGGCGGACGGCGTTGCCCGCTTTGTTGCTCTCTTTAATGGTGTGGTATGGCTGAAAATGAGGCACTGCTCCAGCAAAAACAGGCAGAACGCTCCGAGAAAAAAACGATGGACATGGTTGGTGTGCTGCGAAATAAAACCTTTTTCGGTCAGGAAGGCCGGAGCGCCATCCATCAGCAGGCTTTTCAGGGTGATGTCGTATTTCATCAGTCGTTCTCATGATCGTCCGGATGCTAGGGCATCGCCACTCTGACTAAAATCAACTGGATAGCTGGATTTTCTGGTTCTCAAGCGAACATGGTATACTAAGAGTTTCGGCGATCTGCTCCTGGCTGCGGACAGCCAGCGCCCGCAACGCGCGCAACCCTTCCACCTCGGTCACCAGTTCTTCTGCCCGAGCCTCTATTGTTTGCCGCCGCTCTGCCGGCAATGCATCCAGCAACTGGTTAAGCGTCCGGCCCATGGCCCTTAGTCCTTCTTTGTCAGGAGAAGAGTTCTCAAGTGATCATCAAACCGCCGATCCGCCCGCTCGATTAGGGAGCGGTAGAATCGCTTCTGAGTCACCCCGCTTTTGTCTCCGGCAATTAGTAGAATTGCCGCCCTTTCCGGATCGAAAGCGAACGCGACGCGCCAAATACCGCCACCGGCCTCAAAGCGCAGTTCCTTCATGTTGGCGTGTCGTGATCCAGCCAAAGTGTCAACCAGCGGGCGTCCCAGCATCGGCCCCAATCTGGCCAGAACTCTGGCCCGCGCCAGCATCTCGTTCTGAACGGCGGTGGTCAGTTCCAGGAATTCAGGCTCGAATTCGTCGTGAAAGCGAACTGTCCAATCCATGGGATGGATATAGCCTTCAGGTTATGGCGAATCAATAAGGAAGGGGTATTAACTTGCCACGTCCCGGTCGAACAGGACCGTACCACACCCCAGAAACGAAAAACGGCGGCGAGTTTCCCCGCCGCCGCTCTTAGAGATCAGAGGTACTATACAGATTAGAAAGCGAGACCGGTGCGGAGCAGAACCACGCTGCCGGAGTCGTCATAGTTGGTGTTGACGGTGTTGCCCAGAGCGTTCGTCGCCTGGCTGATACCATAGGTGTTGCCGCCGTTGGTGAAGGAGCCGGCTCCATTCGGACGATCGTCATCCGCACTAAAGTAGGTGTATTCCAGACCCATGGTGAAGCCCGGGGCCACGGTGTACTTGCCGCCGAGGGTGTACTGGTTCAGCTTGCGAGCGCCAGGAACGATCAGGTTGCCAGCGTCTTCAGAGTGAGTGTAGCCAAAACCAACCACGATCGGGCCGGTGGTGTACTGGATGCCAGCGTTCCAGCCCCACTGGTCTTCTAGCATAGTACGATACGGGGAAGCGCCACCAGGAATGGTTTGTGCGTTAGCCTTACCTGCCGTGCCGAGAAACGGTGCCGTGGTGTAGCCGCTCTTGCCGGAGTTAATATAGCCACCGCCAACCACGACGCCAGCATAGCCCGCCTGTGCGCCAACCTGCCAGGACGACAGATCGTTGTAGTTAGTGATCCCGGCGTCACCAACGAAGCGCGCATCCCGCGTGGCAGCGCCGCCCTGATAACCGGCCATTGCTTTCAACATGACGCCACTGAACTCACCAGTGTAATTCGCGGTGATTTCATAAACGTCCTGGAAGTCATTGGCAACCAGAGAGGTGATGCCAGTGGCGAGAGTCGCCGCGCCAGCGGCCGTGAGACCGGTCATGCCTGCGCTTCTGTTGGTCCGGGTCGCGGTGGCATTGTAATCCCGGGTCCGCGGCATATAGCTGGCCGCGCCCTGGAAGCCGCTGAAGCGCGGGGTGATGTAGACCAGCTTGGTTGCCGGATCAGCCGACTGCTGGGTCTGGAACTGCTGAGCGCCCGAGCCGTAAGTGTAGGCACCAACCACCGGGGTCGTCGCGCTAACGCCACCCATACCCGCAGCGGCTACAATGGAGCTGCTCGGTGAGGTTTGGGCAGCACCAACCAACGAACTGCCGAAAGCGCGGCCACTGTTCGGGTTGTAATTGGCCGCCGTAACAGGCGTGACCGCCGTACCGTTGCCATCAAAGCCCTGCGCCGGCAGGAAATCACGATAACGGTCATGCTGGGCCTGCAACTGCCAATCGATCGGACGGTTGACATAGGCGTTGATGGCGTGGCTGGGGCCTTCAACTTCACCGGCGCGCACTTCACCGAAGTTACCCGACACAAAGATGTAAGCCTGATCGCTATCGATCGCACGCTGTTCTGCACCCAGGGTGCTGGCCCGCAGACGGAGACGCGCGCCGTAGCTGATACCGTTGTCGGCAGTGGCCTTCGGGGTCACGACCAGACGGAAACGGTTGGCGAATTCAACCGTCCGCAGCCCGTTAATCTGATTGGCGTCGCGATCTTGTGACACGAAACCAGCATCGAAATAGGCGTCACCACCGAGGGTGACTTGGAACTTGCCCGGACCCGGACCCGTTGCCGTCTGGGCACCGGCAGCGCCGGCGCCGAAAGCGAGAGCAGCAGCGGCGCAGCCCGCGAGCAGATAACTCTTCATGATAGTGCCTCCTGGCAAAGCGTTTTGTTTGGTGGCCCGGTTGTCTCTCCAAGCTGGGTAACAGTTAATTCCAAACCGGCTCGACGGGAAGCGCAAAAACCGGCTTTGTCTCACTCCCGGGCAGGGTGTTGCCTATCAGGCACACAACAAGCCAGCTACCGCCGACAAGGCTGGACTCCGGCTCCCGCCATCGGTGCTTCAGGTTACTCGAATTACAGTCGGGAGGCCAGCCCCGGCTGGATTTTAGAGGGTTGGGGTGGGGGCGGTCCCCGGCCGGAAACCAGACCATACTAGAGAATCACCGCTACCCTTCGCTTCCGGTTGACATCGGGGCGGGTGGGCGTTTCACTGCCGCAGTCGCCGGATACGGCGGTTGTCCATATTCTTTCTTTCCTCCCACCCGCGTGAGTCGTCCATGTCGGTTGAGTCCTTGTCCCTGGCCCTGGTTGGCAGCGGTGGTGCCGGCGTTATGACCGTTGGCCAGATGTTGTTGGATGCCGCAGCCGGAGCCGGCTGGTACGGTATGATGCGGCGTTCGTCCGGTCCGCAGATTCGTGGCGGTGAAGCCGCAGCCCTGGTCGATCTGGCGACTCGTTCGGTCGAGGCCCCCAAAGACGAGATGAACGTGCTGCTGGCGATCGACTGGCAGAACACGACTCGGTTCATGGATGAGCTGCCGCTAACCCCGGACAGCATCATTATTGCCGATCCGTCGCAAGGGCCGGTGCCGGAACTGATTCTGGCGCGCGGCGCGCGGGTGATCGAATTGCCGATTAAGGATCTGGCCGCTGGAGTCGTCAACGGCCGCGCCAATATGGTCGCCCTGGGTGCCGCAGCGGCGATTGCTGGTCTGCCGATGGCCGGCATCTTGTCGGTGGTCAACCTGACTCTGGGCCGCAAGGGTGGCGAGGCCCAGGCGGCGGCGGCGACCTGTCTGGCGCTGGGTGCCAAGGCCGCCGAGGAATGGGGGCTGGGGCGGGAACTGGCCACGCCGGCCCACGCCGAAGCCAGCGTACGCTGGAATATTTCCGGCAACGAAGCGGCCGGATTGGGTGCGGTGCGCGGCGGGGTGCGGTTCTGTGCCGCTTATCCGATCACGCCGGCCACCGAAGTTCTGGAATGGCTGGCCGGCAAGCTGCCCAAGCTGGGCGGCACCCTGGTTCAGGCCGAAGACGAACTGGCTTCGATCGCCATGTGCATCGGCGCCTCCTATGGCGGCGTGCCTTCGATCACCGCGACTTCGGGGCCGGGCCTGGCGTTGATGACCGAGCTGATGGGGCTCAGCGTCTCATCGGAAACCCCGGTGGTGGTGGTGAACGTGATGCGCGGCGGGCCTTCCACCGGCATTCCGACCAAGGCCGAACAGACCGATCTGAACATCGCCATTCACGGCCTGCACGGCGACGCGCCCCATATCGTGCTCGGGCCGACTTCGGTCGGTGATTGCGTGCGTACCACTCAATGGGCGGTGCATCTGGCCGAACGGCTGCAAACCTTGGCCATCGTGCTGTCTGATCAGGCGCTGGGCCAGACCCGCGCGGTGATCGATCGGCCGGACGACTCGGCGTGGCAGGCTGAACGCCTGATTCAACGAGAAGCCGGCACCGATAAGTTCAAGCGCTATGCGGCGACTCCTTCCGGCGTGTCGGCGATGTCGATTCCGGGCACACCGGGGTTGGAATACGTCGCCGAAGGGCTGGAGCACAGCGAGAGCGGCCTGCCCTCGGCGGGGGCGGCCGATCACGCCAAGCAGCTGGACAAGCGCTTGCGCAAGCTGGACAACCACAATTTTGGCCCCGAATGGGCCGATGTTGAGGGCGAGGGCGAGGTGGCGGTGTTGACTTGGGGATCCTGTACCGGCCCGGCGCGGGCGGCGGTGGCCCGTCTGGCCGCCGAAGGTCGCAAGGCGCGGCTGGTGGCGGTGCGGCTGCTGTCGCCGGCCCGACCGAGCGACTTCGCCCAAGCGTTGGCCGGTGTGCGCAAGCTGCTGGTGGTCGAACTAAGCCATGGGGCTCAGTTCTACCGTTACCTGCGCTCGCAATACGATTTGCCGGGTGAGGTGACGGTGTTCAACCGGCCGGGACCGCTGTCGATTCGCACCACGGAAATCTATGACCGGCTGGTCGCACTGGGGGTTTGAGCCCTCCCTTGTCGACTCCGGTTCCCGTTTTCACGACTTTTTTGTTTTGCGGTGCCACCCATGGATTCACGCACACCCGCACCCCACGCGAATGATTACAAGGCGGACATTAAGCCGGTCTGGTGCCCCGGCTGTGGCCACTATTCGGTGCTCGCCGCCCTAACCCGGGCCCTGGCCGCCCTGGCCCTGCCCCGACATCAGGTGGCGGTGGTTTCCGGCATCGGCTGTTCGTCGCGCATGCCGGCCTATACTTCGGTCTACGGCTTCCATTCGGTCCATGGCCGGGCGCTGGCGGTGGCCACCGGCCTGAAGCTGGCGCGGCCGGATTTGACCGTGATCGTCGCCGGCGGCGATGGCGACGGCTTTTCGATTGGCGGCAACCATTTCCTGCACGCCTGCCGGCGCAACGTCGATCTGACCTACATCGTCATGGACAACGAAGTCTATGGCATGACCAAGGGCCAAGCGTCGCCGACCACCGCGTGCGATTGGACCGGGTCGAAGCTGACCCCCGAGGGTACCGGGGTAACGCCGATCGATCCGATTCAACTGGCGCTGGCCTGCGGGGCCAATTATGTCGCCCGTGGCTTTTCCGGCGATCCCAACACCTTGGCGCACATGATCGCCGATGGCGTCCGCCACCCCGGCTTTTCGCTGATTCAGGCGTTGTCGCCGTGTGTGACCTTCCGTCCGGAACAAAAGGACTGGAAGAAGATGGTTCACGCCGCCAAGCACGAGCCGGTATCAGACCCACGCCGGGCCGGACATCTGGCGCTGGAAGACGATGCCTTCACCACCGGTGTGTTCCTAACCGGAACCCGGCCGGCCTTTCCGACCGCCGAGACGGTACGATCCGTGATGAAAACCGTTGCCGAACTGGAGCAGGGGTTCGTGACATGACCGAAGTTAAAGGCGGTGCCATCAGTGTTACATTGTTTCTGGCCCATTCGCTGGAATTGGAAATCGAGGCCCGGGATCGCTATGTCGAACTGGGCAGTGTGCTGTCGGCACATAATAACGCCGATGTCTCCACCCTGTTTGAAACCCTTGGTCGTTATGCCCAAATGCATGTGACCGAGGTTGAGCGGCTGGCGGAAGAAGTTGGCGGCATTCCTACGCTCGCGGCGTGGGAGTTCGTGTGGCCGGATAATGAAGCTCCGGAAACCGCCGGCCACGACGAGGTTCATTACCTGATGTCGCCGCATAAGGCGCTGGAAGTGGCCCACGCCAACGAGGTTGGGGCGCGCGACTATTACAAGTGGATCGCGGAAACCACCCAAGATGCGGACGTGCGCCGCTTGGCCCGCTCGTTCGAGGAAGAGGAGTCGCGCCACGCGCAGTTGCTGGCGCTGTGGTTGGATAAGTTTCCGAATGTGCCGGAGAACTGGGACCAGGATCTCGACCCGCCGCAGTGCGTGGATTGATCGGGTAACATGGGGGAGGTTTTTTGGGGGGCTTCGGCCCCCATCCCCCCGACCAGGGCTTTGCCCTGGACCCGCGTTACTTGGGAAAGTTCATGGTTTCGTCCCCAATGAAATGGGTTCGGAGGCATTAGAATAGGATCGTTGGTAATGCTCAAGAAACTCAGGATCAAGGGCTTTAAATCGATCCTGGACGCCGAAGTGGAATTCGGTCGTGTTAACTTGTTCATTGGCGGCAACGGCTCCGGCAAATCCAATATTCTTGAAGCGATTGGTATGCTCAGTGCGGCCTTGAGCCGTGATATTACCGAGACCGAATTGCAGCGTAAAGGTGTTCGGCTGTCGGTACCAACGCTCTTTAAATCCTCATTTAAGAATGTGACATTTGGGAAAACATTAACGCTTAACGCTGAGATGAATAACAGTATAAAGTATGATGTAAGCCTTGCTGCAAGTGAGGAAAATAGTACACTAATATTTTTCAGTGAACAGGTGGAGTGTGGTGGCAATAGGGTTATGGGGCGCAGCAATAATGGTATTTCGGTTGTCGGTCTTGATACAGGAAAGAAAGACATTGACCGAACAAGGGGGATCTGGGATCGCTTCAGGGAAGTTGCTTCGGTGCCAGAAGTTCTAGAGATGGAACTCAATAGAGTAAGGGAATTTAATATTTATGCCCCACAAACCGCATTTTTGCGCGGAGAAGAATTGGAATCTAACCCAACAAAGCCGTTGGGTCTACATGGTGGTGGGCTGCCGCAAGCAGTTCACGCAGTTTTTTCTAGAAGAAATAGGACCAAAGAAAACAAGATTGCATTTGATCTCTCCGCAAATATTATTAATCTTTCCTGGTTTCCTGGATGGGCAAGCAAAATTATGGTTGGTCCAGCTGCTCTTGATTCGGTATCTGGTAGAGTAAAGACAGGGGATGCAACATTGTATTTTGTTGACAAATTTATGCGTGAAAAAAGAAGCCACCTTTCAGCTTATGATAGTAGTGAAGGGACGCTTTACCTTTTGTTTGTCTCCGTGCTCCTGCTTCATCCCGAAGCCCCCAAGATCTTCGCGCTTGACAACGTAGACAACGCCCTCAATCCGGCGATCACCCGCAAGATGCTGGAAACGCTGATCGAAGCTACCTGTGGCGCGGAGTACAAGAAGCACAATCTTGGCCCGGATCAGGTGTTTCTGACCAGCCACAATCCGACTTCGCTGGATGCCTTTGACCTGTTTGATGATGATCAGCGGGTGTTCGTGGTCTCGCGCTCGCCGGACAATGGCTCGACCATGATCACGCGCCTGAAGCCTAATGAGGGTTGGACTCGGGCGGATTGGGTTAAGGCCGCGGGCGGGAAGAATCTGTCGGAGTTGTGGATTGAGGACAAAATCCCGGGAGCGCTCGGGCTATGAAGACGCTTAAGCTCGGCTTGGTCACGGAAGGCAAGACCGATCAGGTGGTCTTGAGGGAACTGTTAACCGCTGTGGTTAAGCGCCGGGGTGAAGCCCTGACGCTTGAATTCCGGGATCTTCAGCCAACCGCCGATCGAACATCCGAGGGTGGTTTAGAAATGGTCTACAAGTGGTGTCTCAACAACCCTCCAGAAGAAAGGGCGAACAGGTTTCAACGAGATGGGCTTTTTGCGGGCCTTTCTCAAAACAATTCGTTCGACGCCATTATTATTCATCTGGATGGCGATTCCTGTGACCATCCGAGGATTTCTATGTTGATGCCCGACTCCGCAATCCCTTTGCCAGATGCCAGCGCAACGGATAGGGGAGACTTTGTTGAGCGAACCTTAAATCACTGGCTGTGGACTTTACATCCCACCTGGGACGGGATCAAAGATCTGCGCCAGATCCCAGCCCCAGCGGTTGAGATGACTGAGACTTGGTTGGTGGCAGGATTGTGCGAAGATTTTGCTCCAGAGGAAAGCAAGGAGATCTTGAGACGATTAGTGGAGTTGGATTTTTCACTAAAAAACAAGGTTGCACCCAAGGATGCAAAGCAAGTAAAAAAAGAAAGAGAAAATTACCGTCGTCTAAGTATGGCGGCAGCCAATCAGATCGACCGTATCCTCTCGTGTTATTACTTTAACCAACTGGTTTCCAGAATTTTGATGCTGGCGTCGTGCTAAATAAAGTGGGTCCAGGGCAGCGCCCTGGTTGGGGGGTTAGGGGGCGAAGCCCCCTTAAAAGATGGGGGATATCTCCATGACCATCATCGGCCTGGCCGGCTGGAGCGGGGCCGGGAAAACGACATTGCTGTCGCGGTTGCTGCCGGCGTTGATTGCGCGCGGCTTGCGGGTCTCTACGCT
>CAUYTZ010000143.1:0-9883 GCA_963575695.1 uncultured Gammaproteobacteria bacterium | reverse complement strand
GGAACAGCGGGAATTGGGCCTGATCGCTGAGTTCGAAGTCCTGAATAAATACGATGATCTGTTGACCGCGCTAAACCCGGATCGAACCTTTTCCATAATCGGATCAGACAAATATCTCTGCATCCACTCCAGCGTGGCCGGACCCACTACCTTTAGCGTCGCTCGGCCTTGAGTATATTCATGATAGGTAGAACCTGAGAGGGTAACCTCGCCCACATCCAACCATCCGCTGCCCATGAACACCATGTCACCCGTATTGCTTTTCACGATCAGGGTATTACTGGTATCCGAAAGGTTGAGCAGATCTCGCTTCGTCAAGGTCAGGCTATTGTTTCCACTGACACTGCCGGTGATGTCTATGATCTCAATGGATTTTATATGGCCGCGCAGGTCGGCTAGGTTCAGGCTTTTTCCCGCTCCCGACAATTTCAAGGTATCGATGCCGCGGCCACCCTCCACCAACCGGAAGATGGAGGGGTCCGCAATCGTGATTGTATCGTCTATCTGCGCCTGGCCAAGGCCGGTGAGCCGGTGTTGACCGCCGCCGCCCCCGAACCCTGGGTGTTCGGCCGCCTGCGTACCATTCAACCCGGAGGTGACGTGTGCGTGCTCAGCTATGGTCCGATCATGAAGACCGCGCTGGCGCTGGCGGCACGTTTCGAAGCCAGTGGCCGCAGCGTTTGCGTCAAGTCGGTACACACCCTGAAGCCGCTTGACCGCTCCGGCATCGAGGCGGCACTTAAGGATTACGAGCAGGTGGTGGTGCTGGAGGAATGCGCCCCCAACGGCGGTCTTGGCATGCAGGTCAAGGCGATTGCCTGGGAGTGCGGCGCCAAGTGCCGGCTGGATACCTTCGCCTTGACCGACGCTTTCATCCATTGTTACGGTAGCCACGACGAATTGCTGGCCGAGCATGGTTTGTCTATTGACATCGTGGCCGGCGGATTGGGCCTGAGCTGATGCCGAACGCCGCTTTCAATCCACCCGCCCTGGCAATTGAGGGGGGGGCGCCGCTCCGATCCACGCCGATGCCGACACGGATTGCGCTTGGTCCGGATGAAGAGCGGATGATCGGGGAATGCCTGGCGTGGTACCGGGAGCGCCGGGAAGATCCAGGGTATCAGGGCCGGTTCGAGGCTCTCTATTGTCATGACTTCGTCCAAGCGATGGGCGGCGGCTATGCCGATGCGGTCGCCACCGGCACCGTAGCGGTTTTCGTCGCTCTGGCCGCACTCGGATTGCCCAAGGGATCACAGGTGATCTGTTCGCCGATCACGGATCCCGGGACTCTGACGGCAATCGTGCTCAATGGTTTGGTGCCGCGCTTGGCCGATGCCCGGCCGGGCAGCTATGGCATCGGCGTCGAAGAATTTCGCGCACGGATTACGCCAGCGGTCAAGGCGGTGGTGGTGGTTCACGCCTTGGGACAGGCCAGCGACATCGAGGCTATCGTAGCAGAAGCGCGGCACCACGACATCCGTGTGGTCGAGGATTGCAGCCAGGCCCACGGCGCCGTCCGCAACGGCCAACCGGTGGGCAGCTTTGGTGATATCGCCGCCTTTTCAACCATGTACCGAAAGGCTCACATTACCGGCGCCTCGGGAGGAATCGTTTACAGTCGCGATCTCAACCTGTTTCGCATGGCGCTGGCTCATGCCGACCGCGGCAAGCCAAGCTGGGTAGACGGGTTCGATGACCGCGATCCCAACCAGTTTCTGTTTCCGGCGCTCAACCTGCACACCGACGAGCTGTCTTGCGCCATCGGCATTGCCTCGTTCAAACGTTTGCCGCAGACCATCGCCCGGCGGCGAGCGTTCGTGACCGCAGTTAGCGCGGGTATTGAAGCCGAGTGCCAATTGTGCCGGCCATATGGTTACACCACAGGGGACTCGCCGTTTGTCTATCCGGTGATGGTCGACGTCGCACGCCTGAACGTTTCCAAGACCGAATTCGCCCGGGCGGTCCTGGCCGAAGGCATCGGCCTTAATCCTCATTATCAGTATCTGGTTGCGGACTGGGCGTTTCTTAAGCCCTATTTCACCGACACCTTCGATACGCCCAACGCCCGCGCCTGCCGCGATTCCAGTTTCTGCCTTTATCTCAACGAAAACTACGGTGAGCAGGAAGCGGCAGACTGCGTGGCGGCTATCAAAAAAGTGGAATATTGGTATCATCGGGCATGATGAGGCCACCCCGGTGCGGGCCGCCGGACCAGATCGCCGACGAACATCCAAAGGCAGCAACGATGAAATTTCTGCAGATCTATATTGATAAATATGAGAATAAAACTAACGATATCGCCGTGCCTGCCCCCTATGCCCGCATCAATGCCGGCGCGAAGATTTTCTCAACGACATTGAATGGCCCGCTTTATCTTAATCGCCACACCCAGCTTGGCCCGAATGTCACCGCTGGGAAATACCTGGGCATGAACGCCGACTGTTTTATCGCCAGGGCGACAATCGGAGCTTATTGTTCAATTGGGGCGAGAACCTCGATCAATCCTTTTAATCATCCGACCTCATGGCTCAGTACACACGAGTTCCAGTATCACGCCAATTCTTATAATTGGGTTGAGGAGTGGAACGACTTTGCTCGGTTGGAGCGAACTCCGGACATGTTCGAGGCGACCACGATTGGCAATGATGTCTGGATGGGGCACAATGTCAACGTCATGCCCGGCGTAAAGGTCGGCGACGGCGCGGTGATCGGCGCAGGCTCCGTGGTCACCAGGGATGTGCCGCCGTTCGCGATTGTGGCCGGCGTGCCGGCGGTGGTCAAAAAGTATCGTTTCAGTGCCGAGATTATCGAGCGTTTGCTGGCCGTGCGCTGGTGGGATTTGGATCTTGGCGCATTGTCCGGATTGGATTTCCGCGATCCTCCGGGGTGCTTGAGCCGTTTGGAGGACATTCGCGCTGCCCTGCAGGCCGATGACGGCAACTGAGGCCTTCGGCCAAGGATTTAAGTGTCGCCCATGAGCCTGGAAACGGAGATCGTCAGCGACATTTTGCGCCATAAGTGGGGGGGCGGGGCGGGACCACGCGAGGGCGTGCTGATCGTTCACTCGGCTTTTCGGTCGCTGTCGCGTCAGGGGGTCAAGGCTGAAGCCTTCTGTGCGGCGCTGCTCGATGCGCTCTTTGGAACCACGCTGTTGATGCCGACCATGACCTGGCGGAGCGTAACCCCGGCGGCGCCGGTGTTCGACGAGATGGCGACGCCATCGCACACCGGCATTCTGACCGAGGTCTTTCGCACCCGCTTCGCCAGCCACCGCTCGCTTCATCCGACCCATTCGGTGGCGGGGGCGGGGCCGCTGGCGGCGCTTTTGCTCGGCACCCATCATCAGGGCACAACCCCTTGCGCCGGAAACAGTCCCTATGGCCTGATCCGTGACTATCCAACCTTGATCCTGATGCTCGGCACCGGCATGGAAACCTGCACCGCCATCCATCATGCCGAAGAGGTCATGGCTTCGGAGCTTTATGTCGAGCCGCCGGAATGGGCGGAGGCCTATCGCCTGATCGACCGCACCGGCAAGGTTCATCCGGTGCTGACCCGCCGTCACCGCAGACTGCCGCGCGACTTTCCCGCCCTGGTGCCCATTCTGGAGCAGAGCGGACGGTTGCTTCGGGGGCGGAGCCTCGGATTGAATTGGCTGTTGTTTTCAGCCGGGGATCTTTATCAACTGGTCTTTTCACGGCTGTCGCAGTGTCGTGCCGCGACCTTGCGTAAGGATCTCGCCGATGCCGCTTGCCCCTGACAGTCAATTTCTGATCGCCGACACGCCGCTGCGGGCCGCCGATGCCGTGGCGGCGCTGATCGTGCTTGACGATGGGCGCTACTTGCTGCAACAGCGCGATGAGTTGCCCCAAATCTGGTATCCGGGACACTGGGGGTTGTTCGGCGGCGCGATCGAAGACCACGAAGAGACCGAGGCGGCGCTGCGGCGGGAGTTGCAGGAGGAATTGAACCTCGATCTGCCGCCCGACGCCTTCGAACCCTTCGCCCGCTTTGATTTTGACCTCAGCCACTTTGGCCAGGGCAAGGTTCATCGCACCTTTTTCAAGCTCACTCTGGCCCAATCCCGCCTGGGCGAGTTGCGCTTGAGCGAGGGGGCGGCATTCGGCGCTTTTACAGCGGCCGAGATCCTGGGGGGGCAGTTGCCTGTGACCCCTTATGACAGTTTCGCCCTGTGGTTGGACATTGGCCGATCGCGCCTGGCCGGATGACCGGTTCGATCCCGCCATACTCGTGAATACGGCATGACTTCTTGCACACCTTGATCCCATTGGATGTCTGATGACCGAAACTCTCCTGCCATGGCTGCAACGTTTGTTCGACCACCAGAGTGTGAACGGCTTGCGCAACGCCCTTGCCGTCATGCACCCGGCTTTCAATCAGCTTCCGGCGAGGATCGCGATTGTCGGCACCGCTGGCGAGGGGCTGCGACTGGCCAGGCTGTGCCGGACCCACGGCATTGAAATCGCCGCGATCGCAGACGATAATCCAGATCGTCAGGGGGAAGTGGTTGAGGGGTTGAAGGTGGTCGCCGTGCCCGCCCTGGAAGCGCTCGACAAGGCCACGCCGATAGTGATCGCGTCGCATCGGGTTCTAAAGGCGACGGATCGCTTGAAAGGTCTGGGCTTCGTTCATGTCGCCCCGTTCGCGCTGCTCCAGGTGCTTAACGGCCGGATCTTTCCGCCGCATATGTTTTACGATGGCTGGCTGGAAGATCTGCTGGCCCATCGTGACCGCTATGTGGCGCTGGCCAAACGTCTGGCGGACGATGACTCACGCCGGGTGCTGAATGCGGTACTCGCCTTCCGTCAGACCCTTGATCCCCAGCATCTGGCTCCGGTAGTTCAGTGGGAACTCTATAAGCCGGGTGATCTGATCCGCTTCGAATCCGATGAGGTTTATGTCGATGCCGGGACGTTCGACGGCGATACAATCCACCTGTTCATCGAACGCACAGGAGGCCGGTTCGAACGCATCCTTGGCTTCGAACCTGATCCGGTGACGTTCCAGCGATTGGCCGCAAATTTCGCTGGCGAGCCACGGGTGGAACCGGTTAACGCTGGCCTTTATGACCGCAAGACGGTGCTGCATTTCCACAATGACGCTAGCCGCGGCTCGGTTCTGGGCGAAGAGGGGGCGATCGAAGTCGCCGTGGTCGCGCTTGATGACATTCTTGATGGCCAACGCGCCAGCTTTATCAAAATGAACATCGAAGGGGCCGAATTGAAAGCGTTGGAGGGTGCGCGACGAACTCTGACCACATGCTATCCAAAGCTGGCGATCTCGGCCTATCACCGCCCCGCCGATCTGTGGGAAGTGGCGGCGACGCTTGATGGCATCCGCAACGACTATAACTTGTTCCTGCGTCAGCATGACGGCGGCGTGATCGAAACCGTGCTCTATGCCCTGCCCGTGACGTGCTGAGTTGCGCATCCAGAGACACTGCGAAGAAGTGAACGTTATGACCGATTATCGCAAGGCCGCTTGGGTTGATCCGGTGTGGAATTGGCAGCCGTTGCCCGTCAAGCCGTTGCCCGAACGGCTTTTGATCGACTACGCCACACGCTGCAATCTGCGCTGCCCGATGTGCACGGTGTGGGGATCAAAAGATGAAGCGGCGATCGATACGCTGAAAGGGGTCATGGATGCCGCGCGATCCCTGGCTCTGCTTGACCAGGTCATGCCGGCCAAACCGCTGATTCAGCCGAATATGTATGGCGAACCGTTGTTGATTCCCGATCTCAAGGAACGGATCAAGGAAATCAAGGCGCGGGGAATGGCCATAGCATTTAACACCAATGGCTTGACTCTAACCGAAAAGATCGCGGCGTTCGTGGTCGAGAGCGAAGTGGATTCGGTGTTCTTCAGCATTGATGCGGTCAAGCCGGAAACCTTTAAGCGCATTCGCGGCGTCGATCAGTTGAGCAAGGTCGAGGCAGCCGTGCATCGTATGCTTGCCGCGCGTGCCGACGCGGTAAGTCCGCGCATTGGTGTGTCCTTCACGCTTCAAGACTGTAACCAGGACGAAGAAGCCGCATTTGTTGCCCGCTGGGCCGGTCTCGTCGATTGCGTTAGAATCGGCTTGATCTTCGAAGATGGTAAATTTACGTCTTTGAAGGCACCAGCGGAGCGTAAGCCATGTCCGACGCTATACAACACATTGCCGGTTCATAATGATGGAGCCGTCACCATTTGCTGCCTTGATGGTTTCAAAGCCACCGTGGTCGGCAACATCTTTGAAAGTTCAGTCAAAGAGGTGTGGTTAGGGGAGGAATTTTCCAAAGTCCGCTATTATCATGAAACCGGACAATGGGATAAAGTGCCGTTCTGCACGGATTGCAACGGTTGGGCGCAGTATGAGTTTCAGGACGAAGTTCGCAACGGCTTGCTGATTCGCCGTTCACCGGAATTCACCTATTATAACCGTCTTGACCGGCTTAAAAACTGGCATCCGCACTTGCGTGGCGGCCATGAAGTCGAAATAGAGATGATTGATCTTGGCCAAATGGGGTTGGCATGATTCCGTTGCCCCTATTCCCCCCCGGGTTGATCACAAAAATCCAAGCCAAAGGTGTACAGTGGCTCTGGCAGCGGATTAGGCGCGAGCTGCGAGTGCCAGAAACACGTCTTGGCCATGGTTTGCGAGCCTTTGGTACGCGCATACATGCCTTGTTCCGAGGCGCAACCGGTTGGTTCCGCAGGCTTGCGTCCGGAACCGCGGCCGATGGCGTGAACACCTTGTATCTATTCTATGATCTTGAAGTGGCACCAATTACCTATGATTTCACTTGGTTTTTGATCGGGGGCGAGCTGGAACGGCGGGAACGGAACTTACAGCATCTCCATGTCGTGTTTGTTCCTGGTCCGATCAATGGTCTGCGCCAGGAGCGGGAGGATTACGAAAATGTCATGGATGCCAACGCGCGGCGCTGGCGGTTGAACAACATCTGTATCCCTTTGTGCACACTGATCCCCACCTGCAGCGGCTTCACCCTGTGCGGCACCCGTACGCAGGCAGCGGCAATTTTAGCCGCCACAGCGCGGCATGTGTTTCCCAATGGCTATTCCCCGACGTTTCCGGTGGTGCATAGTGCACAGGAGGTTTTGGATGTTGCCAGGGCTGGAAAAGAGGTTCGATTTTTTGTAACGCCGCCACAGGGGGGCGCCTATCTGGTGCCATGGCTGGAGGCAACGGTTAAAGGCCGTAAGCTGATCACAATCACCTTGAGAAACTATAGCTACATGCCGGCGCGGAATAGCAACCGGGCCGCTTGGGCGGCATTTGCGCGCAAGCTGGACCCGGCAGAATACTGCGTGGTAATCGTTCCCGACACGGACAGTGCGCTGAAAGGCGTCGCTTCTGAAATGGGGGAGTTCCCGGAATTCAGGGACGCCTGTTGGAACATCGGCCTAAGAAGTGCGTTATATGATGCAGCTTGGATTAATCTTGGTGTCAATAATGGTACCTCGTCCTTGTGCTGGTTTTCGCCCACAGCACGTTATATTACGTTCAAACTTGTAACCGAGGACGTACCCCAAGCCTCAACCGAGTACATCACCTCACTGGGCTACGAAATTGGTCAAAACTTTCCATTCGCAGGTTGTGCCCAACAACTGGTCTGGGACGCGGACGATGCAAGTGTGATTAGTGAAGCATTCGATCGGGTGCATGCGACCATCCCGATTGACCTGACCAGCTAAGATCTGATCACAGACCAAAGACCGAATGAATAAGGAAAATTATAATTATGTTTAATCGGACAATATTATTGAATCTTCTCAGAGATGTCAGATTCATGATCGATTGCATGTCTCTGTTGCGATATCGTTGGATTCTGTTTACATTATTCATCATTCTGGCACTAGCTTCAGCTCTAACCGAAGGCATCGGTTTGGCGTTGCTGATGCCGATCCTAAAGGGAACCAGTGCCGGATTGGAACGGCTGCCGGTTCTGGGGGCGGCGCTGAGCGGCTTTGAGGCTATGGATTTCAATAGTCGCATCCGTGCCTTGGCGGTGGTGCTGGCGGCGGTGGTGGTGGCGCGCGGATTGCTGGAACTGTCCTCAACCACCCTTGCGACCAATTTGCCGGTACAGTTCCAAAAAGCGTTAGCCGATAAAGTGTTTACCGGATTGCTCTACGTCGATCTTCGGTTCATCCAAGGCAACGATGTGGGAACCTTGATGGCTAACCTGAATAGCTATCCGGTGGCAGTGGCCGAGATCGCCAAAAACCTTGGCTTTCTTGTTATTAATCTGCTTCTGATGGGCGTCTATGGTGCCCTCATGTTTATGGTTTCGGGAAGTGCTATGGCGGCAACCGCAACCTTCATCTTGATCATGACACTGATTATGCGGGTTTTCGCCCTGCGGCAACTGGCCTTGGGCCGCACACTCACCACCAGCGCCGGCCAGTATGGCCAAGTGTGCATCGAAGGCTTGACCTCGATGCCCCAAGTTAGACTCGCCGACGGTGAGCAACGGATGCATGAGTTGTTCCGGAGTCGTCAGCAGGCGTATTACTCCAGCTTAAGACGGATGAACTTCCTGACTAACCTCAATCATCCGATGTTTACCTCCTGTGGCGGCCTGTTCATCGTTTTGTTGCTGCTCCTGGGTACGATCTTGTTCCAGCGCGAGGACGACTGGACCGATATGATGCTACTGTTTCTGATTGTGCTCTATCGCCTGATGGGGCCGGCAACCGCCGTGAGCGCAATTCGGCTGGCGATCATGGCACAGTATCCGGGCTTCAGGGCCTTGCAAGAGACAATCACAGTCCTTGACGCCACCCGGCCCCAGAACGGCTCCCTGGTCTTCCACGCCTTGACTGAGGCGGTACGGCTCGAGGATGTCACCTTCTGCTACGACCCAAACAAAGGGGCTGCGTTGAGGGGGCTTACGGTTGAATTCCCCGCCGGCAAGATGACCGCTGTGGTCGGCCCGTCCGGGGCCGGCAAAAGTACAATCGTCAGTCTGCTGGCCCGGCTTTATGATCCCGGTGAGGGACGGGTGACCGTGGACGGCGTGGACTTGCGTGAGTTCGATTTACGCACCTGGCGACAGCGGGTCGGGGTGGTGGCGCAGGATGTCGTACTGTTCAATGATAGCGTGTTTAACAATCTTCGTTTCGCTCGGCCGGATGCTACCAGAACCGAAATCGAGGCCGCAGTCGAACTGGCGGATGCGGCGGAGTTTATTGAAAGCTTGCCGGAAGGTTATGAGACCAGGATTGGCGATCGCGGCGTGATGCTCTCGGGCGGCCAGAAGCAACGGCTGGCGATCGCGCGCGCGGTCCTGGTTCAACCCGAAATCCTGATTTTGGACGAAGCGACCAGCAATCTCGACGGCAGGACCGAAAGAGCGATTCAACGCGCCGTAGACCGCTTGGCCAAACGCTGTACCGTGATCGTGATCGCCCATCGCTTGGCAACCATCCTGAAAGCCGATTGTATCGTGGTGATTGACAAGGGAAGTGTGATCGAACAGGGACGACATGACGTTTTGATGCGGAATGGCGGAGTCTACTGCGAGATGATCGAACATCAGCGGTTGGATATTGTTGAATAACGGCCATTGATTCTGCCGGCTTCCTGGACGAGAGCGCTCCAGGCAACGCAGCAGGCCTAAACTCAGACTTCCTGATCCCGAAGGAAACTCGGTTGGCACTTCAGTTTAGTGAGTAGATCATTTTCGCTCCGGTTTCGGGGTGACAGAACTCGAGATCTGTCAGTTTTTTGAGAAGCGCGGCGATCGCCCTGTCGTGAACCGGTGAGGCCATGCGATGTATCTGAATTGTCAGTGTTTTTGCGGAGTTATCGGGTTCAATATCAGCGGAAGAGACGAAAAGCTCTCAAACGAGCGCG
>CAUYTZ010000142.1:0-2462 GCA_963575695.1 uncultured Gammaproteobacteria bacterium | reverse complement strand
CAGACGGCCAGCGCTATCGGTCAGCGGCTTATGTCCCGGACGGAGCAGATGGTCGTCGGTATAGTCTTCAGGCCGATAGTAGTTGCGGAAACTGTAGATGTCGCCATGAACCGCGGTGCTGACCGTCGTCACCAGACCGGTTTCGGAATGAAAATCCCGCTGCCAACCCGGCGAGACCGACATTCTGGTGACATCGGCCCCCTTGTTGCGGGTTAGGCCCAGCACGCTGGTATCCAGCGACCAGCGCCCACCCCAAGCTTCGCCCGGTTCACCCAGGGCGGAAAACTGGCCCCACGGGAACACCACCGGATTACGCTCGTTGGTACCCTGAAACAGGTTCTGAAAAGTATAAGTATTGACCGAGGTATAATTGCGGTCGTGGAAACCTTCAACAAAGCCACGGCTGCGCAGAACGTTTTCGCCCTTATAACTATAATACTGGCGCAGAAAGTTGAAGTCGCTGGCATAGGCCAGATTGGTGCCCCAGCGCCAGTTGTCGTTAATGTCGAACAACCCATCGGCAGCGACATGGCCACGGAAGGTATTGCGTTGGGTTGTCTTGCCATACCCACCATAGCGAACATAGTCGGCCTGAGTAAAGCTGCCGGCCAGGCTCAACCGGCCGTCTTCGTACCGCCGCCGCCACTGGCCGCCGACCATCGGCATGGCCTGGCTGTACAGGGTCAACTCGGCGGTGGCATCCTCTTCCGGCGCGATGTCGAAGTAATAGTTGCCGCGTACGAACGCGCCCTGATCGCCAGAAACGCCAAACAGGGGATGGACCAGACCGCTACGCCGCTTGACCGAGGGATCGGGATGGGACAGATACGGGGTGTAGCCAATCGGCACCCCCATCAGTTCCAGGGTGGCGTCCCGATAGCGGATGTCCTTGTCTTCATTGTCGTGCAACACACGCACACCGCGCACCTGCCACACCGGCTCCTTGTTTGGATCGGATGAACACAGATCGCAGGCCGAATAGACCGCATGATTGATCCGGGTGTAACGGCCATCGCGGCGTTCGGCCTCGGTACCGGCAACCCGCGAATTGTCTTTCATCAGGATACGCAAGTTGTCGATGAAGGCGTTGCGCAGATCGTCAGTCAGCTCGGCGAATTCGGTAAAGATGACATCGCCGCTGGGTTCAAACAGGCGCACATTGCCTGATGCCGTAACCACCTTAGTCTTCTGATTATAGCTGACCACATCGGCGCGGACCGTGCGTTCCCCTTTGGTTAGTTCGACCTTGCCTCGAGCGATAACCAAGCCCAATTGCTCATCGTTGACCACCTCATCGGCGGTGAGCAGGGTCGGTTCTTCGGCCTTGCCACCCGAAAGCGAACGCTTCTCCTGGCTCGGGCTGGCAGCTTGACCTCGGGAGGGGGCGGCTTGGGCAGGGCGATCGCCAGCACTCAGGCCGGTCGGCACCACCGTCGACACCCCGGCATTCGCGGTTCGAACAGCCGCTCCCGCAAAGGGGACGGCCACAACAGGCTTAACCGGCGGCGACGGGGGGCGGTTGTCGAAGTCTGCGCTGGTGACGGTTCGGAAAGCCAACGGACGGCGCGACGGCAACGCCACAGGACTCGGGACCATGGTGGGGATAAAACTTCCAGGCTTGGTCGTGGGCAAGGGCTGAACCGCAGTGCCAGCATCATTCCTGTTCGCAAATCCGGTTTGCGCCGGACCAGCTTGCGCCGGACCGGTCAGAACCATGCCTCCGGTCAGGGCCAAGCCCATCAACCACGCGGCGCAGGAATGTTTTGTCGAAGCGGACATGGAACAAACTTTCGCCTAAGGCAAATGTCCGAACACCTTGTCCCGGCCAAACCAGGGCCGGCCGGGGTCAGGAAAACGCTTTGAACGCGATCAGGGTAAAGGTGTCCCGAATTCCGGGCAACGTCTGAATCCGCTCTGTGACAAACCGGCCGATATCAGTGTCATTCGAGAGACAGCATTTCATCAGCAGGTCGTACTGGCCGGAAATCGAATGCACCTCCGATACCGGTTCCACCTGCTGCACGGCGTGATCCGCCACAGCATAAGCCTGGCCCAGGTCGCATTTCACCATGACGAAAATGGTCTGCATACCGGCTCCCTGGTTCAGGCTTCTTTGTCGCGATTCGGCCGGACAGTCCGGAGCATAAATGCCGGCAGATGATCGCCGAAGCCAACCACCCGGACATCGTCGTCCTCGTCTTCCCGCCGATGCCGACGTACGCCTTCACGAGACTCGGACCGATAGCGATCGGCCACCGCGACCCGTTCCGGCGCTTCCGGCCGAGAATCCGGCCGTATCGGCTCCCGAGCGGCGACACGGCCCCGCTCAGAACCACGTTCGATTTCCTTGGGTGGGACGGCATCCTTGGCCAGACCCAGTTCCTTGGCTGGCTCCCGTGCCCGGCCCTTCTCGCGGCCGCGATCCCGACCTTTGTCTCGGCCCTGCTCCCGGCCTCGACCAC
>CAUYTZ010000141.1:0-3840 GCA_963575695.1 uncultured Gammaproteobacteria bacterium | reverse complement strand
GGGGTGTGGGGGCTGGCGGAGAAATTCGGCTATCCAGTCAAATCTGCCCTGGTCAAGGCGGCGGTACTGGGTCTGGCCGAAATCAAAGCCATGGAGCCGCGGACCGATTCTCCGGAGCTTTACGAGCGTCTGGAAGTGGGTGATCCGACCAGGACTTCGGCGTTGCTGGTCAGCGCCCGTGATCAGGCCGGACAAGTCATAGCTGAACTGGTGGTGGGTAAGACCAAATCCTACGCCAGCTCGATTCTGCCGGCCGAAATCTATGTCCGTCGGCCGAGTGAGGCGCGGGCGTGGCTGGCTGCGGGCCGGCTTGAGGCGCGCAATGACCCGTTGAGCTGGATCGAGCGGACTCTGCCCGGGGTGGAGGGGGAGCGGGTGCGAGAAGTGACGATTACCCAAGCCGCTGGTCCGGTGTTGCGGTTGATACGGTCGGAGGCGGGTAAACCCGATTTCACCGTCGATCAACTGCCGGCCGGCAAAAAGATCATGACCGAGGTTCTGGTCAACGATGTCGGCAATGCTGTGGCGCGTCTGTCTGTTGAGGACGTGCGTCGGGCTGAAGGTCTTGATTTCACACTTGGCGGTACGGCTCGTTTCGTGACCTTCGATGGCCTGACCGTGACGGTGCGGGTAATTAAACTGGACGGCAAAAACTGGTTGAGTCTGGAGGCTGCGGCGGGTGCGGCGGCCGAGGTTGACGATAAGACCAGGGCGGCGGTGGTCGGGCAGGCGGAGGCAATCAATGCTGTGGCGGGCGGTTGGGCGTTTCAGGTTGCCCAGTATCAGGCCAAGCCACTGTGGACCAGACTGGAAGATCTGCTGGCCAAGGAAGGCGAACCGGCTTCGGGCAAATGAGCGAAATTTTGCCGCTTTCCTTCTCCCTTTGGCGACCAAGCGCCTCGTCCTGACCGAGGGCGAAGCGACGGGTTGCGTAGGTTTTCAGCATCCGCTATTCTTAAAGAGAGATTAAGAAAACTTTGCGACAATCGTGCGCGGTTCGCGATGGTCATGCGCGGTTCGCGATGGTCGCGCGCAGTTTGGAACAAAAAGCGCGGGTTCCTTAGGTGGGGCCGCCAATCGGGGTGAATAGAAGACCATGGCCGCAGTCGGTTGGGTTGTCGCGCTGATATCGGTGCTGACCGGTTATGTGGTGCCCGGCGGGCACTTGGCGATTCTGTTTCAGCCGTTTGAGGTGCTGATCATTCTGGGGGCCGCGATCGGCGCGTTTATCGTCGCCAATCCGATGCGGGTGGTGGCCGGTTTTGGTGGTGCGGTCGGGCGGCTGCTCAAAGGACCAAAATATTCAAAACCCCATTATTTGGAATTGCTGACGGCCCTGTTTCAGATCTTAAAGATTGCCAAGACTAAGGGGCTGTTGGCGCTTGAACAACACGTAGAAAAACCTGACGAGAGCCCGCTGTTTCAGCAATTCCCAAAATTTGCTTCCGACCATCATGCGGTCGCTTTTCTGTGTGATTATTTGCGGCTGCTTTCTCTCGGCTCCGACAATCCCCACGATATCTCTGATTTGTTCGACCAGGAATTGGAAGCCCACCATGCCGAAGAACTTCAAATGGCCGATGCGATCGGAAATCTTGGAGACTCGATGCCGGCGCTTGGAATTGTTGCGGCGGTGCTCGGCGTGATTCATACCATGGGTTCGATTTCCGAGCCTCCGGAAGTGTTGGGGCATCTGATCGGCGGTGCCTTGGTTGGCACTTTTATGGGTATTCTTATGTCCTACGGTTTCGTTTCGCCGATCGCGAGCGGGCTTCGAGCGGTCATTTCGTCAGAGGCCAATTATCACAACTGCATGAAGGCGGCCATTCTGTCTCACCTTCATGGCTATGCCCCGACGATTTCCGTGGAATACGCGCGCAAGGTGCTTCAGCCGCACTTGCAGCCGACCTTTCAGGAAGTGGAAGAGGCGACAGCGGCCCTGCCGCCGGCCTGATGTTTTACGGCCCTGCCGCCGGCCTGATGTTTCAGCGGCAAGGGCAGGGCAGGCGTGGGTGTGATTTAAGCGGAAAGGGGCGGCGGCGTGGCCCAAAAAGGCGGTGAAGGTGGCGGCGGCGGACTAGCGCCGATCATCGTCATTAAGAAGAAGAAGGCCGGACATGCGGCCGCGCATGGCGGTGCTTGGAAGGTGGCCTACGCCGACTTCGTCACCGCGATGATGGCGTTCTTCCTGCTGCTGTGGCTGCTCAATGTCGTTACCAGTGACCAAAAAAAAGGCATTGCTGATTATTTCGCCCCGGCTGCGGTGTCGCGTTCGCAGAGCGGTTCCGGTGGTGCCATGGGGGGGCGCAGCATTTCCCAGCCCGGTGCGATGCTGGCCCCGGCCTCGGAGCATGGTTCCACCTCGCCCTCTAGCCTGACGCCGGGCTTTTCCGCCGGCGAAGACGACACTGACGAAACCGCCGATCCGAGCTTTCCCAAGCCGCAGCCGGGAGAGACGAGGGAGGATTATCGTCAGCGTTTGGATAAGCTTGCCCGCGATGAGGGCATTGACGGCCAGAAGTCAGATGAAAGCTTGCGCAAATTCGGGGAGCGGGTGGGGGTCGCGGTGGCGGCTCACCCCAAGCCGCGCAACGACGAAAATAACGACAGCTTCCAGCGCCGAATTGAGCAGATCGCTCAACAGCTTGGCTTGCCGTCCCAGAAACCGGGCGAAGCGTTACAGAATTTTGCCGAGCGGGTGGCGCAGGCCGCCGCTCAGATGATTCAGGGGCAGCAGGATGCCCAGCAATTTTTGGAAGCGGCCAGTTCAATTAGGCAAGCAATCCAATCGGTCCCAGAATTGCAAGAGCTGGCAAAGAGCCTGATGGTGGATCAAACCCCGGAAGGCTTGCGTATCCAGATCGTGGACCAGGAAAGGCTTTCCATGTTTCCGGCCGGCAGCAACCAGATGTTCCCCCAGACCAGCGAATTGATGCGTCTGGTGGCCAAGGCAATAGGCACACTGCCTAATAAATTGTCGATCAGCGGTCATACCGACTCGACTCCCTTCAACCGGGTTGGCCGCGACAATTGGGATCTCTCGACTGAGCGGGCCAATGCCAGCCGGCGGGCACTGATTGCGGGTGGAATCGACGAATCACGGATTGCGACCGTGGTCGGCAAGGCGGATCGGGAGCCGTTCGATGCCAAAGACCCGAACTCGGCGCGGAACCGACGGATCGGTATTGTTTTGTTGCGCAGTCCGGCCCCCGCCGCAGGGGCACAGCCGTCCCGTTGACGCTGACTGCGGCGGCTCCTGGTGCAGAGCCGGGAATAGCGCCGCCGTAAGACGCGCCAGTATCCGTGATTGAGGCGGGTGCAGCGTCGTCGCTCGGGCTTGCCCAGAGCCGGACGCTCCCGCCGTCGCCAGGAGAAGGACAGTGCAGGTCAACGACGCCTCTTTTCGGCCCTTTGGTGGGCCGCCCTTGAGTAGATCGCCCTTGAGTGGACCCCCCTTGAGTGGAGCCTTGTCGGGTTACATTTCCGGCGGCTACTATGATGAATTGTTCGGTGGTGCCGGCAATCCGGCCGCCCACGCCGAGGTTATTCGCCGACGGCTCGATGCGTTCAATTTTAAAGAACTGGGCCAGAGATCACGGATCGCCGAGCGAGAGTTGATTAATCTTGGCATTACCTTTCTGATTTACTCAGAACAGGAAGCGGTGGACCGGATTCTGCCGTTCGATATCATTCCCCGGGTGATTTCCGCCACCGAATGGGCGCACCTGGAGCGGGGCGTGGTCCAGCGGGTGACTGCGCTCAATCTGTTCTTGCGTGATATTTACCATGAGCAAAAGATCATCAAGGATGGCGTAATTCCGGCCGATCTGGTTCTGGGTC
>CAUYTZ010000140.1:0-1076 GCA_963575695.1 uncultured Gammaproteobacteria bacterium | reverse complement strand
ATGCTCCCTGATGGTCGGTCCGGTGAGCGCACAACGCGCCCGGTCAGACTGTAGGCTCAAAGCGTTGCAGCCCGCAATAGGGCGGATGCCAAACCTACCCACAAGATATAAGACAACCCAATTAAAGCACGACGCTGCTATAGGCTTGAGCAATCACGCCACGGCGTCTAGACATCCATGGAAATCCGTCTAACTCCTGGTTAGACTGTCGCGTCGTGGTCTAAACTGGACAAAACCAGAAGAGTCTAGACATGTCAGACGGTGAATGGCTCTATCTCAGCGAAGCCGCCCCAAAGTTAGGGACCACGCTGGACGCTTTACGGCAGCAAATCCGGAGAGGCACTGTCACAGCGACACGAGGGAACGACGGCCGGATGAAGGTGTACGTGCCGTCTAGACCTAAGGGAATTACACCCGAGCCTGTGTCTAGCCTACCTGAACAAGTGTCTAGACTACCGTCTGAACAAGCTAACGACGCGCCCCTTGTCGCCGAATTGCGCCGAGCGCTTTCTGAATCCGAATCGCGACGAGCCGACGATATCTCTAGAGCCGACCAACAACGTAGAGACGATCTGGCAGATCGAGACCGACTTCACCGCGAATCGATGGCCATGATGATAGAGCGAGTCGATGCCGCAGAGATCAGAGCCGAACGAGTCGAGGAAAAGTTGGATAGACTGCTGGATCAGCTCCTGGCCGATCGGCGAGAAGAACCCCGGCAGCGTTGGTGGCGCAAATGGCTGTGACACACCGACGAATAACCTGGCGGATTTCGGCGCTCGGCTTTGTTGCCAGTATGGTAGCGGGGCAGTTGCCAAAGCCAAAAAGAGGGCGGTTGGAGTGCCCCCATACAAAGCCGCACTTTGGGCGGATGTGATCCAATTGATTGAAGCCTTACTTGAAAAGTTAGAAGGGCCGCCCAATTGACCGACACCCCCAAACCCCGAGGCGGCAGATCACCCCGCTGGACTCCTGAGCAGGGTATTGCCGCGCACCGCCTGCGTGCTGCGGGCTTGTCCATGCAGAAGATCGCGGATCAGTTGGGGTTGACGCACCGGCAGGTTCGCTGGATTCTG
>CAUYTZ010000139.1:0-2373 GCA_963575695.1 uncultured Gammaproteobacteria bacterium | reverse complement strand
AATCAGGTTTTAACGCCAAGATATGAACCACAGTTCCATGAGAATAGTCATGGGTTTCGGCCCAATCGAGGATGTCACACAGCCATTGCACGAGCAAAGGAATATGTGGAAGAAGGGTACACAATTGTTGTTGATATAGATTTGGAGAAGTTCTTTGACCAAGTCAATCATGAACGGTTGATGTCGACCCTCCGCAAAGACATTCAAGATGGCCGTGTATTGCAGGTGATTCATCGGATGTTGAAAGCTCAAGCAGTTCTTCCAGAAGGCGTTGTTGTCAATACGGAAGAGGGCGTCCCACAGGGAGGTCCACTGTCGCCGTTGTTAAGCAATGTTGTTCTTAACGAATTGGATTGGGAGCTCGACAGACGGGGTCACAAGTTTGTTCGTTATGCGGACGACTGCAACATTTATGTTCGTACCATTCGTGCTGGTGAACGAGTTATGTTAAGTCTAGAGAACTTTATAAATCGTCATCTCCGGCTCAAGATCAATCGGTCAAAGAGTGCTGTGGGGGATCCAGCGACGAGACACTTTCTGGGTTTCCGACTTGGGATTGATCCCATTGAAGAAACAGTGCAAGTGTTACTCTCGAAGCGAAGTGTTGAGAGAATCAAGGAGCGTATTCGGGAGTTGACACCCAGAAATTGGGGATCGTCGTTGGGAGATTGTATAGAGAAAGTAAACAAATACCTGAAAGGGTGGATGGCCTACTTTCATGTCACAACGAAAGAGGTGGCATATGTTCTCCAGATGTTGGATGCCCATATACGGAGGCGTCTGCGAGCGATACAACTCAAACATTGGAAATGGAAGCGAACGATGGCGGAACGGTTAATAAAACTTGGTGTAAAACCTAAAACAGCGTGGCAGACAATTTATAAAGGTAACAGAGGAATTTGGTCACTCAGCCACAGTCCAGCAGTTGATCGAGGACAACGCGATCAACCAGATGGTGGCGCGCCATATCCTGGAGGGCGTCGGGGCGAGCGTCGAGGTCGCGGGCTGGCTTGGCCTGGCTGGCGGTACTGCTGCTGCTGCTCGTCGGCACGGATTTTGTCCGGGCGCGTGCTGACTGTCTCGCGCGATACCGTGCAGACCCCCGACCCGGCCGCCGCCGGTTGCTGGCCGCGGCGAGCGCGTGACGGTCATGGGTGTCGGTCGCGGTCGAACAGGCCTTGGACACCGCCTCCAGCAAAACCGAAGGCGTCACCGGCTTGGTCAGGATAACCCTGATCGTAGGATCGTCGTCGGCCTCGCCGCGCACGCGGTCCTGTTCGAACGCGGTCACCACCAGGATCACCGGCATGGCCCCGGGAGCGTGGCGCTCCTTGACGTGGGCCAAGACGTCGCAGCCGGAGATTTCGGGCATCTGCCAGTCGAGCAGGATCAGGTCGAACGGCGTCTCTCCGGCCAGGGCGCACTCGATTGCGGCGATCGCCTCCCGGCCTGAGGCCGCGACCACGGTTTGCCAGCCGAACGGCGCGACCATGGCTGTCATGACCTCGCGGGCGGTCGGGTTATCGTCGACCATCAGCAGCCGGAGCGGACGGGCGAGGTCGGGCGGCAGCACCGGTGCCGCCTCCGGTTCCGGGGTCCAGCCGAAACGGGCGGTGAAGTGGAAGGAGCTGCCGCGCCCGGGCTCGCTGTCAACCTGGATGTCGCCGCCCATCAGCGCCACCAGCCGCTTGCAGATGGCGAGCCCCAGGCCGCTGCCGCCATAGCGGCGGCTGGTGCTGCCGTCCGCCTGGGAGAAGGCGTCGAAGATCTGCCCCGCCTGATCGGCGGTGATGCCGATGCCGGTGTCGCGCACGGAAAAGGTCAGATCGGCGGCTCCGTCCTCGACCCGGTTGGCTGCGACCGACAGCACGACCTCGCCCTTCTCGGTGAACTTGATGGCGTTGCCGGCCAGATTCAGCAGCACCTGCTGCAAGCGCAGGGGATCGCCGAGCAGAGACAGCGGCGTTCCGGGGGCGATGCGGAACAGCACCTCAATGTTCTTGTCCCGGGCGTTGGCGCTGGTGACGATGGCCAGGGTCTTCATCAGGTCGTCGAGGCGGAACGGCGTGCTTTCCAGCTCCAGCCGGTTGGCCTCGACCTTGGAGAAATCGAGAATATCGTTGAGCAGGCCGAGCAGCGACTGGGCCGAAAGCCGGGTCTTGACCACATAGTCGCGCTGGAGCGCGGTCAACGCGGTCTGGTCGAGCAGGTAGTTCAGCCCGAGGATGGCGTTCATCGGGGTGCGGATTTCATGGCTCATGTTGGCGACGAAGGCGCTTTTGGCCCGGCTGGCGGCTTCGGCGGCCAACTGGGCGGCCCGGGCCTGGGCATGGGCCTCGGCGATCCGGTCGCGTTCCTCGGTATTGGCCTTGA
>CAUYTZ010000138.1:0-1089 GCA_963575695.1 uncultured Gammaproteobacteria bacterium | reverse complement strand
GCGTCGTTTCCGTGGCCGATCCGGACGAATGGATTCCTTGGACCGAGCAGGGATTTTTCTTCAACGACCACGCGTTGCCATGGCGGACCTGCCGGGTCCGGGCCAAATGTCAAGCGGTGCTAGATGAGTGGCTGTGCCCGTAATGGCCTTTCCGGTCGTTCTGGGCCTCACTGGATGCGGTCTGGTCTTGTGTGTCTTTTTATAGGCCACACCCAGACCGCATCCAGCGGGCTTCCTACCGACCATGAGAGGGGGGCGTCAAAGTCACCCTGCCCGCAACCGGAGCCTTACCCACCTACGCCTAGCTTGACGGCGGGAGTGGGTGAGATAGGCCTATTATCCTATAGCACGCCAAAATATGGGAATTAAATGACAGCCGTAGGAAAGTGCATGCCGGTCCGTAAGCAGGTTGGACCACCGAGGATGCCGTTGCCGTTGACGGCGATGCAGGCCACTTACGTGCATGCCAGAGTTGTACGGGGGTTAGCCCCAACTCAGGCAGCAGAGGCGGCAGGGTATAGTAGCGCCAAGGTTAATGCGTGGCAGCTTGAGCACAATCCTACGATTCATGCGGCGATTAGGTTCGAAACGATCCGCATAATCGAAAATAATGCAAATGTGGCCTTGCGTTGTCTTGCCTCAGTTATGGAGGATACTGACGCGCCAGCATCAGCTCGTGTCTCTGCCGCCAAGACTTGGCTCCAGGCGTCCAATCTGCTGGATCGCAGGGGGGGGAGATCGCGGACAAGGGCAAGGATATCAAGGTCATGACCGTCGAGGAGATCGACCGGGCCATCGCTGCCCTGGCGGCAATGCAGGCTGATCAGGCTGTGACGACAATCGATAACGCTAACCAATTGATAGATAATACGTAATCCGATACCACCATCGGTATCGATGACAGGGATACAGGGATAGGCGGAGTTACACTCCGCCATTCTCGCGTATAGTATACCCTGACTCGCTCAGAAGGCGAAAAACGCTTGCGTTTGGCCTGGAATTGGATTCCCCTCGTTACATGATTCGCGGCGGCTTTTTGACAGCAGAGGATCGGAAAGACCTTATCGAGTTGGCCCGAGACGGGTCAGC
>CAUYTZ010000137.1:0-10653 GCA_963575695.1 uncultured Gammaproteobacteria bacterium | reverse complement strand
CGGAGCCCCCGCCATGATCTTTGGAGCGTTCGAGCGCATGGTCGCGATGCGCTATTTGCGCGCGCGGCGTCAGGAAGGCTTCATTTCGGTCATTGCCACCTTTTCGTTGCTGGGCATCGCCCTGGGGGTGGCCACGCTGATCATCGTCATGGCGGTGATGAACGGCTTTCGCCAAGAGCTGTTGGGCCGGATTCTAGGACTTAACGGCCACATTAACGTCTATTCCGAATTCGGTGGGCCGCTGACCAGCTTCGACGATCTGGCCCAGCGGCTGCGAGCCATGCCGGGGGTCAAGGCGGTCGTGCCGGCAATCGAAGGCCAGGCCCTGATCAGCGCCGCCGGTACCGCCAAGGGCGTGGTGGTGCGCGGCGTGCGCCCGGAAGATTTTCAAACCCGACCGACTCTGGCCAACAACATCGTGCGCGGTCGTGCCGCCGACTTCGATGGCGACGGCATCGCCATCGGCGAGCGGATGGCGATCAGTCTGGGCTTGCGGGTGGGCGACCAAATCACCCTGATTGCCCCAGAACCCAAGATGACGGTGTTCGGCTCTATGCCGCGCATGCGCAGCTATCCGGTGGTGGCGGTGTTTAACATCGGCATGTTCGAATACGACAACCACTTCGTGTTCATGCCGCTGGCCGCAGCCCAGGTTTTCTACCGGATGGGCGAGGGCGTTGGTTCCCTCGAGGTGTTCGTCGATGAACCCAATCAAGCCAAAGCGGCCAAGGACGCCCTGATTCCAGCGGTGGCCGGACGTGGACGAATGGTCGATTGGCAGCAGTCTAACTCCAGCTTCTTTAATGCGCTTCAGGTTGAGCGCAACGTTATGTTCTTGATTCTGACCCTGATCATCGTTGTGGCCGCGTTCAACATCATTTCTAGCATGATCATGTTGGTTAAGGATAAAGGTCGTGACATCGCGATTCTGCGGACCATGGGGGCCACCCGTGGCATGATCATGCGTGTCTTCTTCCTGTCCGGGGCCAGCATTGGCACGCTTGGCACTGCCGGCGGGTTTATTCTGGGGGTGGCGTTTTGCCGCAACATTGAAAACATTCGCCTGGCGCTGCAATCGCTGACCGGAACCACGCTGTTCGCTCCGGAAATTTATTTCCTCAGCCATTTGCCCGCAATCATGGAATGGCCAGAAGTGATCCAGGTGGTTGCGATGGGGCTGATGCTGTCGTTTGCCGCCACGCTGTATCCTTCATGGCGGGCGGCGCGACTCGATCCGGTCGAAGCCTTGCGTTACGAGTAAGCCCTTCCCCGACCACCTTAACAGCCCGAAGCGGGCAGCATTTCCAAAGCGTCCAACACCGCCTGAACCGTGAAATCGCCGTAATCGATCTTCATCGATTCGGCAATGCCGTTCCGCAACAAGGTCATGCTCATTTCATATTCTGGCGAAGACAGCTCGCTTTTGAGCGGGAAGAACGCCATCCGTACCGGCCAGGCTGGCACGTCCTTGAACTTCTCGGTTAGCAGCGGTACGGCAACCCCAACCCGATCGCTGATCACCGCATTGATTTCGCTGACGCCATCGGCATCGGCACCGTCAAACACCGTACGGTTGAACAGTTTTTCCCCAGCCATGGCCTTGCCCAGCAGGGCGATGGTGTGGGTGGTTGGAAATAGGGTTCCGGCCGGCAACGGCATCTCTTTGGCTTCCGGGCGCAAGAAACGAGCGCTTCCTGCCCCTCCGTCCGGGGCCACCGAGGCCTCGCCTCGAACCTCTTCGTTCAACTCACCATTGACCAGTTTGCGCATGGTGTAGCGATAACTACGGCCATCCCGGGATTCCCAGGTGGCGTAGTTGGTCGCCATCTTCACTTCCTCGCCATCGGTGTGCAGGAAGGTCATGCGGAAATGCTGAACGATGGTCCAGCCGTCGCAGGCATCGGCCCATTCAAACAGCATCGATCCGCGTACGTCGGCGATGCCGCTGCCGTTGCGTACCGGACCCGGTGATAGCTTGTAGATCGCGCGATGGGGCACGATATCGCCAGCGGCGCTGGCCGGTTGCGGGATAAGGGTGGCCAGCGGGCCGATCAGGGCGGCCAAAACCAGCGATCGGGCCGCAGGCTCAAGTCCGAAGATGCGCAGTGGAGCAAGCATGGGATGACTTTCGCCCTTGGTCGCGGATGCCGGAAACAGCGGCGGTAACGATGTCATGGATGGTGGGGGATATTCCAGACCCAATCCCAAACGCCGCCTTTTTCACCTGCGGATTTTGATCACAAATCCGGCCAGCGCGGCCGCAGCCAGCGCGGCACCGATCATGAACGGAACCGGGGCCCCATAGTATTGCCAAGTTACGCCGGCGATGACGCTGGAGACAAATGCGGCAACGCCGGTAACCAAATGAAAAACGCCAAAAGCGGTGCCACGGGCGTTGGCTGGGGCGGCGTCGGCGACCAACGCGGAAAGCAGTCCTTGGGTACAGCCCATATGCAGCCCCCACAGCGCCGCTCCGGCAAACACCAGCCATGGCGTGGTCGCGATGGCCAGCACAACATCAGCGGCGACCAGGATCGCGCAGCCGACCGCAAGCAGGCCCTGACGGCCCAAACGATCGGACAGCCGGCCAAGCGGATAGGCCGATGCGGTATAGGTCAGGCTCATCACCACCATAACCAGCGGTACCCAGGCCAAAGCCAGTCCGGACTCTCCCGCGCGCAAAATCAGAAACGCTTCGCTGAAGCGTGCCAGGGTTAGCACCGCCGCCAAGCCCACCGTGGTTGTGAAGCTGCGGTCAAGACCGGCCAGCCGTGAGCGCAACGGCGCGAGTGGAACGGTCGATACGGTACCGGGCCGGGCGGTACCGGGCCGGGCCAATTTCGGTTCGCGCACCGCCAGCGCCAGCACCGCCACCGCGAGAACCGCCGGAACCGTCGCCACCCAGAACACCAGCCGGAAATCATTGCCGGTGAGCATCATCAGCGTTACGGCGACCAGCGGCCCCAGCACCGCGCCGACGGTATCCAAGCCCTGACGCAAACCAAAGGCGGCCCCGCGCTGGTCGGGGGCGGTCAGGTCGGCAACCAGCGCGTCGCGCGGCGCGCCGCGAATACCCTTGCCGATCCGGTCGATAAATCGCGCCGTCAGCACCGTCAGGGCCGAGTCGGCCAAGGGAAACATCGGTTTGGTCAACGCGGACAGAGCGTAACCGGCCAAAGCCAGGGCTTTGCGCTTGCCGAGTCGATCGCTGAGCGCACCCGAATAAAGTTTGACCAGCGATGCGGTGGCCTCGGCCAACCCCTCGATCAAGCCCACCGAGATCGCCCCCAACCCGATTACGCCGGTCAGAAACAGTGGCAGTAAGCCATGGATCATTTCCGAAGAAAAATCCATCAACAGGCTGACCATCCCCAGGGCCCAGATGCCGGCGGGCAGACGCGATTTGGACATGGTGCTTCCAGTGATCAGGGACAAAATACCCTGTCGCTTTTACGCGGGACGGATCAAAAAGCAATGGCTTAAATAAAATCCCCCCAGGCTTCGGTCAGGAAACCCGGGGGGAAGCACTTGATCAATCGGCAGTGCAAGCCGGCCTTGTCGCTAACAGCGTTGTCGGGTCTAGAAGCGATAGCCAATACCAACGCCAACCAGCCACGGATCGATATCAACCGAGGCCTTGACCGGGCCCGTGACCCCAAGAGGGCCGTTGCTGGCCGGAGCGAGCGTGGCCTTCAAGTCGGTATTCATCCAAATTTTCTTGACGTCCAAGTTTAGGAACAGGCTGCCAGTTAGGGCGATATCGACACCAGCCTGCAACGCCGGCCCGATCGACGGGCTGAGCGACATCTTGGACAGGGCGCTGTCCTTGTTCGCACCGAAGAAGAAGGTGGCGTTGACACCGGCACCGAGGTACGGGCTGATCCGTTCCTTGGTGAAGAAGTGATACTGCGCGGTGACGGTCGGCGGCAGCAGCCAGACATCGCCCAGGTTAATGCTGTCGTGCAAAATACCGCCAGCGGGAAGTGGACCCTTGGCTTTAACTTTAAGATGGTGATTGGTTACCCCGGCGATCACTTCCACCGCGATGTTGTCAGTGAAGAAGTAGGACAAATCGAGTTCAGGAACCACCGCAGTGGTGAAATCAGCCGCGCGATAGTCCGCGTTATCAACCAGCCCATTGGCGGCCCCGATGGACAGCCCCTGCGACTTGACCTTGCCGCCTTCATCGGGAATCACAACCAGCGCGCGCGCGCGCAGCACGATATCCCCGGCCGACTTACCCTTAAATTCCTGCGCACCCGCCGGAACGGCGGCAACAGCCGCCGCCAGCACCAACGCAGTTACCGCGACCTTGGCGAACTTCATAACCTTTTCCTTCTGGATGGCTTTCCCGACGTGCATTGCGTCGCATGTCAAACGTCATCTTTGGACCGAGCGGTGGCTGGCGGTAGGGAACCCTAATCACGGCCTGTCGGCAGCACGCTCTGAAACCACGAGTTTAATGCATACACGCTGGTAACATGCTGGTCTGATAAGTCTCAATTTAAAAACGATTGATATAGATCAAACTTAGATCGGTTGTCCCTGCTGACGGTGGGCATCGGGCAAGGCCAATGATCAAGGCCAGTGATCAAGGCCAAGCGGGATCGTGCGCCGCGTGAAAGGGGATCACGGTGTCGGCGGAAATTCTGGTTGATTTGATTCCAAACCGGCATAGGATGCCTCTGCGTACAGTGGTATGCGCGGTTGCCAGGGTTCATCGAAAAGGGTTCGGGAACATAGGCCGTCGCTCACTCTTTTCCCGCGCCCAACCTTGTCCAATCACGCCATCCAAATTCGGGGACAACGTGTTGAGTTGGATATCGAACCCTCGCTCTGGCAGGGGATCGAGGAAATTTGCGTGCGGGAAAAGGTCACAATTGACCGTTTATGCGCTGAAATTGATCAGCGGCGGGGCGCGTTAGGATTGGCGACCGCGCTCAGGACTTTCGTCATCTGCTATTTCCGGCGTCTGGCCGAACAAGTGCCTCAGCCCGCCTCTGCGGGTTTCCGGGCGGGCTTTCGAGATGGCGAACCACTCGACCTGACGCAACTGAGGCCGCGAATTCTCGCGGCCCTGGCCGCTTGCGATGCGGATTGACACATTTACCTGAGGTTCAGGCGGCCTTGGCGGCGAACCGGGTGATGATGTCGGTCATGAACGCCAGATGATCGTTGTCCATCGGGAATTGCAGACGTGTCCCCTTATCGGTGGCCCCAGCGATGCGGGCCCGGATGGTGCGCGGGATGCCGTCGATGGCCACTTCGACCAGCGTACCGGCGGGCTGGTCGATCCGAATGTCGAGCCAGGCCCCGCTGATCGACAATTGTCGCGCGTGGCTTTCCATGGTTTTGCCGGCCACGGTGATCCTGGCCCGCACGTCGGCTTCCAGTCGCTCGAACTGGTGGCGGCTGCCGGCCCCTTTGACCGCGTTCAGGAAGTCGCCGACCTCAAAGCTCAACTTTTCGGTCTGGCCCGACATCGAGCTGGACGATTGGTTGACTTGGACGGCGGCGCTGTCAACTTTTCCCGCCGATTCACGGACCACGGCGACGCTATGGCCGATGCGGTCGGTGCTGGAGGAGACGAATTGGATGTTGCGGGCGATCTCGTCGGTCGCGCTCTGCTGTTCGGTGATTGCGGCGGCGATTTCGCTGGTTGACTGGTTGATCTCGGCCACGGTCTGGCCAATCGCCTGAACGGCACCAACGGTATCGCCGATCGAGTTCTGAATTTCTTTTATCTGCCCCGCGATTTCAACCGTCGCCTTCTGAGTTTGCGCCGACAGGTTTTTAACTTCGCCGGCAACCACCGCGAAGCCGCGCCCGGCCTCACCGGCTCGTGCCGCCTCGATGGTGGCGTTGAGCGCCAACAGGTTGGTTTGGCTGGCGATGTTGGAAATGATGCCAACGATGTTGCCGATCCGCTCCGAAGCGGTGCGCAGCAGCAAGACCTTGTTGACCACCTCGGCGGCTTGGGTCGAGCCGTTCTCCGCGACCCGCGACGACGTGTTGACCAACCGGCCGATTTCGCTGATTGCCGCCGTCAGTTGCTGCGAGGCGGCGGCAACCGCCTGGGTGTTGGAACCAGCCTCGCCAACCTCGCGGAAGACCGCATCAATCTGGCCGTTGGTCTCAGCAACCACAACGTTCATCTGGCTGGCGGTGTCGGCTATGCTCTGGGTTGCCCCCGACAAGGTATGGAACACCCCCAACACGCTGGAACCGAACATGTCGATGAGTTCTTCCGTTTCCTGCTGACGGTGATGCTTGGCCACCTGCTCGGCATTCTCGGCTCGCCTCAGGCGTTGGTTCTCAATTCCCTTGTCTTTAAACACCTGCACCGCCTGGGCCATGGCACCGAGCTCGCTTTTCGACTCGGTACCGGCGACCTCGGCGGTGTAGTCCTCGTCGGCCAGCCGGATCATGCTGGTCCGCAGACCATTGAGCGGACCGGTGATGCCACGGGTGATGACCAACGCGATGGCGGCGGCGAGTGCTGCGGTGCCGAACACCAGCACCAGCACCAGCGACCAGGCCTGGTGGCGTTGAGCGTCGGCCATTTCCTTGAACTGCATGGCCTTGGCTTTGGCGAAGGTCAAGACCGTGGTCAGCGGTTTTTCGATTGCCGCGATCTGGGCGGCGCCACGGCTGCGGGTGATCTCACCCGCCTCCTGGCGTTTGCCCTGGCGAGAAAGAGCGATCACCTCGTCACGAATCGGCTTCCAGGCCCGGAAAGCCTCGATAGCCTCCACCACCAGCTTCTTGTCGCCAAGGTAGCGCTCGTGGACCATGCGCAGGTTCTCGTAGACCAGCGGCTCTAGCTGATCGACCATCTGGGCAGCCTTATCAACGCCCGCCGCATCCTGAGCCAGGGCCACGTCCTTCATCGAGCGGTGCATGGCGATGATGTTGGCCCGCGCCTCTAGACCGTTGATGTTGACGGTTAGCGGATGATGGTGAAGCCGCTCGGTCAGATCCGCCAACCCCTCCATATTCCGCAGCGCGACAAAGCCCAGAATCGCCGTGAGCACGATGATCGACCCAAAGCCAACAATGAGCCGGGTTACGATGCGCAGGTTATGGAGTCGCATGGCTACCTCCCTATATTACATCCGCGCAGTATCTATAGTTATTTGCCACATTGTCAAGTTGTCCCCGGTAAGGTCGGTACAAAAGTGAGATTGACACTCATTCTCATTAGTGACAGAGTTTTCGGGTTACGCCGGTGCCCCTGCGGCCCATGATCACCCGATCACGACAAGGAACCTCTGTCCCGATGAGTAAAGACCGCTCAACAAATGCCGCGCGTTTGGTGCGCGCCCCCACCCAGCGCCTCAGTGCCCAGCGCCTCAGTACTCTGGGTCGAGGGGAACAAGTTACGGTGATCGGCATCGACGAAACCGATGTCGCCAGTTCTTTGCCGCCCGGTGAGTTGGAGCGTCGGCTGATTGAAATGGGCTTGGTCGAGGGGGCGTCGGTGGTGGCGATGCACGAAGGTTTCCCCGGCCGCGATCCGATCGCGATCCGGGTCAACGACCACAAGATCGCCCTGCGCCGGGCCGAGGCCCATGCGGTGCTGGTGGTGCCGCGAGCTTAATCCTTAGTTTCCAAAATTTGGGCCGGCCGCGCCAGTTGCGGCTCTTCATCTGCGATGGGATTTTTCGATGACATTTGCTGGATTCGCTGAACCGCCCCGACTGGTGCTCGTCGGCAACCCCAATTGCGGCAAGACCGCGCTGTTCAACGCCCTGACCGGAAGCCGGCAGAAGGTGGCCAACTATCCAGGCGTCACGGTCGAGCGCAAGGAGGGGCAGTTCGTGAGCCCGCTCGGCCATCGGGTTCGCCTGATTGATCTGCCCGGCACCTACAGCCTGCGCGCCCGCAGTCCCGACGAGGAAGTGACCCGCGACGTGGTTTTGGGCCGCTTCGTCCACGAGGCCCGCCCCGATGTCATCGTCTGCGTCGCCGACGCGACCAATCTCCGCCTTAACCTAAGGTTGGTTCTAGAGTTGAGGAAACTCGGCCAGCCGATGATCCTCGCCCTCAACATGATGGATATGGCCGATAAGCAGGGCCGGTCGATCGATGCGGCGGCGCTGTCGGCGGAACTGGGCATGCCGGTGGTACCGACGGTGGCAATTCGGCGCGATGGCGTTGCCGGCTTGCTGGAGCAAATCGATCGGACCATGGCCGTGGTTGGGGCCGTGGCTGGCAATGGCGGCAGGCCAGCACCTTGTGGCTGGAGCGAGCCGACATCCCACGATCTGCGTGGCTATCATCAAAACGTCGAGGCGATCCTGGCCGTGGCCATGCGCAACGCCGGTCGTCCATCCGAGGTCACTCACCGCATCGACCACGTCCTGCTCCACCCGGCCTTGGGCCTGGCCATCCTGTTGTCATTGTTGTTTCTGGTCTTCCAAGCGGTGTTCGCCTGGGCCGAGGCGCCAAAGAACCTGATTGACGCCGGGCTGGGCGCGCTCAAGGATCTGATCGTTATGGGCATGGCCGAGGGCCCACTGAAAAGCCTCATCACGGACGGCGTCATCGCCGGCGTCGGCAGCGTGGTCATTTTCCTGCCCCAAATTTTGATCCTGTTCTTCTTTATTCAGGTGTTGGAAGATTCTGGCTACATGGCGCGAGCGGCGTTTCTGCTCGATCGCTTGATGGGCGGGGTTGGGCTGCACGGCCGTGCCTTCATTCCCCTGCTGTCCAGTTTCGCCTGTGCCGTTCCTGGAATTATGGCATCGCGCACGATTGAAAGCCGCGCCGATCGACTGGCGACGATTATGATCGCGCCGCTGATGACTTGTTCGGCGCGTCTGCCAGTTTATGCCCTGTTGATCGCGGCCTTTGTGCCCGACCGGATGGTTGCTGGCGGCTGGATCAGCCTGCCCGGGCTGGTCATGTTCATCCTCTACGCCGCTGGGATCAGCTCGGCGCTTATCGTGGCGTTTGTGCTCAAGCGCACCGTGTTCAAGGGCGAGCGGCCGCCGTTGCTGATGGAGCTGCCGGCCTACCGTTGGCCGCGTCCGCGTGATGTGGTGCTTGGCCTGTTCGAACGCGCCCGCACCTTCCTTGTCCGTGCTGGCACCATCATCTTTGCCATCGGCGTGGTGTTGTGGTTCCTGGCCTCGTTTCCGGTGGCTCCGGATGGTGCCACCGGCCCGGCGATCAATTACAGCCTAGCCGGAATCTTTGGCCACTGGCTGGCCCCGATCCTGGCCCCGATCGGTTTCGGCTGGCAGATCACCATAGCCCTCATTCCGGCCATGGCCGCCCGCGAGGTGCTGGTGGCGGCGCTGGGCACGGTTTACGCGCTCAGCGAAACCGGGGATGCGCTCCAGACCTCGCTTTCGGGAGTTTTGGCTACCAATTGGAGCCTGCCCACCGCCCTATCTCTGCTGGCCTGGGTGGTGTTCGCCCCGCAGTGCGTGTCAACCTTGTCGGTGGTCAAGCGCGAGACCAATTCATGGTTCTGGCCGGCGGTGATGTTCACTTACCTAACGATCCTGGCCTATGCCGGAGCCTTCGTCACCTACCGTCTGTCATTGTTCTTGCTGGGGAGTTGATCTCATGTGGCAATCTTTGATTGTGTTTGTCGTGGTTGCCGTGGCGATGGTTTGGACCGTCTGGACCTACTTCACCCCCGCCCCACTCCGCGCCCGGCTGCGAACCCTCGTGGGATGGCCCCGGCCGGTGACGGGAACTGGTTGTGGCGGCTGCGGGGGCTGCCAGCGGAGCTAAAAACCCCTCTCCCCCTTCCTCTCCCGCTTGCGGGGAGGGAGGGGAGGGGCGTCGCCGCTTTAAGGCCGTGTTGAATTTTTATCAAATGCTGTTATTCTTATGAACTAAGGGGTAAAGGTTCTACGATAGTGTTGTGCCAAATGTTGACAATGGTTATGCGGTTTGGAATGTTTGGCGGCAACCACCAGAAGGGTGAGGCCGATGGCAGCCACAGTCGGAAAATCGGTAGAGGCGGCTCGGGCAGTCATTGGTCCTCGCACGTTTGGCGATCATCCACACGGCAAGGCCACGGATCAGCGTTCCCGCCACCATCCCAACCCCCATCGTCGCAGCCTCTATGATCTGCTGTTCGACGAGGTTGACGAGATCGATGGCCTGACGGAGCCGCAAAAGCAGAAAATCAAACACAATATCCGCGGCTATTTCAGCAATCACCAGGAAGAGGCGGAAGCCGGAACCACAGTTCCGCCGTCGGTCGGACTGGCGGAACTGCTTGAAGTGGTGGTGCCGGCCGATGGCAGCCTTGATCCCCATCAGGTGGTGAATATGGTTCTGCGCTCGCAGGACCATGCCGGGGATCACCGGGAAAGCGAACTCATCACAGAGCAACTGCGGCTGTGCTTGTCTCTACACACAGAACGGGCCCGCAAGATTTCCCTTTACTTGCGCGCGCTCTTGATCCTGGATGGCCAGGATTTCCGGCCTCACACCATTGTTGAGGCATGAAGTTGTTGAGAGGTGGGTCCAGGGGCCTGTAAGGCCCCTGGATACCGAAGACTCATTCGAACTCCAGAATCACCTGATCAACCGCCAGACTGGAGCCACGCTCGACATTGACTTTCTTGATCACCACGTCATGTTCGGCGCGCAGGGTGTTTTCCATCTTCATCGCTTCGATCGCACACA
>CAUYTZ010000136.1:0-6046 GCA_963575695.1 uncultured Gammaproteobacteria bacterium | reverse complement strand
GAAGGCGCTGGTCGAGCAACACGAGCAGGCCGATGGCGAGGCCGAAGCCGCCGGCCGGCGTCGCGAAGACATCCGCGAACAGGTGCGCGTGCTGTTGCGCGAACTCGGCACCCGCAAGGTCGAGGGCGACGGCTTCTCGATTTCCTGGTTCCCGGTTAAGGGCCGCAAGTCCCTCGACCGCAAGGCCGCCGAACGCGCCGGCCTCGATCTCGCCCGGTTCGAACGCGAGGGCGATCCCTCCGAACGCCTGACCATCACCCTGAGTTGAAATCCACCACCAGAAGAACAGAGGAGCAGAACCCCATGACCAGCACCGCAGTCAGCACCACCCAACCGGCCGGCGTCCCGGCCTATCCCGGCGGTTTCGATCCCTACGCCGCCTACGGCGAACAGGCCTCGGCGACCAAGGTCTACATCACCTTCAAGAACGGCGAGTACCTGTTCGGCACCGACCAGGAGGAAATCCCCGTCGGCACCCGCTTCATCGCCAACATGGCCGGGCTGCGCATCGGCTGGAAGCATTGGGCCGACAAGAAGGTCACCGACGAGCGCATGGGCCTGCTCGCCGAGGGCTACCGGCCGCCGGCCCGCCACGAACTCGGCGATTCCGACCAGAGTCAGTGGGAACTCGACGACAAGAAGCAGCCGCGCGACCCCTGGCAGCAAACCAACGAACTGACCCTGCGCGGCATCGAGACCGGCGACGAGTTCGTGTTCGCGACCTCGGGCAAGGGCGGCATCGGCGCGATCGGCGAGCTGTGCAAGACCTACGGCAAGCTCTATCGCCAAAAACCGGGGATGGCGCCGGTCATCGAACTCAGCAACGACCACTACAATCACAAAGTGTACGGCAAGACCTATTTCCCGGTGCTCAAGCTGGTCGACTGGGTGCGGGAGCCGGATGCGATCGAACCAGCTGCCGCCGTCGTGGCCGCCGCCCCGTCGGTCCCGTCCGCGACGCCTCCGGCCGCGCCGGCAAAGGCGCCCGAACCCGAAAAGCCGAAGCGCACCCGCTTCTGATCGACCTGCTCCGGACGGGCTGTCGGTGATCCGGCGGCCCGCACCGGCCCTCCCACGACCAGGAGCGTTTCCCATGCCCGACGGAAGTTCCCGGACCATCAGCCTCTCCGGTCAGCAGACGCAGGCCGTCCGTTCGGTACGCTCCTGGTTGCGGCAGGAGGCGGGCCGGCAGCCCTTCTTCTACCTCGCCGGCTATGCCGGGTCCGGCAAAACCACCATCATCCCCGATCTGATCGACGCCTGCGGCCTCGATGCCGAGCGTCAGGTCGCCTTCTGCGCGCCCACCGGCAAGGCGGTGCTGGTCATGGGCCGCAAACTGCGCGCCGCCGGGCTGGCCGCCGACCCCCGCACCGTCCACCGCACCATCTACACGCCCCCGGAAATTCGCGAAAAGGGCTGGACCGACGATCTGACCTTTCACCTCGATCCCCAGGCTTGGGTTGCCAGCGAGGGCTGCAAACTGATCGTGGTCGACGAGGCTTCGATGATCGGCAGCCGGATCGGGGAAGATTTGATGTCGTTCGGCAAGCCGGTGCTTGCCATTGGCGATCCCGGCCAGTTGCCGCCGGTCGAGGACGCCGGCTACTTCACGGCGGGCGAACCGGATTTCTTCCTGTCGGAGATTCACCGCCAGGCCCGCGACAACCCGATCATCGCGCTGGCCACCGATGTCCGGCTCGGCCAGCCCCTGCGCCACGGCACGCTGGGCGGCCGCGTCCACATCGCCCGGCCCGGCACCGTCGACGTGCCCGACCGGGTCGCAGCCATGCCCCAGGTCATCTGCGGCACCCACCGCCGCCGCTGGACCCTGACCGCGTTGATCCGGGAAACCCTGGGGTTTAGGGGCAAGTTCCCGCAGCCGGGCGAGCGGCTGATCTGCTGCAAGAACAGCATGTATCTGCCCGAGTTGATCAATGGCGTCGGCGCCGTCAGTACCGCCCCGGTCGCCATTGCCCCGGACGATGCCTACGCCGCCGTGCTCTACGGCGTCAACGAGGACGGCCAGCCGCTGTCCCGCGACAGCCACGGCGCCCCGGCTCCGGTGCGCTGCTATCGTGGCCTGTTCGACGAACACGATCTCCACCAGCGCGGCGCCGTCCATGGTGACCGGCAGGTGGCCAAGTACAAGTGGCGGGACCTCGAACACTTCGATTGGGGCTGGGCGATCACCTGCCACAAGAGCCAGGGCAGCGCCTGGGACGACGTGCTGGTCTGGGACGAAAGCCACGTCTTCCGCGACGACTGGAAGCGCTGGCTTTACACCGCAATCACCCGCGCCGCCATGCGTCTGACCGTCATCACCCGCTGAGGCCCGCTATGCGCGATCACGATTACACCGTCGCTGCCGAGTTCCTGGCCGAGTTCTTCGGCTCGACCACCGAGCATGCGGTGGAATTGCGCTCGTTGCCCAACGAGCGCGGCGCCGGTCCCAACCGGCCGCTGTTCGGACGCGACCTGACCCTGGTCGAGGATCATTGCCGGCGCTGGGACGGCACCGGCCGGGCGATGTATTTCGGGGTCTGCACCCGGACCATCGGGTCTCCCGGCGGCGCCCGTGCCGATCTCGCCGAATGCCCGGCCCTGTGGGCCGAGGTCGACACCCGCAAGCTCGGCCTGGACAAAGCGGCGGTGCGCCAAGCGGTGGTGACGCTGCCCCATCCGCCCAGCATCGTCATCGACAGCGGCGGCGGCCTGCACTTCTATTGGTTGCTGAACGAGGCGCTCGACGTGCGCCAGGGCGCCGAAAACGCCGCCGAGACCGAAGACGCCATCGTCGCCGTCCTCAAACAGCTTGCCGGCATCATGGCCGGCGACACCGCCGTCTGCGACCTTCCCCGCATCATGAGGCTGCCCGGCAGCCACAACACCAAGCCCGAGGTGATGGCCACCAACGATGGCCAGCCGGCGCTGGTGACAGTGTTGGCGGCAGACTGGTCCCGCCGGCACGAATTCTCCGACCTCGTCGATTGGCTCGACTGGCAGCGTCCGGTGGTGACCGCGCCGGTTTCGCCGGACAAGGAAAAGCCTGCCCCGGACGACAATCCCTATCTCGCCGCCGCTGCCCGCCTCGGCTTCAAGCCGCCGCTCGATGTTGAGAAGGCGCTGGCCGCCATGTCCTACCTCGGCAACGGCGACACCGGCATCCACCAAACCCAGCTTCGTGTCTCGGCCTCCCTGGTCGCCCAGGGCGTGGAGGAAGACGAGATCGTCACCCTGCTGATGGCTGCCACCATGCGCGCCGCAGGCCCCCACGCGCGCACTTGGAATTGGCGGCGGGAAGAACGGGCGCTCCGCACCATGATCGCCACCGCCAGGACCAAGTTCGTCAAGCCGGTGGAAAAACCCGTCGAGAAGCCAGCGACAGTTTCCCCTCCAAAACCCGAACCCACCGTCGGCGGAGCACAGGCAGCGCCCCCGGCCCCGGAGCCGAAAAAGAAGCGCACTCGAAAAGAGGCAGCCGAGCCGGAAAGCGAAGGCGCCCTGATTGCCCGGCTTGGAGAAGCGGTGATTTCCTACTGGCTGAACGAGCGCGGGCCGCTGATCGTCATTGCCGGCGACCCCTGGACCTACCGCGACGGCTATTGGCGTTTGTTCGACGCCACCCTGCACCACAGCCTGCGCGTCGCGGTTCAGGGGGTGATCGCCTCGGCCGGCGTTTCTCCAGTCACCAGCCTGCTCAACGCCGTTCACCGCTACGTCATCGAACGCCCGAGCCTCAATCGGGAAGAAGTGCCGTGGGATGCCTCCGGCTTCATCGTCGGCCGCAACGGCGCCATCAATCCGGAAACCGGCACCATCATCCCGCATAGCCCGGAGCTTTATGCCACCTCGCGGATCGAGGCGAATTTCGATCCGGCGGCGACGTGCCCGATCTGGTTGTCGTTCCTTGAAGCCGCCTTCGCCGACCTCGCCCCCGAGGAAGCCGCCAAATGCATCGAGACCCTGGCGGAAATCTTCGGCTCGTTCCTGATCCGTAGAAAGCGCCGCGAGCTGACCAAGGCGCTGCTGGTGATCGGTCCCACCCGCACCGGCAAGAGTCAGGTTGCCACCGTCGCGCGCGGCCTGGTTGGCGGCAAGCCCAGCGGCATTCGCGCGGTGTCGCTGGCCGAGCATTTCGGGGTGGAACCGCTGCTCGGCGCCTCGGGCTGGATCGCCGACGACGCGGTCAAGGAGAACGAGTTCCTGGATGCCGAATGGTTCAAGGTGATTGTCGACGGCGCGCCGATCTCGGTTCCACGCAAGAATCAGCAGGACTGGAACGGCTGCCTCGACATCCCGGTCCTGCTCACCGCCAACCACATGCCGCGGGTCAAGGACCAGTCGGGCGCCGTCTACAATCGCGCCCTGATCATGCGCATGACGGTCCAACGGGCGGAAGAGGACCCGAACAACCGCAAGATCGCCGAAGAAATCGTCGAGGGTGAGTTGGGCGGTGTCTTCAATTGGGCGATAGCCGGCTGGAAGCGGCTTACTGCCCGTCGCCATTTCGCGCCGCCGCCGGTGATGCTGAAGGCGATGAAAACCTACGTCGCCAACAACTCTCCGGTGGCGACCTGGATGGAGGCGGCGGTCGAACAGAACTCCGCCTACATGGTGGACCGCCGCGATCTGATCGCTTCCTTCAACGGCTGGTTCGCCCTGGAGGCGGGAGCCGAAGCGAAACCCCTCGGGGCTCGGGCACTTTTCCCGGCGATGCGCAGCGTTCTGCCGCATGTTGACGACTATAAAAGCGGCGCCGCCCGCTACCTCGCCGGGGTTCGTTTGACCGAAGAGGGTCTGGAAACCTGGCAATTATTCCTCGACAGCAAGCCCGGGTCAGGCTTCTCCCCGAACAGCCGTTTCGATGTCAACCGACCGGCTCCGCCCAAAAAACAGGCGGCTCCGAACACTCAGGCAAGCACGCCTCCGGCAACGTCAAAAACACTGTTTTAGCCTTGTGGATCAATGTGATGACACACCTCCCGGAGTCACTCGGAAATTTGGGCACTTTGTGGGCACTTCGCTGTCCCGAAGGGGGCATTTTGGGCAGAAAACCGGGTGGAAACGGCTCAATGTGCCCAGCCCCCCGAAAGGCGAGGACACTTCGATGTGTCCAAATCGACGAAGTGTCCAGCGAAGTGACCGAAGGTAAGTTTCTGAGAATGTTTGAACAAAGCCTGTTTGGACACTTTAGGACACTTCTTTCCTATGAGGTTCAATAATGATTACATATGCATCATATGTGTATGCGCTATATGGGGGGGATTATAGCGCTGAGAAGTGCCCTACGGGTTTTTCCTTGGTCGTCGGGTGCCGGCCATGACCGGCGTCGCCAGCGCTCCCGCAGGTCCCGATATCGTCGCCGTGATGCGTCGGGTGTCGGACGCCGCCGCTCCTTTCGAGAGCCGGTGGACGTTCGCTGCCCTGCATCGGCTTGATCCCGAACTTCACGACCGGCTGCTCGACCAGCAGGGCTTGTACCATCAGGCGCTGGTCACCGGCGAGGCCGACGACGTCGAGGAACAGTCGGCGGCGATGTGTCGGGGCTGGGCGGCGGTGACGCGCGTGATGGAAGCTGCCGCCGTGCCCGACGACGCCTATTTGCTCGGCATCCACGGCGGCACCGGCACTCGTGTCGCCATCGGCGAACAAAAACACGCCATCGCCCGCGTTCGCGCGCTTCACGGCACCCCGGTGATCTGGATCACGCCCGACGAGGTGGCGGCGCTGGTCGCCGGGTTGGAAGCGCTCAAGGCCGCCAAAGCCTTGTGGCCCGACGCCGAAATCATCCGGCTCTACCCAAAAGAACCCGCCTAAAACGACCGTTAGCTGTTGAGCTACCGACCAAAAGACCAGATGAACAGACGAGACGAAGACCAATTCAGGTTGTGCGTATCAAACGATGTTATTCGATTTTTATGCGTTCCCCGGTGATTACCAGGAAGCGCACCAACCGGGCGATGGCGTGTTTTTGTTCGCCGATGGCGACACGAGTGCCGGTGCCGCCGTGGATGCCGAGCAAATAGGCGTCGTCGGGCACGGCGGC
>CAUYTZ010000135.1:0-15557 GCA_963575695.1 uncultured Gammaproteobacteria bacterium | reverse complement strand
AAAAGGGAGCTTATTGAGGCTTGAGCCGTATGAGGGGAAACTCTCAAGTACGGTTCTTAGGGGGTTGGAGCGCGGTAACGCGCTCCTTCTACCCGGTGCCCAATTGTCCGGTCGCCGGCGATATGCCGGAGATGGTTCGCGGCGCGGTGATGGCGACCGAAGGGATCACGGAGTGCAGGGTTGAACTGGTCTGGGCGCAGGTTTGGGTTCTGGCTTCGTTGTCCGCCGTTGCCGCGGCCGTATCGGCCCTGTCCGCAGTCTGATGAGCGACCTTGGCTTCGCTGCGCTTGGCCAACATCGCTTGAATCCGAGCGGCGGCGGCTTGGGTGATGGTCATGGTCGGCGGCCGTGTCATGGTCCGTTCCTTTTTGCCTTCGGCTTCCAAGGGCGCTTCGCCCCTGAACCCGATTCCTTAGGATGGCGTTGAATAGTGGGCTAAAACATATCCAGTTGCAGCCGGGCCACTTCAGACATCCGTTCCGGCGTCCATGGCGGCTCCCAGACCAGTTCAACCCTGCACTCCGTGATCCCTTCGGTCGCCATCACCGCGCCGCGAACCATCTCCGGCATATCGCCGGCGACCGGACAATTGGGCGCAGTCAGGGTCATATCGACCTCGGCGTCTCCCGAAGCCTCAACCTTGACCCGGTAGATCAGCCCCAATTCCCAGATATCGACCGGAATTTCCGGATCGTAGACCGTGTGCAGGGCTTCGATCACCGCAGCCAGCAGCGCCTGTTCGGCTTCTGAGATGCCGGCTTGGGTGGTTACCAGAGGTGGAAGGGACGAGCCGGTTGTGGTGGTTTCGAGATTGGCGTGAAGAGTATCGTCGGGCATGGCGGGCATCCTGGCCGCAGGTGAAAATTATTCGGTTGAAGTCAGGTCGCGACCATCCATCGCCGCGACCAGAGTGTGCCACGGCAGGGTGGCACATTTGACTCGGACCGGGTATTCGCGCACCCCGGACAACACTTGTAACTTTTCCACAACTTCCGGAGCCAGCGCCTCGTGGTCGTGATGGTCACAGGTATCTTTGGTGCACAGGTCGTGAAAATGTTCGAACAGCGCCTTAGCTTGATCACGGCTGCAACCGCGTACCACTTCGGTCATCAGCGAGGCCGAAGCGGTGGAAATGGCACAACCACGACCAAGAAAGGCGGCATCCTCAACCACCCCGTCCGGGGTTAGCTTGAGGTAGACGATCAGGCGGTCGCCGCACAGCGGGTTTTCGCCCTTGGCCTCGCGGTTGGCGTCGGCCGGACGGCGAAAGTTGCGCGGGTGCTTGCCGTGGTCCAGGATCACTTCCTGGTAAAGGTCGCGCAGATCATCGAACATCAGGCGAAGAACTCCCGCACCGCCGCCACCGCCGCCACCAGGGCGTCGGCCTCGGCCAAGGTGTTGTAAAGGGCGAACGAGGCCCGGGCGGTGGACCCGACCTCGAACCGTTCGATCAAAGGCTCGGCGCAATGACGGCCGACCCGAATTGCCACCCCGGCCCGGTCCAGTAACGTGCCCAGATCGTGGGGGTGAACCCCATCGAGGGTGAAGGACAGAATCGCCGCCTTGTCCGGCGCGGTACCGATGATCCGAACCCCGGGCAGCGCCTCCAGCCCTGCGGTGGCGCGCACCAGCAGCGCCTGTTCGTGATCGGAAATTGCCTCACGGTCGAACCGGTCCAACCAGTCGATCGCCGCACCGAGCCCAATCGCTTCCATGATCGGCGGCGTACCAGCCTCAAACCGCGCCGGTGGCTCACGAAAGGTGGTCCCCGCGAAGCTGACCGCTTCAATCATGTCGCCCCCCCCCTGCCACGGCGGCATCTTACGCAGCATTTCCGCCTTACCGTAGAGCACGCCGATTCCAGTCGGGCCATAAAGCTTGTGGCCCGTGAAAACATAGAAATCGGCATCGATCGCGCGCACGTTCACCGACTGATGAACCACCGCCTGCGAGCCGTCGATCAGTACCGGAATGCCGCGCGCGTGAGCCAGCCCGGTGATTTCAGTCACCGGATTGACCGTGCCCAGCACGTTAGAACAATGGCTGACCGCCACCAGTTTGGTCCGTGGCCCAAGCAGATCGGTATAGGCGTCCAGATCAAGCACACCCCGGTCATCGCACGGCACCACCCGAATAACGATGCCGCGTTCGGCCTGCAACAACTGCCAGGGTACGATGTTGGCGTGGTGCTCCATGATCGTCAACACCACTTCGTCGCCCGGCTCCAGGAACGTACGGCCAAAGCTAGACGCGACCAGATTAATTGCCTCGGTGGCGTTGCGGGTGAAGACAATTTCGTCCGCACTGTCGGCACCCAGGAAGCGGGCGACTTTGCTCCGCGCCGCCTCGAACAGATCGGTGGATTCCTGGCTGAGGGTGTGTACGCCCCGATGGACGTTGGCGTACGAATGCTCCAGGCAGCGAACCATGGCCTCAATCACCACCCTCGGCTTCTGCGCACTGGCCCCGCTGTCGAGAAATACCAGGGGCTTGCCCGGCCGCCCCGGCTTTTCGTGCAGCACGCGACATAGAACCGGGAACTCGCGCCGCACCGCCATCACATCGAAATCGGCGATGCGGTGAATATGGCCAACCGTGGCGGCGCTAAGCATGGTATCGGGCATCGTTCAGCTCCTGTCTGCCAGCCAGTGGGTGATCTGGGCCAGGAACTGGTCGCGCACCGTCGCGTCACTGATTTCCTCCAAGGCATCGGCCAGAAAGGCTTCGATCAGCAACGCCCGGGCGGCTTCAAGCTTGATGCCGCGCGCGCGCAGGTAGAACAAGGCATCGTCATCCAGGGCCCCAACGGTGGAACCGTGCCCGCATTTGACATCGTCGGCGTGAATTTCCAACTCTGGCTTGGCATCGATCGCCGCCCGCTCCGACAACAGCAACGCCCGACTCATCTGTTGGCCATCGGTCTTGATCGCCCCGGGGTGAACCACGATTCGGCCCTGAAACACGGCATGGCCGTCATCATCGATCACACTTTTGAACACTTGGCGGCTGGTGCCACGGGCAAAGTGGTGATCAACCGCCAGGGTGGCGTCGCTGTGACGGTGGCCGCGCAGCATCGTCACCCCAGCCAGACGACAGGTGGCGTCACCGCCATCGAGCGAAACTTGAACGTCGTCGCGCGCCATCCCGGCACCACAGGACAGCAGGAAGCCTTCATAGCTGGCACAGTCGCCGACCCGAACGGTGCTGCTGGCAATGTGCCAGGCGGTTTCCGGCGCGTGCTGGCTCTGGTAATGGCGCAGAATCGCCCCGCTGCCGAGCGTGATGTCGGCAACTGAATTGGCCAACGTCGCCGCCGAGCCGCTACCATGCTGGCCGATATGGTGCTCGACCACCGTCGCTTTGGCCCCGTCGCCCAACTCGATCACCAACCGCAGGTGCCAAGCCACGGCCGTGAACCCCGGAAGGGTGACGAAGGTCAGCGTGATCGGTGTCGCCAGAACCACGCCCGGTTCCAGACGAATGATCAGGCCATCGCGCCACAGCGCGCCGTTGAGTGCCGCCATTGCGCGGACATCATCGCGTTGGAGGCTAGAGGCGGCAAGCTCGGGGTGGGTGCTTAGGGCGGCAATGGTTACGCCGTCCGGCAAGTCGTTTGGCCACGAAACCAGTCCACCGTTGATGAACCGACAGGCGTACGCCTCCGGACTCTGTACCGGGGGCTGTCCCGGGGACGGGATGACTTGCGGTACATCAGCAGCGTGGACAAACACCGGCAAGCGGAGCGGGGTGTACTTCCAGCTTTCCAGGTGTGGCGTCGGCAGCCCCTGGCGCGCGAAGCGGTCACGCGCGACACCGCGCGCGTGCCTCAGCCAGGGCAGCGTCGCCCCCGGCAACCGCGACTGGTCGTGGTCGAATTGATCCAGGAAGGCCTGAGCGGCGGTAATCATGTCACGCGGCCTCGTTAACGCCGTATTCGGCATAGCCCTTAGCTTCCAACTCCAGCGCCAGTTCACGGCCACCGGAGCGCTGAATGCGGCCGAAGGCCAAAACATGAACGAAATCAGGCACGATCAGGTCAAGCAGACGCTGATAGTGGGTAATAACCAGCATCGAACGCAGGGGCGAACGCAGGGCATTGACGCCCTCGGCAACCACGCGCAGGGCATCGATGTCCAGGCCGCTGTCGGTTTCGTCGAGAATGGCCAAAGTCGGTTCCAACAAAGCCATCTGGAGGATTTCGTTGCGTTTCTTCTCGCCGCCGGAAAAGCCGACATTGACCGCGCGCTTGAGCATGTCGTCGGTCATGTTCAGCGACTTGGTCCGCTGGCGGATCAGGCGCAGGAAATCCATCGCATCCAGATTTTTTTCGCCACGGTGGTTGCGGACGGCGTTAAGCGCGGTGCGCAGGAAGGTCGCGTTGGACACCCCTGGAATCTCGACCGGATACTGGAACGATAGGAACACGCCAGCGGCGGCACGCTCTTCCGGCTTGAGGACCAACAGATCCTGACCTTGATAGGTCACTGAGCCTTCGGTCACGGTGTACCCGTCACGCCCGGCCAACACGTACGACAGCGTACTCTTGCCTGAGCCGTTGGGGCCCATGATCGCATGGACCTCGCCGGCCTTCAGCGACAGATCGATGCCCTTCAAAATCGGTTTGCCGTCCACTTCGGCGTGCAGATTGCGAATTTCCAGCATGGGTCAACGGTCCTGTCGGGCGATTACGGGGAAGGGGGCAGCCAGGCTTGGTTTAGAACCTGGTCATCAAGCGACCACGGGCAGGTTTCGGGCAAGGTGTTCTCGGGCAAATTCAAATCCGCTTCGGTGCGGTCGCGGGCGGTTGCCCAGCAGTCGGCCAGAATGGTTGCGGGATGGTGGCGCAGGCTGGGGCTGGCGGTGAGTACGCGTTGCAAGCCCCGACGCTGTTCGTTCACAGTCACTTTCCAGCCGCGCCGTGGTGGCTGGTCCGCGCACCACGCCAGTTTGGCCAGATGAAACAGCAGTTGGGTCAAGCGGTTTTCGATTTCGCTCCGTTCGCTGCGGGCCATCGACTCGATCTCTTCGGCAATATTGTCCCAATCCAGGCCGGAGGCCTTGGCTCCGGAGCCCCCGGCTTGGCGCAGACGTGCTGCCTGATCCAGGGTCCAGGCGTTAAAATCGGTGTCATAGAGCGTAGTGGACATCGGACCGCTCCCAATAATCGCTGCGTCTTTTGGTTGTGGTTGTTGCCAGATTAGCCAACACTGCCTTCCAGACTGATCCCAACCAGCTTTTGCGCCTCAACCGCAAATTCCATCGGCAGTTCCTTCAGCACTTCCTTACAGAAACCATTGACGATCAAAGACACGGCGTCATCTTCCTTCAATCCGCGCTGGCGACAGTAGAACAACTGGTCTTCCGAGATCTTGGAGGTGGTCGCCTCATGCTCGACCCGCGCCGAGCGGTTGCGGCTTTCGATGTAGGGTACGGTATGAGCCCCGCACTGATCGCCGATCAGCAGGCTGTCGCAGCGGGTATGATTGCGCGCGCCCTCGGCCTTGGGCAGAATCTTAACCAGCCCACGATAGGTATTCTGGGCCCGGCCGGCGGAAATGCCCTTGGAAATAATGGTCGAGCGGGTATTGCGGCCAATGTGAATCATCTTGGTGCCGGTATCGGCCTGCTGGAAGTGATTGGTGATCGCCACCGAATAGAACTCCCCGACGGAATGATCACCCTGGAGAATACAGCTTGGATACTTCCAAGTGATCGCCGAGCCGGTTTCAACCTGAGTCCAGGAAATCTTAGAATAAACACCGCGACAGGCCCCGCGCTTGGTCACAAAGTTATAGATGCCGCCAACTCCATTTTCGTCCCCCGGATACCAGTTCTGCACCGTCGAATACTTGATCTGAGCGTGATCCAGCGCGACCAGCTCCACGACTGCCGCGTGCAATTGGTTCTCGTCGCGCTTGGGCGCGGTACAGCCTTCCAGATAGCTAACGTAAGAGCCTTCGTCGGCAATGATCAGCGTCCGTTCAAACTGGCCGGTATTGGCGGCGTTAATCCGGAAATAAGTGGACAGCTCCATTGGGCAGCGTACGCCCTTGGGAATGTAGACGAACGAGCCATCGGTAAACACGGCTGAATTAAGCGCAGCAAAGTAATTGTCGCCCTGCGGGACCACCGACCCCAGGTACTTGCGTACCAGTTCCGGATAATCACGGACCGCTTCCGAAATTGGGCAAAAAATCACGCCCTTTTCTTTCAGCTTGGCCTTAAACGTGGTCGCAACCGAAACGCTGTCGAACACCGCATCGACCGCGATGGTTGGCTCGACCCCGGCCAGCAACTCTTGTTCCCTGATCGGAATGCCGAGCTTTTCATAGGTGCGCAAGAGTTCCGGATCGATCTCATCGAGACTCTTCGGCCGCTTTTCCTGCTTGGGTGCAGAGTAATAGTGGATATCTTGATAATCGATCGGCGTATACTTGACTCGGGACCAATTCGGCTCGGTCATCTCCAACCACATCCGATAGGCGCGCAACCGCCATTCCAACAGCCACTCCGGTTCCTGCTTGCGCGCGGAAATAAAGCGGATGGTATCTTCATTCAAGCCCTTAGGCGCGGTGTCGGCCTCGATCTCGGTGACGAAGCCGTACTTGTACGCCTGAGCGGCCACAGCCCGTACGTGTTGGTCGGCGGTCGGTTGAGCGGCGGTTTCGAGTGCGGCAACCATGGTCGGGGCGTTCCTACGCAAGCGAATTACAAAGAGGAAACGGTGCCGACGGCGCGTGCCGACGACGGTGAAGCATACGGCCGGGCCCATTCGGGCGGAGCCATCATGTCGGCCAGGGTCACGTCTTCGAGCGCATGGCGAATGGCGCGGTTGATCTTGTCCCAATTGCCGCGCATCGAGCACGCACCACCGACTCCACACGCGGTATCATGGCCGCCAACGCATTCGGTCAAGGCAATCGGGCCATCCAGGGCGATGACGATATCGGCAATGGTGATCGACTCGGCCGTACGGGCCAGGGCATAGCCACCGTTGGCACCGCGACGGGCTGAGGTTAACGCGGATGAAGTCAACAATTTCAACACCTTAGACACGGTTGGTGCCGGCACGCCGGTATCTTCGGCCAAACGGGCAACCGTGTGGGTGTGGCCGGGCCGATGCCCCATGGCCACCAGCACCACCACTGCGTAATCGGTCAGCTTGCCCAACCGGATCATCGTTCGCCTCAATCAGGACCGTTTCGGTACTGATTAAATGCGCACCGCAGTTCGGATGTCAAGTGGCACGCAAAAAAGCGGCACTGCATTGCAGAGAGCGCTGGCCCCGCATGACTTGGGAAGCTTCAACGGCCGCGCGGACGGACAACAGAATTGACCACCGGGGTCGCGCGCAGCGCGGCAATAACATTGGTCAAATGGCGGGAATCCTTAACATCAACATCAATCAGCATCTCAAAATAATCCTGATGCCGGCTGGTGATCTTAAGATTGGTGATGTTGCCGCCGTTCTTGCCAATCACCGTGGACAGCGCTCCGAGACTACCCGGTTCATTGGCCACGGTCAGCGAAATCCGCGCCACATGATCTTCTGGCTTACTGGTTTCGGCATCCCACGAGACATCAATCCAGCGCTCCGGCATTTCAGAAAAGCTGTCCAAGGTTTCGCAATCGACGGTGTGAATCGTCACCCCCTTGCCGGTGGTGACGATGCCGACGATGCGATCCCCGGGCAATGGGTGGCAACAGCGGGCATAATGCACCGCCATGCCTGGAATCAGACCGCGAATCGGCAGCGGTTGCGCCTTGCCCCGGCCTTTGTGCTTCTGCGGTGGGTGTTGCTGACGGGCGGCCGCAAGTTGCTGCACGCGCTCGTCGGTTTCAATCGGCTGCGCTTTGTGCGCGGGAAAGGCGGCGTGAAAAACTTCACGCGCGGAATGCAGCGCCGAACCGACATTAGCATAGAGATCTTCAACCGTCGTCGCCTGAAAGTTCTTCAGAACGCCATCGAATACCTTTTCAGTGAATTCACAACCTTCCACCTTGAAGGTTTTTTGCAGCATCGCTCGACCCAGAGCGACATATTGGGCCCGCTGCTGGGTACGCAAATACTTGCGAATCCTGGCCTTAGCCTTGCCGGTAACAACGAAACGCTCCCAATCTGGTGCCGGAGTCTGGGTTTTAGAGGTAACGATTTCGACCTGATCGCCGTTATGCAGCTCATGGCGCAACGGCACCATGCGACCGTTGACCTTGGCCCCGGTGCAGGTGTCGCCGACCTGGGAATGAACGGCATAGGCAAAGTCAACCGGCGTAGAGCCGCTGGGCAGCTCGATCAAATCACCCTTGGGTGTGAAGCAAAAGACATGTTCACGAAACAATTCCAGCTTGGTGTGTTCCAGGAATTCTTCCGGTCTTTGCGCATGTTCCAAAATATCCAGCAACTCGCGCAGCCAGCGATAATGGCCAACTTCCGCCCGGGCCTGGTCCTGCTTGTAGCCCCAGTGCGCCGCCACGCCCATCTCGGCGACTTCATGCATATCGGGGGTCCGAATTTGCACTTCGATCCGCTGCTTGTCCGGCCCGAGTACGCCGGTGTGCAGGCTGCGATAGCCGTTGGGCTTGGCCGTGGAAATGTAATCCTTAAACCGGCCCGGAATCATTGGATAGGCGGCGTGAATCGCCCCCAGAGCCTGATAGCAGTGCTCAACCGAATCGACAACAATACGAAAAGCCATGATATCGGACAGTTGTTCGAAGGTAACATTCTTGCGCTGTAGTTTCTCCCAGACTGAATAAAGGGTCTTCTCCCGGCCGGAAACGGTGGCATTGGCCAAGCCCTGCTTGTGTACGGTATCGCGCAACTCATGCACGATTTTCTTAACCTGGTCGCCGCCTTCACTGCGCAGGCGCTTTAACTGGGCAAGAATTGACTCGCGGGCATCGGGGTGGAGTTCGGCAAAGGCCAGATCTTCCAGCTCGTTCTTAATCTTCTCCATGCCGATGCGAGCGGCGAGCGGCGCATAGATTTCGATGGTTTCACGGGCAATGCGACGACGCTTATCTTGGTTCTTTAAATAATGAAGCGTGCGCATGTTGTGCAACCGGTCGGCCAGCTTGACCAGCAGCACGCGAATGTCTTCAGACATCGCCAGCACCAGCTTGCGGAAGTTTTCCGCCTGCTTGGTCTGATCGCTCTGCAATTCGATCCGCGACAGCTTGGTCACGCCATCGACCAGCCGCGCCACTTCCGGGCCGAACAGCCGTTCGATGTCGGCCAAGGTGGCGACGGTGTCTTCAACCGTGTCGTGGAGCAGGCCGGTGACGATCGACGCGCAGTCGAGCTTCATCTCGGTCAAAATTCCAGCGACCTCGACCGGGTGCGAAAAATACGGATCGCCGGAGGCGCGCAGCTGCGCGCCGTGAGTCTTGACGGTATAAACATAGGCACGGTTAAGAATGCCCTCGTCGGCGGAGGGATCATAAGCCTTAACTCGTTCAACCAGCTCATATTGCCGGATCATGCGCCCGCACCCCGCCGCGCCGCCGGCCCCTCAGCGGGGGCACCGACCCCAATTTTTCCCTCAAGCCGCCGTCAGGGCACGCCGTCGCCAACGCCATCCACGGCTTCGAGCGGGAAATCGTCCTCATCATCCCCTTCTTCGTCGTCTATCGCCAGATCGTCCAGATCGTCGTCGCCGTCAAGCGGCTTGGCCCAGGCAGCCTCGCCGGCCATCAATTCGACCACTTCCGCCGCCGGTTCTTCCGGCTCAACGTGCTTCTGGTGGGCGCGAATCAGTTCGTTGCCCAGCGCTTCCAGCGACAACGTGTTATCGGCGATCTCGCGCAACGCCACGACCGGGTTTTTGTCGTTGTCGCGGTCGATGGTAATCGGGGCGCCGGCGGCAAGATCCCGTGCCCGCCTTGCGGCGGTCATCACCAGTTCGAACCGGTTGGGAATCCGAAGGACGCAATCTTCAACGGTAACGCGGGCCATGCCGAACCAACTCCAAGCTGCCGTCAGGGGGGCGGACGCTGCTATGCAGGGCAGTTATTATAGGGGCTGGCGGTGCCCGACGGCAAGGGCCGTGTATCGTGCGCGATCATGTTGCAAGGGAACCGCCCCCCCCCTGCCCTCCCGAAGCGAATCAACCGAAGCACATCACGGCCGCAGGCTCGGTGACAAAGGCCGAAATCTTAGCTTCATCAACCGGCTTGCCGATAAAACCGACCCCGATTTCAGCCGCGCGCCGACGCAACGGGGCCTGAATATTGCCGGTCAGCAGCGCGATATGCGCGGCCGGGCAACGCTCACGGATAATCTTGGCCAAATCGATTCCGGTCATACCCGGCATGTTGTAGTCGATGGTAACGTAAGTCAGGTTGGATACCCCGTCCAGCAACTGCAAAGCTTCGGCACCATTAGTCGCCTCTTCGATGGCAATGTCGGGCCTGGCCTTGGCAACATAGGTTCTGACCATTTTACGCGCCAAGCGCGCATCATCGACAACCAAAAACGTCCCTGCGCCAGACATGGTTCAGTCCCCCGCATTCGTTCACACCGCACGATACCCATCCCAGATTTAAGCTGCTCTGTGAGTTTGTCAAGAAAACATCTAAAATCCAATCAACCCCTGATCCCACTTGATTAAGGATGGAACTGAGACCGCCCCTCGTCAGGCCTTATCGTCGCGCGATTCGACACGCCCCGACCACCGCTGCATCCGCCGCTGCCCCTCGGCCTCGATCGCCTGGCCCAGGGCCGGATGAGAGGCGACCAGTTCGCGAAAATCGGCGATATCCAGCAGCAGCAACAGGCAATCGGCGACAGCGGCGGCGGTCGCGGTACGGCGGCCACCGGTGAGCAGCGCGATTTCGCCGAAAAAATCGCCATCGGTTAGAATCAACGGTGCCGGCACGATCCGCACCTCAACCCTGCCCGAAACAATGAAATACATGCAGTCACCAGGATCACCGCGACGGGTGATCACGGCCCCCGCAGCCACTTCGCGCGGACGCAAACAACGCGCGACCGCGGCGATGGTCCCGGCACCGACATTACGAAAGAACGGCACTTTCGATACCAGATCCCAGGTCTTGAGGAATTCGCGCCGACGCATTTCCTGAGAGAAGCCGGTGGCGAGCAAACCAGCCCACAGACCAACCACCGCCACCCCACCCATCATCACCACCCCGCCGATCAGCCGCCCGAGTGCGGTTACCGGCACCTCATCGCCGTAGCCGGTGGTGGTCAAAGTTACCACCGCCCACCACAGCGCCTTGGGCACGGTGCCGAAGAACTCCGGTTGAACCGGACCTTCGACCAGATGAATCAGCACCGCCGCGCACAACAATACGACAAAGAAAGCGTAGAGCACACTCAGCAGCGGCTCGCGTTCGATTTGGATCACTCGGCCAAGTACGGTCAGGCCGGGTGAGTAGCGCGCCAGCTTAAACACCCACAGCACGCCCAGCAATTCCGCCAGTGCCAAATCCACCCCGCAGCCCCAAGCGATCGGAATCGGGATCACGGCCAGCAGATCGATTATGCCCAGCGGCGAACGCGCCCAGCGCCAGCGCGCGCGCCGGGACGAAACCTGCGGCGGTGCCTCACCGGTGGCCTCAAGATCCCAAGCCTCGGTTTCGATCAAATTCTGTTCCGGTGCCACCCACTGCCGCAGCAAATATTCCAGCGTGAACCCAGCCAGAACGATCGCCACCAGCGCCCCGTCGCGGTTGCCTGCGGTAGAATCGGAAGCGATGATAATCCCGCTTACACCGATCACGACCATCGCCATCACCAGCCCCCGGACCACTCGCGCCGATACCGAGCGCGAGCCCGGGTGAAGCGTATGATAGAGCGTACGCCGCAGGGAGGACTCGACGGAGGCGCGAGGAATGGCCGGAATGGTCACCGGATACGCCCCACCGCCGACATCCGCGCCTGCGGCCCGGGTCCGGTTTCGGCCAACAGCGGTGCCAACGGTTCCAGCACCCGGTTCAACGCCATGACCAACGCATTCGCCTGCCCGGAACCGGCGGCCTCGCCGTCGAGCAAATCAAGCAGCTTTTCCAGAGTTGAGCGCGGGCGCGGGAACGGTTGCAGCGTCACCGCCGCCTGAGCGCCCAACCCGGCAGCCTCGGCGGCACGCTGAACCGCCAATTCCAGATCGCCCAATTCATCGACCAGACCCAGCTTGACCGCCTGGGCTCCGGTCCAAACCCGGCCCTTGGCGACGGCGCGCACCGCCTCCGGCGTCATACGCCGGGCTTCGGCCACCCGCTGCAAAAACCCGTCGTAGATATCATCGAGCATGGCCTCCAGCCGCTCCCGGCCGCGCTGGTCATAGCGCTCGGTCGCCGACCAGATGCTGGCGTTGCGAGACCGGCCAACCCGTTCCCACGACACCCCCAGCCGCTGCCACAGCCCACCGGTCACGATCTTACCTGCGAACACGCCGATCGAACCGGTCAAAGTGGCCGGTTCGGCGATGATGCGATCGGCGTTCATCGCCACCCAATAGCCACCGGACGCCGCCGTCCCGGCCATAGACACGATCACCGGTTTGCCCGCTTCCCGGGCCCGAACCAGCGCCCGGCGAATGGTTTCGGAAGCCGAAGGCGAGCCGCCCGGACTGTCGAGACGAACCACGATCGCACGCACGTCATCATCGTCAGCGGCGGCTTCCAACGCCCGAACCATAGCTTTGGCGCTGACTCCGCCACCGCCCGAGAGCGGATCGTTGCCGCCGTGGCTGGTAATGGCACCGACTCCGTAAATCAACGCGATCTGCGGCCCTTTCTCATGCACCGAACCGGCGGCATCGAGGTAGTCCTCCAATTCGACCATCACCGCTTCGGCCCCAGCCTGGACTCCAACCCCAACCCCAGCCGAACCCTTAGCCTCGGCGCGTTCAACGGCCTCGTCCAGCACCTCATCCCAATAGCCCAACCGGTCGATCAGCTTGGCCTCAACCGCTTCCTTGGCCAGCAGCGGACCACGGTCAATCAGCGCCCGCACCGCCGCCGGCTCCAGCTTGCGGCCTTCGGCGATGCCGGCAACCAGTTGCCCGGTCAAATCATCGAGCAGACTTTCCAGCATCGCGCGATGCGGCTTGGTCAAGCCGCGTTCGGTCAGGCTTTCGACCGCACTCTTGTATTCCTCGCGATGACCGAAGGCCGGCTCGACCTTGGCCATGTCCAGCGCCTCGCGAGCGAACGGCACCTCCGCGCTCAACCCGGTCAGCCCAACCAACCCGATCGGCTGTAGCCAGATCTGCTCGAAGGCACTGGCAAGATAATAAGCCTGATTGCCAGGACCGAATTCGCCCAGGCTGTCGGCATAGGCCAGGGCAAAACGGCCGGAAGCGCGAAAACGCTCGATCGCGGCGCGCAGTTCCTGGCTCTTGGCCAGCCCCAACCCATCACCCCCCAGCTTGGCCACCAAGCCCTTAACCCGATGGTCGCTGCGGGCCCGGTCCAACGCCTCGACCACATCACGGACCGTGGTGTCGCTGCCAACCAACGAGCGCGGCAACGGCGTGTTCGACGCCACCTCACTCAGTTCCTGCTGAAAATCAAAGCGCAGGACAATGGTTTCTGGCAACGTCGGCGTGCTGAACAACAGCCGGTAGGCGACCATCGCCGCCGCCGCCGATCCCAACAGGGCCATCAGGCCGAATGCGGCGAGCGAACGGGTCAAAAATCTGGTCATCGGCCCCACCATGTCGTTAGGCCGCGCAAGGAAACGAGGCGTCGCCCCCTCCTTCCGGTGCCAACTGACTATAGTCAGCCGCGCTCAACCCGGGCAAGCCCCGCAAGGTTAATCTTCCAGCCAAGCTTAGGTTTCAGAACGTGAAGCGTGTACCGAGAAACGGCTTATGAGCGGGTGGAGCCGTGTCGGAAACCGGAACATGGCGTACGGTATCAGCCACCGGAACATGGCGCTCGGTGTCGGAAACCGGAACATGGCGTACGGTATCAGCCACCGGAACATGGCGCTCGGTATCGGAAACCGGAACATGACGCACGGTGTCGGAAACCGGGACATGACGCACGGTGTCGGAAACCGCGGCATGACCCGTCAGAATAACCAACACCGGGTTCCCTCCGGCCAGCACCGGACGGTGACGCCCGGTCAACTGCACCGACGGACAACCACCAGAAGTTTCCATCGGACCTAGTGCCAAGACATCCGCCGCCGCCCCACCCGGTCCCGGCCGGGCGCTGGTATCGATGATCATGGATCAACCCTCCGTGCGCCGCCAAATCGAGCCAAATCGAGACGATTTGGTCTAATCCTGGTTGATATCGGAACGGACTGCGGACTACGCAAGATGACAAAACCACCCGTAATGCTGGGTCACCCATGCATTGCAGTGCAGCAATTTCTGTCGACTCAGGGGACCACGCTTTCGGCGATGGCCTCGGCCACCTGAACTTGGCGGCTTTCATGCACCAGCAAATACAGGCCGCTGGTGATGACGATACCGGCACCAGCGACCAGCTGCAAATCAGGCTGATCGCCGAACACCGTCATCCCGATCAACACCCCCCAAACCATCTGCGTATACTGGAATGGGGCCACCACCGCCGCCGGAGCCAGACGGAAGGCGGCCAGCACGCAAGTTACCGCCACACCGCCAGCGGCACCCGCCAACGCGGCGCGCCCCAGATCGGCCAAGTCTGGGGGAATATAACTGAACGGCAGCAGCAAGCCGCAAATTGCCAGCGCATTGATATTTCCGTAGAAAGCGAACGTAACTGCCGGTTCATCCCCGCCCATCCCCCGCGCCAACAGCATGGCCAAAGCATAGAACAGCGCCGCCGCCAGCGCGCCGAACGCGCCCCAACTGACCATGCCCTGATCGGGGTGCAGCATGATCAGCACCCCACCAAAGCCGACCAACACCGCCAGCCAACGCCGCCAGCCAACCCGCTCACCGAGCAGCGGCCCCGACAACGCGGTGATGAACAGCGGTGCCGAAAAGATCACGGCATAGAAATCGGCCAGCGGCATCAGCCCCAGGGCATAGAAGCCGGTGAAGGCACCGACCAGCCCCAGCGAGGCCCGCAGCAGGTGCAGCCCTGGCCGCCGGGTGCGCAAAGCCGCCAACCCACCGGACCGCGCAGCGATGGTTAGAATCGTGACCATCGCGAACAAGGCGTTGAAAAACACGATTTGCGTCAGCGAATAGCTGCCGCTCAGCCACTTGATCACGGTGTCCATGATCGTGAACAGGGCGAAGCCGGCCACAGCCAGCCCAATGGCCAGGGTCGTTGCCGCAGATGAGGGTTTCATAGCACCGAGCCTATTGGTTGCCGGGGGCTTCGCCCCCCTGGCCCCACTTCATTTAGGACGATCCTGATCAGCTTAAATTAAGAATCGCCCATCTTGAGCGCCGCGATGAACGCACTTTGCGGAATTTCCACTTGGCCGAACTGGCGCATACGCTTTTTGCCTTCCTTCTGCTTATCCAGCAACTTGCGCTTGCGGGAAATATCGCCGCCATAGCACTTGGCCAGCACGTCCTTGCGCAACGCGCTGATGGTTTCGCGCGCGATCACCCGGCTGCCGATCGCCGCCTGAATCGCAATCT
>CAUYTZ010000134.1:0-8465 GCA_963575695.1 uncultured Gammaproteobacteria bacterium | reverse complement strand
CGCCCCTTCCCCGGCATTGTAGCCGGCCAACACGAGAGGCAACCGACCTTCAAAATAGGCCAGCAGCCAGCGCAAATACTTCATGCCGCCACGAATGTTGTCTTCGGGATCGAATACGTTTTGCACCCCAAAACGGCTGGCGGTACCGGGGATCAACTGCATCAACCCGGCCGCTGACTTGTGCGAGACCACGTTGGAACGGAAGCCGGATTCCACTTGAATCACCGCCAGAACCAAGCCCGACTCCAGGCCATAGTCCGGAGCCAGCTTCTTAACCAGTGCGATGATTTCCGGCGGTGGCGGCATGGGAGAAATCATCGGCCGACCGCCACGGAGACCTCCCGAGCCGGCTTTGCACGATGGCCGGCCATTCCCCCATGCTCGCGGCACGCTTTGAATCAGCCGCCGTGCTTCGGAATGGCCACGCGCCGCAGCCAACCGCAACCATGAAATGCCCATTTGCGGATTGCGCGGCAAGCCCAAACCAAACAGATAACGACGAGCAACGCGATAAGCGGCCCCAGCGTCCCCTTGTTCACCGCTGGCGCAATCGGAAGCGATCAAATTCATGCCTGCGGGTGCCCCTGGAGAGGCCAGTGTCTGCAAACGACCGGCGCTGTCGTCACCAACATGACGCACCACCCCGGCCTGACCGCGCCGAGCCAACGCGAGGGCACGCCGATGCTGCAAGGCTGCCCTGGCCTGGGCCACTTGGGCCCGGGTCAAGCCATACCCAACCGAAGACCGACCCGGTGCGTCCTCGCTGGCAACTGGCCCGAGTTGATCAGCAGACACGATGACTCCGGCCGCGAACCCAGTTCCGGAGGCCAACGTCCCCCAGATCAAGGCTGCCGCCACCAAGGCACAGGTCTGAAATTTGGTCAAAAATGACATATTCATCACGCAAATTACGCCATCATCACAACCTTATAATAAATCTTAGGAGTTGATTCAAGTGTTTTGACAAGGTTCAGCTTTCGTCCGGTTCATCGCTTTCTGGCCCACGACCGGGAAGTGAATTACCCGGCCCACCCGGCAGCGCCGCCAGCACCGGCCGGGCATCAAGCAGGCCGGCGGCGCGCAAATCTTCGACCCCGGGCAAGTCGCGCAGCGATTCCAGACCGAAGTGATCAAGGAAATTCTCGGTGCTGATCCAGGTCAACGGCCGCCCTGGCGTCTCCCGCCGCCGCCCCGGCTTTATCCAGCCGGCTTCCATTAGCAAATCAAGTGTGCCCTTACTTGTGGCAACCCCACGAATGCTTTCAATTTCGGCCCTCGTCACCGGCTGGTGATAGGCGATGATCGCTAGGGTTTCGATTGCCGGCCGCGACAGTTTCTTGCGCCGGTCTTCTTCAACCCGCAGATACGGGGCCAGATCGGGCGCGGTGCGAAACGCCCAGCCGCTGCCCAGCTTCATTAAATTGACGCCACGACCGACATAGCGACGCTTTAGCGCCTCCAGCAACGGCCGTACCGCCACACCCTCACCCAGGCGCTTGGCCAACAGCTTCTCATCGACCGGTTCGGCGGAGGCGAAGAGCATCGCTTCCAGCAAACGCAAGTGCAAATCCGGTGCCTGTTCCAGCATCGCCGGGGAGTCCACGTCCTCCTCCATCTCGGCGAAGGCCAGCTCCGGTTGAAGAACCGGCTCCGGTTCGGGCACGATCTCAGCCAAACTCGCCATCGGCACAACCGAAACCTGCTTCGTGGTTACGGTCGCCATTCGCGGCGGGTTCGGTTCGGCGTTGCCTTCGACAGCCTCAGCCTTGCCCCCCTCAGCGACCGCCGCCTCGGCATCAATGGTTTCCACCGGCGGTGAAAGCGACACCTGCGACAACGGTGGTTGCAACAGCGGTGGTGCCAGCGCCAGCAAGCGCTGCGGCCCGGTCAAGACACGCAGCCGGCGCGGGCGCGGCAGCAGCTTGGGCAGAAGATCAGACCAGCGTTCTTGCAACACCAGGAACCAGCGCCGCAACCAGCGCCTTAGGAGATTGATTCGGCTCTGAGATTTAGGCAAGGCCACAGCCATCGCTTAGACGCTTTCCCGGCCAGCGGCCGAAGCTCCCCGCACCCAGATCGGAGCGAATGCCTGATCCTGGCGCAATTCTAGTTTACCGGCCTTGGTCAGTTCCAGAATCGCCGCAAAGGTTGCGGCCAAGGCCGAGCGACGGAGCAGCGGGTCGGTGCCCAGCTCCGGCGGCAGGAAGCTGATCAGAGTCGCCCAATCCGGCATCTGACCAAGCAGCGCCGACAGCCGGCGCACGGCATCTTCGATCGAAAACAACTCCAGCGGCGCGATGGTCAAGACAGCGGTTTCCTGGCGACGCTTGTGTTGACCATAGGCCTGGAGCAGGTCGTAAAGCGTGACCTCAAATACCGTCGTCTTGTGAATCTCAATCCCTTCCGGCGCACCGCGATCGAAAACCTCGCGCCCCAACTGCGGCCGGGCCATCATCCGACCGGCAGCCACGCGCATCGCCTCCAGCCGGCGCAATTGGAACGCCAACGCCGCAGCCAGTTCCTCCGCCGCCGGCTCCTCTGCCGGCTCCCGCTCCGGCAAAAGTAGCCGCGATTTGAGATAAGCCAGCCATGCGGCCATGACCAAATAATCCGCAGCCAGTTCGATCCGTAGAAAACGGGCTTCGGTGATGAAGGCGAGATACTGGTCGGCCAGATCCAGAATCGAGATGCGGGTGATATCGACCTTGCGTTCGCGCGCCAGGGTCAACAACAAATCAATCGGGCCTTCAAAGCCGTTGAGATCAAGCCGCAACTGTTCGGCCGCGTCGTCGGAATCGGCATCACCGCCCACAACAACAACACCGCCGCCGCGCTGGGGCTGCGGCGGATCTTCAACAAAAACGGGGGGGACAATAACGGGCGTGGTGGTCATCGGCGGCACTCCTTACGCGCTCGCCGGCCCTAACCCGCCAGGACCATGATCCGGTTGAACAGATACGTCACCGGTCCGTCGAGTAGCCAGCCGATCAAATCCAAACGCAGGCCCAACCGGGCCCCGACATAGGGCAGCAAAAACAGCACTGCCATCAGCAACACAATGCCGAACCGCTCCATTCGCGCCAACTGCCGGGCCAAGACCAGCGGCAGCAGGCCCACCGCGACCCGCCCACCATCCAGCGGCGGTAGCGGCAATAGGTTGAACGCCGCCAGCAGCACGTTGATGATCACCGAGTTTTCAAGATTCTGCGCGGCCCAGTCCCTTGCCACCGCCGGCAGCAGATCAACCCAGCCCAGCAGCAGCGCCGAACCGATCGCAAGCGCAAAATTGATTCCCGGTCCGGCGAGGGCAACCAGCACCATATCGCGTCGAGGATGGTTGAGCCGGCTGAAATTGACCGGCACCGGTTTGGCCCAACCGAACAAGAAATGGGTGGTGAAGTAGAGAATTGCGGGCAGAATCACCGTGCCGAACGGATCGACGTGACGCAGCGGATTGAAGCTGACCCGGCCCGCCCGCCACGCGGTGTCATCGCCCAAGCGCCAGGCGGCAAAGCCATGCGCGGCTTCATGCAGGGTAATCGCCAACACCGTCGGCAGGGCCAGCACCGAAACCTGAAACAGAAACTGTTCCGCCGTCATCGCCTCTCGCTTTCTGATTAGGAATCAGGCCGGCACCCACCATTCAAACCCAGCCGCCTTCAGACCACGGCGGCGGTGGATACCACAACCCGTTCCTTGGGAAACCGGATCGAAACCATGGTGCCAGCACCAAGCTGACTTTCAATTTCAAGTTGAGCCTCGTGCATTTCGGCCAGCGACCGGCACAGCGGCAAGCCCAGCCCGGTGCCTTCGTAACGCCGGGCGAGGTCGTTGTCCACCTGACCGAACGGTTCCAACACGGTTTCGATATCTTCAGGCGAGATGCCGATGCCGGTATCTATGACACTGAGCACAAATTCACCGGTAGGACTGATGCCGCCGCGCACCGTGATCCGGCCGCCGGGCTTGGTAAATTTGACCGCGTTCGACAGCAAGTTAATCATAATCTGACGCAGCGCCTGTTCATCGGCGCACAAATCCGGCAGCCTGAGCGGGAAATCAAAGGTCAGCTCCAGACCACCAGCCATTGCGCGGGCCCGAACCATTTCCAGCGCCAAGCCGACGACGGCTCTGACCTCGACCACCGCCTCACGGATCTGAAATTTTCCAGCCTCGATCTTAGCCATATCCAGGATGTTGTTGACCAGCGACAACAGGTGGTGCCCGCTTTCTAGAATCAACCGAGCATAGTCATCATAGTGAGCATCGCCCAACGGACCGAACAGCTTGGCTGCCATGATGTCGGAAAAACCAATGATCGCGTTCAGCGGTGTCCGCAGCTCATGGCTAACCGTGGCCAAGAACTGCGATTTGCTCAGGCTGGCCGCTTCCGCCCGCTCCTTGGCTGCCATCAGTTCAATTTCGGCCCGCTTGCGCTGGGTGATGTTCTCCTTGACCGCAACGTAATGCGTAATCTTGCCATCTTCACCGCGCACCGGCGCAACCGATGCCAGTTCCCAATAGACTTCACCGCTCTTGGTTCGGTTGTAAATTTCGCCGCGCCAAACCTTACCCGAGGTGATGGTTTCCCATAGCCGCCGGTATTCGGCCGCCGGCGTCCAGCCCGATTGCAGCAGGCGCGGATTCTTTCCGATCACTTCTTCGGCACAATAACCGGTAACTTCGGAGAAATAGGGATTAACGTATTCGATCTTGCCATCCGGATCGGTGATCAGCACCGACAGCGGGCTTTGCTCCACCGCTCGGACCAGTTTCCGCAATTCGGTTTCGACCTGACGGCGCTCGGCGATTTCCCTGCGCAACTGCGCGGTGCGTTCTTCAACCCGGCCATCAAGTTCAGAGTTGAGCCGGCTGAGGGCCAACAGATTCTCATGCAGCGTAGCCTGCAACGAACTCCGCCAACGAACTTCGATCACCAGCAGCGTGACCAGGCCGGCGATGGTCAAGCCGACCAGAATCACGATCAGGCCATTGGTCCAGGCCTCGTCCCGCCAATGAGCCAGCACGGTTTCAGCCGGCATCGCCACCAAAGCCACCAGCGGCCAAGCCGAGGTCGTGTGCCAAATGAGGATGCTGGAGCGGTTGCCGATCGGGTCACGATCGATCAACGATTTTCGCTCGTGGCCGTCAAGCCCGTCACGAAACGGGGCCGAGTCCGCAAACGAGCGACCGATTGCCGCTTCCGCTTCCGGCGAGCGGGCGATCAAGGTGCCGTCACGCAGAAACAGCGATACGGTAACGCCATTGTCTTCCGTCAGCGGGGTATGGATGTACTGAAGATAGTTGGGATTAACCACCGCCACGACCGCGCCGGCGAACACGCCCCCCGTCTCCAGCCGCCGGGCCATCGCCAGATGCCAGACCTGGGCGGCGCTGCCGTTGCCATCCAGATAACGGCCACGTTCGATGGTGTCAGTCACCATCCGTTCACCGCGACTGTCGCGAACTGCGGCGAAGAAACCGCGTCCGGCAACCGAATAGGGCCGCACCGGCGAAGATGCCGAATCGACAATCACCTTGCCGTCGGCATCGACCACCACCAGCGCGCGCAGCAGGGGCGATTCCCCAATTATCCGCCGCAGCATCTCATGGGTGCCCGGATCGCGACCACCATCCAAGCTCTTCTGATAGGTCAGGCGGTCGGCAAGAGCGGCCAGAGTCAGGTCCACCGACTGTGCGGTGCGGGCCACATGCTCGTCGAGCATACCGGCCAGGGTGCGCGAGGTGCGTGTGGCCGTAACCATGGCCTGATCATATTCGGCATCCAGATTGACGCCAAACACCGCGAGCAGGCCGAGCATGACCACCACTCCGCAGCAAATGACGAAAGAAGGCAACAGGCCGAATCGGATCATGACTCAGAACCTTCCCAAAACCTTCCCAAGGCGTCGCCGAAGTCATGTCTGTCAATCATGGATCATAACGATCACCGGGCACCTCAAGCACCGCCTTCAGGTAGGACAGGATGGGATAGAGCGCCGCCATCAGTGCCAACAAAAAACCCCAACGACCTTCGCGATACCCCTTGCGTCTAACGTAACATTTATAGAAGCGGGCGAACATCCGCCGAACGTTGTGGCCGAAAGTTTCGGGAACGCCGGCGTCGCGCAGATCAAGCGCATGAGCGGTCGTGTAACGGTCCAGTCGGCGAATCATATCGGAAATGTCGCGATCGACGTAATGGGTCAGGCGGCAGGTCAATACCGGCCCGCGCGTGCCGGTAAAAATGACATTAGGATGAACCCGTTCCCGACCCCAAGTCTTGGCTTCGCGCCGAAACAGGATCGCCTTGGAACCGACTCCGAACGCCGCACCCCAGCCATAGCGGATCAACCGGCCACCGACATGGTTATCGACCGGAACATTGTGGCGGGTATGAGGGGAACTTTCGATCACGGCGCGGATTTCAGCCGCCAACTCTGCCGAGACCCGCTCGTCGCCGTCGATTTCCAACACCCAATTGCCGGAACAATGGGCGATGCCAGCGTTGCGGCGGTCGCCTTCGATCGGCCAGCCGCCTTCCAGAATACAATCGGTGAAACGAGTGGCGACGGCGCGCGAGTCGTCGGTGCAACGGTCGAGCACGACCACGATTTCGTCGGCGAACCCAAGCGTGGCCAAGCAATCGGCCAACTGGTCCTGTTCATTGTGGGCGACGACCAAAGCACTGAGCTTCAGCATGGGCAATTCCTTACTTTAGCCTTCGGCGACCAGGGCGTTGCTCTGGACCCACCCTTCCAGGGACCACCCTCCAGAGAGACCACCCTATTGTGCCAGACGCTTGTAAATCGCGGTCAAATCCCGCACCGAGGCCTCGCGGGTGAAACCATGCAAATAGGTCTGACGCCCAGCCACGATCATGCTGCGACGCAATTCACTGTCGTCGATCACTCGGCGCAAGGCTGCGGCCAACGCCGCCACGTCGTCAATTGGGACAACCAACCCATCCACGCCATCGTTAACATGGGCCTTGGGACCAGCGGCGGCGCAAGCCACCAGCGGCACGCCGGCCGCCCAGGCCTCAACCACCACCGTGCCGAAGGGCTCATAGCGCGACGGCAGCACGCAAACATCGGCCGCACGCAACAGCGCGGTACGGTCGGTGCGCCAGCCCAGGAAACGCACCCGCTCGGCCACACCACAGGTGCCGGCCAAATCCTGCAATTCGTTTTCCAGGGGGCCGTCGCCGGCGATCCAGGCCACACACTCCGGCAAATCGACCAAGGCATGAATCAGCGTGTCCAGCCCCTTCTTGGGATGCAGCCGCGACAGCGCCAGCAGCACCTTAGCGTCATGAGGCGTCGCCAGTTCACGCCGGTCGAGCGGTGGCTCGGGATGCAGGTTGGGAAAGGTGTGAACCACCGAAGCGCGTTCGGCCGGAACACCCTTCGCGATCATGTGCTGAACGATATCGCGGGTGACGCCAATGAAATGGCTGCACGACGAGAAATGGGCCGGATCGTAATAACCACCGAACCAGCCGATGGTTGGAATCGAGCTGGCCGGCACCAGCGATGCGGCACGGCGCATCCAGCAGTGGATCACATCCGGCTTTTCGCGCGCGATGATGTGGCGAATCATCAAAGATGGCCACGGCCACAGCGCCGCCAGCCGATTCCGCAGCTTAAGCCGAACCCCGGCCTTGGCCAACTCGGCATAGCGGATCGAAGACGGATGGCTAACCACCACCTGCTCCAGCCCAGAGGCATGCAGCGCCAGCACAGCATCGGCAAAATAAGTTTCCGCCCCGCCATTGCCACGGCCCATCATTACCTGAAGCACCTTCATCCGCTTGTTCCTCTGACCATCCCATGCAATGAAGCCGACCTTCGCGCCAACACCGCTAAAATAAACGCCGCCAACGCCAGCGTCGCCAGCAACGAGTCGGTCCACACGCCATAACCAAACAACGGCAGAATCAAACCCGCCGCCCAAGTCGCCAGACCGAACGGACGCAATCCCGCCGGCAATCCCGCCGCCCGGACCAGCAACGCCAGCCCGGCAGCCAGACCGGCGATCACTCCCGGCAACCCAAACTCAATCCAAAGCTGCAAGGCGACACTGTGAGCATGGCTGGGCGGAAAGTGCGACCAGTGATAGACTCTTGGCGGTTCGGTGGCCATCGACAACAGCGGCACGGCATTGACCCCCCAGCCGGACCATGGCCGCTCCACGATCCGGAACGACAGGTAATCCCATATTTCCATACGGTGACGCCAGGTGAAGGGAATCGTCTCCTGGTCACTGAAGGTATCGAGCATCGGCCGAGCCAGCCATGGCCAGGCCAACGCCAACGCCACCAGTCCCACGGCCAGACTCCAAGCCGTGGTCCGTGGTGCCACCCAGCCGGCGAGCGCGACCAGCCCCCCGACCACCAACGCCATGCGCGCCGATGCCGAATGGCTGAAACCGGTGGCCAGAACCAGCGCCAGCACCACCGCCAC
>CAUYTZ010000133.1:0-3580 GCA_963575695.1 uncultured Gammaproteobacteria bacterium | reverse complement strand
TTGCTGCTGCCCGGTTTGAATCTGAAGCTGCTGCGCGTTGGCTTGCTGCCGAAGCTGTTGATGCTCCGCGACCAGCCGAGCTTGCTGCCGCGCGTGGTCTTCCGAGATTTCGCCCCGTTCGACCGCTGCGGAGAGATCGGGCGAAAGCTCAAGGCCAAGTTGCCGGCGTAGGGCCGCGGCATAGGCTTCCATCTTCTGCAACGCGGCGGCCGGGTTCTTAACCACGTCGCGCGCAACCATCAACGCTTCCGCGCCATGGTCTGAAGTCAACCCCGAATCGGCCAGGAACCCTGAGACCACCTGATAAGACTCGGCCTGCGCACGGAACTGGTCACGTTCCTGCGTTACCGCCGTATAGCGGGGATCCTTAAACCAGTCAGGTTCGGGTTCGGGTTCCGCGACTTCTGCCGTCTTCGCCGCGCCAACCGGCACCTCATCTTGAAGGGGTTTAGGCTCTTGCGGGCGGTCATCGGGGGTGACATTAACCGACTTAAGAGCGATCGAAACCAACTCTTTTGACAAGGTTTCTGCGCTGTTATCCTGGACTTCCGTGATGGAAATCTCCGGAGCATCCGGTTTTTGCGGTGATGCGTCCGGGGCTTGAGGTGCCGCAATCTCGACGTTTTCGACCGGATCTTGCACCAAAGACTCTCTATCGGACCCGCTCATAACACCCCCAGAAAGATTGTTTCAAACACGGTATATATCAATCCAATGGGTATAAACAAGATTCCATCTTGGAGCAAACTTGACATAATGACGATTTTTTATGATAGTGCGCGTAACAATCAGATCGGCCGACGAAGGATGATGGTCTATGTCTCAACCGACAGCCTACAATCGGCAGAGGTGTTTCACGGACTGGTCCGCGAACTATCCGACCACGCCGCACAGCGGGGCGGGATTAGATGCTGAATTTGACGCGATCGAGACCACGCTCGATGCGACACTGGTCAATCTGGCCAAGGTCCAGAGAGACGATGGCGCGTTGGCTTATCAGAGTGTTGGCCCTGAACAACTCCGGGCGGATGTCACCTTTGGCCTGGTAGCGGTCACAGACTGGACGACAAGCTCGGCGTACATCGCGAATTCCGGGGTCTGGTCCCAGAGCAAACTTTACAAGTGCTTGGTGGCGCACACCTCAGGGGTATTCGCCACCGACCTGGCTGCGGGGAAGTGGCAATTACTGGTTGATTTCAAAACCTACCAGGATACGGCTGCGGCATCGGCTGCGGCTGCGGCAGTCTCAGAAGGCAGCGCCGCAACTTCGGCCAGTAACGCGGCGGCTGCGGCGACTTCCGGCTTGACGGCGACCTCTAACACGTCCACCGTCGTTGGCCCCGGCTCCAAGACCTTCACTACGCAGAGCGGCAAGAGCTTTACGCTCGGCTCGTGGCTAACGATTGCGTCGGCCGCTGCGCCGGACAGCTTCCTATTCGGCCAAGTCACGTCGTACAGCAGCACAACCCTGGCCGTGAACGTCACGGCTATTGGCACGGCTGGCACGTATTCGGATTGGACGATTGCGCCGGCTGGCGTTCAGGGTATTCAGGGTCCGACTGGCCCCACAGGGGCCACCGGTGCCACAGGATCGACTGGGCCTCAAGGCTCCCAGGGCATCCAGGGTGTAACGGGGCTGACGGGTTCGACGGGCAATACTGGGCCGACGGGTGCCCAGGGCATCCAGGGTGTAACGGGGCCGGCGGGACCTGGCAGTGGCGACATGCTCAAGTCCGAAAACCTGAGCGGGCTGCTGAACTACACCACTGCGCGATCCACGCTCGGGTTGGCGATTGGCACCAATGTCCAGGCTTATAGCGCCACCTACGCCAAGACCGATGTTGCCAATACCTTCACGAAGGCGCAACGCGGCACGCCGGTAATCCTGACTGACGCCGCGACCATCGCGGTTGATCTTTCGTTGGGCAACAACTTCAGTATCATCCTGGGCGGAAACCGCACCCTCGGCGTCCCGACCAATGGCGCCGCTGGGCAGAGCGGGTCGATCAATCTATATCAGGATGCAACCGGCTCGCGCACGGTGGCTTATTCTTGGTGTTACGGCGTCCCTGGTGGCACTGCACTGACGCTGACCACGACGGCGCTCGGCCGGGACAAGCTGAGCTATGACGTGGTGCATGCCACGACTGCCGCAGTGACCATCACCATCGCCACCCCCGGCGTGGTGTCATGGACTGGGCATGGCTTGGCGACGGGCGACTGGCTCCAGCTTACGACCACCGGGGCGCTGCCGACGGGGCTGGCAGCTAACACGACGTACTGGGTATCCGTGGTGGACGCCAACAGCTTCAAGTTGTGTACAACCAAGGCTAATGCGGCGGCGGGGACGTTCATCGCAACATCTGGGACGCAGAGCGGCACGAACACTGCAAACTGCACCAATATTGATCTCGCAGCCGTGAAGGATTTCCGTTGATGCTGCTTGGGTCTTCCATGGGCTTCATGGCCGGAAAAGATCCGCTATTGGCGACGGGTGGATCAATTACCTATTCCGGCGGCTACACCATCCACACATTCACCGCATCTGGAACCTTCCAAGTTACATCCGCTTCGGCTGTGGATACCGTGGACGCGCTGGTGGTTGCCGGCGGTGGCGGTGGCGGCAAGGCGTTCGGCGCGGGCGGTGGTGCCGGTGGCGTTGTGGTGACAACCTCGGCCGCGGTTGCTGTCGGATCATACGCGGTCACAGTCGGGGCTGGGGGGGCGGGTGCGACCGTTGAAAGGGGATCTTCTGGTTCCGGATCGTCGATCGCAGGCATCGCGTCTGCTACCGGCGGCGGCGGAGGCGGAGGTGGAAATAACGCTGGTCTATCAGGAGGGTCTGGCGGCGGCGGCGGCTGTAATGGCGGTGGTTATCAGGCGGGTGGCGCCGGCACCGGAGGGCAAGGGTATGCAGGCGGCTCGGCTGGCGCTGGAAGTACCTATCCTTGCGGGGGAGGCGGTGGGGCTGGCGGCGTGGGCGGCGCGGGAACGACATCGCAAGCAGGGAGCGGTGGCCCTGGCATATCGAACTCCTTCTCGGGATCGGCCGTGTATTACGGCGGCGGAGGCGGTGGCGGCGGTGAATCGTCACCATTTTATTGCAACCCTGGGAACGGTGGATCAGGTGGGGGAGCCAATGGTGGGACAGTGGGGTCGATAAACAATGGCACACCGAATACTGGCGGTGGCGGTGGGGGCGGAAATTACCACCTTGGTCCGCAGTATGATGGTGGGGCGGGCGGGTCTGGAAGAGTGATCATCAGATATCCAACTCCAGTTCTATGAACCTAAATGCTTCAAATTTCATTTTTCAAAGTAAATAGGAGGGCGCTGTGACGCAATGGGTGTTTGAAGATGACGTTTCGCGGGTGATTGATGACCAAGAGCAATTCGTGAGCCGCAATGGGACTACCTATCCTGGGCCGTGGCCGAAATCCGAAATCCTCGGCATGGAACCGGTGGTCGAAACGGCGGCGCCGTCCGATCCATCCCTGATTGTCACTGGCAGTCACGTCACGATGATCAACGGTGTGCCCACGCGGGTGTGGGATACGGTGGCCGCCGCTCCGCAACCGCC